>JBKQVT010000150.1:0-70870 GCA_052139835.1 Thermoguttaceae bacterium
GGCTTGTCCAGCAGTGCCGATCGATGGCTGCACGCTGCACTGCTGGACAAGCCAGCAGTGGCACGCTGCACCATCATTATACCATCGGGCCCATGTCGGCGGCGTCGGGGAAGGCATCGAGGGCCTGGAGCACCGTTTCCACCGCCCTGGGCACCGCCGCCGCGACCGCCGGCGTGCATGACTGACCAAAATTCACGACATCCTCGGCCTCGATCCCCACCAAGAGGATATGGCGGTCTTCCGGCAGGTGCAGGCCGGCATGGCGGCCCAGCGCCAAGGCCGTGGGCAGAGTCACGTCGTGGGCCGAGGCGCTGCGTTGCGTGGGGATGGCGTCGGGCTGGAGGCGATGGATCGTGCCGGGCGGGGCCCCCGTGCAGATGGCGTCGATCACGATCGCCCGGTCGCAGCCCACCAGTCGTTCCATCAGCCGCAGCCCGCCCCAATAGTCTTCGCCGACTTCGACCTCGGGCCGGCCGGCCAGCCGGGATCTCAATTCCGCCGCCACGCGGAGGCCCACGCTATCGTCGCTCACCAGCGGATTTCCCAAGCCCAGGACCAGAGTCTTCACGCGTCCCTCTCGAAGGTGCGTCTGCGGCCGACGGTTCATTCTACGTTGGGCGGTTCTCGGCCCACAAGGTTCGTACCGGCAAATGGATCGGCCCATGTTTCACAGGTACCCACCAAATGGGTTAGATGGCAGCCACTAACGCATAAGTATAAGGTCTTTATAAATATTCACCAGACGGTCCGAGGCGGATTATACTAGAAGAGGCGGGCGGCAAGAGGCCAGGGGAAAGGGCAATTCGTGCCGGCGGGGCCAACGGGGGTTGGGGTGATGGCGCGTCGCTTTCATGTGGCCGTGATGATCGATGCGGCGTCGTGCACCGACCGGAAGATCTTGGCCGGCATCGCCGCGTATGCGAAGGAGGAAGGCCGCTGGAGCTTCTACGTCGAGGAGGACCCGCGGCAACGGCTGCCCGATCTCCGCAGTTGGCGTGGCGACGGCATCCTGGCCAACTTCCAGGACCGCAAGGTCGCCCTGGCCGTGCAGGGTCTGAGCGTGCCGGTGGTGGAGGTGGGGGGGGGCTACGGATGGTACGATCCGGCGCTGAATATTCCCTGCTTTGCCAGCGATAACCAGGCCATTGCCCGGCTGGCCGTCAATCACCTCCTGGACCGTGGTTTTCGCCGTTTGGCGTACTGCGGCTTTCCCGGTGCGCGGCACAATCGCTGGTCGGAGGAGCGTGCCGCGGCCTTCAAGCGCGCGGCGCGCGAGGCGGGCTGCCGGTCGAGCGTCTATGTGGGCCGCTATGAGACCGCGCGCAAATGGCAGGAACTGCAACGCGGCCTGATGGCCTGGCTGCAGGCGCTGGAAATGCCGGTGGGCTTGATGGCCTGCAACGACGCTCGTGCCCGGCACGTGCTGGAGGCTTGCCATGCCCTCGGCGTGCGCGTCCCCGAGGACGTGGCGGTCGTCGGCGTCGATAATGATGAAGTGATGTGCGAATTGACCGATCCGCCGCTGAGCAGCATCGAACAAGGGATGCGGCGGCTGGGCTATCAAGCGGCGGCCTTGTTGGATCAACGGATGGAGGGGAAGGAATCGCCGCAGATGCAGTACGTCGTGGGACCGGAGGGCGTCGTCGCCCGCCGCTCCACCGATACCCTGGCCGTCAGCAACGCCGAGGTGGCGCTGGCGGCGCGGTTCATCCGCGAACATGCCTGCGACGGCATCAGCATCGCCGACTTGACCAAGATGGCCGGCCTGTCGCGATCGACCCTGGAGCGGAAGTTCAAGGCGATGATGGGCCGGACGATACACGCCGAGATCGATCGCGTCCGCATCGAGCGTGCCCGCACGCTGCTGGCCGAAACCGATCTGCCGCTGAAGCAGGTGGCGGCGCAGGCCGGCTTCAAGTACATTCAATACATGAGCACGCTCTTCCGCCGCCGCCTGGACCAGACGCCGCGGGAGTACCGGCTCCGTGCCCGCATGCCCGTCCCCTGACGAGCCTCAAGCCGCCTTGCGGGCGACGAACCGTCCCTGGGCAATCTTTCCGGCATGGGCCAACTGGGCCACGAAGTTCAACTCGCCCCCCAGCGATTCCATCAGCTCGCGGTCGAAGCCGATGATCCGCAGGGCATCGTAGCTGAGTTGCATGTTGAGCATGTTCAGATAGAGGTCGGCGCAGGGGGCGAAGCGACCGGTGTCTTCCGCCGCCAGCACCTCGCAGCCGTGTTTGCCCAACAGCGCCTGGTAGCCCGCCAGGTCTTGCACGTTGGGAAACTTCATGAAGGCGAGGAACCGCGCGGCCTCGCCATCGCTGAGGCCCGGACGGCCCTCGATCCAATCGGTAAAGGCGATCGTGCCGCCGGGTTTCAGCAGCCGGGCGGCCTCGGCGATGAGCCGGTCCTTATCGACCACGTAACACCAGGCGTCCTCGCCCCAGACGAAGTCGGCCTGGCCGCCGGGCAGCCCGGTCGCGCAGGCGTCGCCCAGCACGAGCGTAATCTGCCCCGCCAGCCCTTCCGCCTCGCAGCGGCTGCGTCCGCGGCGGACCATCGCTTCCGTGGCATCGACTCCCTGCATCCGCGCCACGTTGCGGAAGCGGACGAGAAACCGCATGCCGGCCCCCGTGCAGCAGCAGAGATCGACGCCGTCGCTGCCGGCGCGGATGCCGGCCTGCTGGGCCAACTCCAGCGAAGACTGCAGTCCGCCGAGGTGAATTTGTTGCCCCATGACGAGTTCCCAAAGCTCGCCTTCCGGTCCGCTGTAGACCGCTTGCACGTCCTTCAAACCGATGCCGGCAATAGTTTTCATGTGTTGCTCCGCGGGAAAAAAGGGGAAGAAACGGGGGAACAGCGGCGCCGGCGGCCCCAGAAGAAAGTCCGCCGGCGGCAAAGAAGCGGTCCGCGCTGGTCAAAACGCCGCGCCGCGCGATGCGCTGCGCGCATGGCGATCCCCGCAGGACCGATGGCTGTGGACACCACAGCCGGGGCTAGCGCCCTCAGCATCGCGAGGTAGAGGCCGCCGCGTAGATTTGGGCGATCGCCTCGCGCTTGGTTTCCATATCGTCGTAGTCTTTCCGCAGTTGCTCGACGTAGCGGTTGGCGTCGTCTTCGCTGTGCGTGCGGTAGAAGATGTGCCAGTCGCGCTTCACGCCCTGCGGCGGAGCCAAGACGTAGTCGAGGAGAAAGTCGGCCACCGTCTTCACGCCCTTGAGCACCTGAAAGCGGACGTCGGCGTGCTTGTCCGACAAGCGCAGGTCGGCGGTGCCGACCACGAAGGCGTCGTCGGGCGATCTCTTCTGTCCCTTTTTAGGAGGAATGGCCGCTACCCGCGCCGCGACCGTCTTGGATTTGGCCAGGGCGAGTTGCTTGTGCGCCGTCGCCATGGTCTTCACCCGCGCGAACGGCTGCCACTCGTGGACCGCCGTGGGATCGCGCAGCAGGTAGTCGACCACCTTGACGGCCGCGTCCTTGACGCCCTGAATGATCGCGAGCTCCTCGGTCACCTTGTGCTTCTTGCTGACTTCGATCAGCCACAGCACGTAGAAATCATTGTCCTCTCGCTTCGTGCTCCCCAGCGGCGTCATGGAGCCAAGCTGCGCTTCGATCTGCTTCAGCAGCTTGTTGCGCTGCGGCGAGGAGCCCTTGTCCGACTGGTCGCCGAAGCCGCCGTTGTAGCTCCCGCCGGCCGCATCGTTGCCCTTATCCTTGTTCGGGGCGACAGGCGTTCCCTTGTCGGCGGGCTTGTCGGCCGGCTTATCGGCCGGTTTGTCGGCGGGCTTGCCCGGATCGTCCAGGTGCGGCGCGATGGGGATATCGGGAATGCTGTTGTCGACGGGCGGGGTCTTCCCTTCCTGCGCCCGTGCAAGACCCGCGGCAACGAAGGCCAAAGCGACAGCCGACAGCGCGACAGCCAATCCCGAGCGAAGTGTCATGGCATGGTCCCCTTGAGCCCGGCGCGCCGGGCGAAGCAATCGCGGTCACTGCGACCATAAACCGCCACTCTGCTTATTATCGCAATTCCTTCCCGAACTGCAAGCACATAAACGCGAATTTTCGCGATTCGCGGCCCGCGGCGCAGTGGGCCGCCCACGCGACGAAAAAGGCCTCAGATCGCCACCGGGGGGTGCCGGCGGTCGCGGGTCGGCGTGCCGCGGGCGATGGCTTCTTTGGGTCGCCAGAACTTGCGTCGCGGTTGCACCAACACAAGTGGTTTTTCTTCAATGAGTTGCGGCAACCTCCGTGAGCGAAGAGGTGTAACTCTAAAGAGGGGATACCGCCGCGGTCTTGGTGCGCTACCCGGGAAGGGGGGGATGCCTGAATTGGCATGTTGCCTGTACTCCCTATCTTAACGTGGAACCCTGTTTCCCCCTTCCTCCCTCACAGTTCCGCCTCCGGCTCCAGCGGTGTTTGGCCGGCGTGCAAGAACCAGCGGTCCAAAACCACCCGGCGGACAAACCAACGCTGGGCCAATAACTTCCGCCCCAACAGGCGCCGCAACGCGCCGGGGGCCGACGCCGCGACGGGATGCACGCGACGGCGGCCGAAGCGGGCCTCCATCGCCCGCGCGTACGACGCCAACCGCTCCCGGCGATAGTCGCCGCCGGCGGCGGCAATCGCGCGGGCCGCCAGCAGGCCCGACTCGACCGCCGGGCGGATGCCTTCGCCGCTTTGCGTGGCGGCCAGGCCGGCCGCGTCGCCGATCCAGAGCACACCGTCGGCCAGCAGCGGCCGCGTCGAGTGGTCGTACAACTGGTAGGCGTGGCCGGCAAACTTGGCCGGCCCCTCGACGCCGCGCCCCTGCTGCTTGAGGAAATCGCAGAAGCCGCGGACGTGCTCCGGCAGTGCCCGGCCGTCCTCGCGCCCCAGGCCGACGTTCAACAGCGGCCCCTTGCGAATGCACCAACCGTAGCCCATCAGGTCGTCGCAAAAGTAGATTTCCGGGACCTGCGGATCGACGGGCCAACGGTCCTGTTCAGGGGGGCTCAATTCGATCTCGAATTCCTCGGCGGCCACGACGGGCTCGCGCGGCGGCGGGGCCATGCCCAGCAAGCGGGCCACCGGGCAAAAATGCCCCCCGGCGGCCACCAGCAGCGGCGTCGCGATCTGGCCGTTGACCAGCCAGCGGCCGCCCTGGCGCTCGATGGCCTGGACCGCTTCGCCCAGGCGCAAATGCGCGCCGGCGCGGCGGAGGAGGAAATCGTCCAGCTCGCTGCGGCGGATGCCGAAGCTGACCGGCCGGTCGTAGGACACGACCACGTGCGGCCCGCCGATGCGGCCGACGCGAAAGGCGGTCATAGCCTGCAACACCCGGCCGCGGCCGTACTCGGCCGGATCGACTGCGAGCGTCTGAAACAGCTCGGGCGTGATCCAGCCGGCGCAGAGTTTCGCCCTGGGAAAGGTGGCCTTGTCGAGGACGACCACGTCGAGTCCGCGGCGGCGGAGGGCCGCGGCGCAGGTGGCCCCCGCCGGTCCGCCGCCCACGATGAGTGCGTCGCAGTGCTGCATGGAAGGGTAAGGATGAAGGATAAAGGATGAAGGAAAGGCGGAGGGCGGAAGGGGGAAGGCGAAACCGCAAGCGTGCGGCCGTGCGGTTTTCATCCTTCATCCTTGATCCTTCATCCTTTCGTCTCCTTCCCCCTTTGTATCAATCCCGCACGCCGAAGTCCACCCGTTGGGTGTGATCTGCTTGACGGCCGTGCCGGACTGGCATAAAGTGGCGGAGGCATCCGTATGATCGACTCGCACGCCCATCTCGATGATCCGCAATTCGACGCCGATCGCGACGCGGTGATCGCGCGGGCCGTGGCCGCCGGCGTCGAGACGATTGTCTGCGTGGGCACGACGCTGGAATCCAGCCGCGCCGCCGTGCGGCTGGCCGAGCGCTACGGCGAAATCTACGCGGCGGTGGGCATCCACCCCAACTCGTGCGCCGAAGCGGCCGCGGACGACTGGGACCGTCTCGTCGCCCTGGCAGACCATCCCCGCGTGGTGGCGGTGGGCGAGACGGGCCTGGACCGCTACTGGGACTTCGCCCCCCTGGAGTTGCAGATCGAGTATTTTCGCCGCCATCTCCGCCTGGGCGGCCAACGGAAACTGCCGGTGATCATCCATTGCCGCGACGCGGCGGCCGACCTGATCCCGCTGCTGGAGGCGGCGGCTGCCGCCGGGCCGGTGCATGCCCTGCTGCACGCCTTCAGCGGCGACGCGGCCATGGCCGCCAAGTGCCTGGAACTGGGACTCTCGCTGAGCTTCGCCGGCAACGTGACCTACAGGAACAAGAAATTCCAGCCACTCCGCGCCGCGGCGGCCGCGGCGCCCGCCGATCGCATCCTCGTCGAGACCGACTCCCCCTACTTGACGCCCGAGCCGCTCCGCGGCAAGCAGCCGCGCAATGAGCCGGGCCTGGTCGTGCACACGGCCGTCGGCCTGGCCGAGTTGCGGGGCGTGCCGCCGGCCCAACTCGCCGCCGAGACCACGGCCAACGCCCGGCGACTGTTCGGCATCAAGTGAGCCGTCTGCGGACCGCTTTTCCAAAAGCCGCCGGGCTGCTGTGGCGGCGGGCAGTGAATTCCAAAGCCGCCAGGGAAAAGGGGGGGTTGCCGGCCGCGTACAATTCCGCAGACGCGGAGTGGGCTTTTCCACACACTTTCCCCCAAGAGGAGACTGCTACCATGGTCGCAACGGCCAGCAGGATGGTGCGGTTGGGCACGATGGCCCCCGATTTTTCGCTGCCCGACAGCAGCGGCAGGACAGTCGCGCTCGCGGATTTCGCGCACGCCCCCGCGCTGTTGGTGATTTTCCTCTGCAACCATTGCCCCTACGTGAAGCACGTGGCCGACTCCCTGGCGGCCTTGGTCCGCGAGTATCAAGAGCGCGGCGTGGCCGTGGTGGGCATCAACGCCAACGACTTCGAGCGATACCCCGACGACGCTCCGCCGCGGATGGCCGAAGAGGTCCAGCGCCGCGGCTATACGTTTCCCTACTTGATCGACGAGACGCAGGAGGTGGCCCAGGCCTACCAGGCGGCCTGCACGCCCGACTTCTACGTTTTCGACAAGGAGCGCCGCCTGGTCTATCGCGGGCAGATGGACTCGAGCCGGCCGGGCAACAACATACCGGTCACGGGCGAGGACTTGCGGAAGGCCCTGGACGCGGTGCTCTCCGGCAGCCCGGTCTCGAAGCAGCAGCGGCCCAGCCTGGGCTGCAACATCAAGTGGAAGCCGGGCAACGAGCCGGACTGATTCACCTCGCATCGTGGCGTCGCCCAGGCGGCCTGATCGAGGTCAACTCGGATGGCCAGGGCGCTGCAGAAGCCGAAAGCCCATGCCCGCGCGTCTCGGTGGGCGGGTGCCCGCGAGCCGCTGCGAAGGCTTGCCTCTGCTGTTGGCGGCGACGGGCAGTTTACCCCCACCATAACGTTAGAGTGCCGGAAATATGCAAAAAACCTGGAAAGGCGCGGCGCCAAACGCTTGCAATTTTGGTGGCAGTGGCTAAACTGGGATTTATGCGGGCCGTGGCAGGGGGTTGCTTTACGATCCGCCCCTCTGGTCCTCGACAAAAAGAGGCAGCGTTCGGTTCACCTAGCCGTGTTGCTCGCGGTTCAAGCCGCGGGCCGTTCTTGGTTTGGGTTTTCCCCTGGGAATAGGGCGGTCAGGAGTCGTCGCTATTGGCGCGAGGGGGAGCAAAAAGCGCTTTAAGACTCCGGACCCCTTTTGTTTCTCCTTTGTTCTAATAGAGGAAGGAAAATGAGAAAATCACCGGTCACGGCTCTTGTGTTTTCGGCGCTACTGGGACTTGCTGCTCAAGCCCGAGGGGATGGCGTTTTCTATGATAATCAGGGGTTCTACGACGAGTTCATTGGCTGCAAAAGCAGCACCAACACGTGGACGATGGGTTCGAGCAGCGGAACGGATGCGGGCGTGGGTGTCGCCGGCTTAAATTGGTTCTCCAGCCACATCTCACCGATCTCGATCACATGCGATGCAGGAAACGGCCCCTACACCTTCTGGGCCGGTTGCCTTACTAATTTTCCCACTTGTCCCACGGGAGGCGCACCCCTGAACACATATCTTCAGTTGGACGGCACGATCACGCTTTCGTCACCTGACGCGTTCGTGGACATCGAACTAACCGGCTGGGCCGGCGGCTCCGCACTCGTCATCGACAAGAACGACGCTTGGACCGGAACACCGACAGTCGATACATTTTCCCTTCAGACATCAGGTCTCCAGCTTAGTGGCGGCACAGCCGTCGAGAGCATCGTCGTTGAGTACGGCGGGGATTGCAGCTACGTAGCGAATGGGAGCCCCGAGTTCTTTGGCGAGGTCGCAGAGCCCGCGTCACTGCTGCTGCTGGCGGCGGGCTTGCCAAGCCTGGCCCTGTACGCTTGGCGTCGGCGGCGACGGACGGCATAGCGTGGCTGGATGGCCGCGGCCCCTCACCCCCAACCCCTCTCCGGGCACCGGCCGAAGGTTGGTCGGGGGAGAGGGGAGGAATTGCCGGCGGGCCGCTTACAAGCCGCCGTTCTGGGTGCCGCTGAAGCCGTTCGGATAGCTCTGCGACGAGGAGACGCCGGAGCTGTAGTTGAAGGTGGTGACCTTGGAGATCTGGGAGAACAAGGGCACGCAACTGATGCGGACGTAGCGGCGATCGGCCGAGACGACGCCGGTGGCCGCCAGGTTGGCCCCTTCCGGCAAGGTGATGATGATCGGCTGATAACCCACGGCTCCCTGGATGGCGAAGGGAAGCACCAGGGGCGTCTCCACCGCGCCGCCGCCGCCGTTGGTGGCGGCGGCCAGGTTGGCGGCGTTCAAGGCCGCGATGGCATTGGGATCGGCCAGGGCAGCCATCTGCTGGGCGAGCACTTGGCGGCTCATGGCGATCTGGCCGATGGCGGCGTTGGCCACGGCGACTTGCTGGGCGTTGATCTTCTCGCTGCGGCGGCCGTTGCTGAGCACGAAGGTGACGGCGGCTGCGCCCTTTTCCAGCGCGATCTGGCGGCGCATCCGCTTGACTTCGGGGGTGCCGTAGTGGGCGATGAGTTCCACCGACACCTTGCCGGTGATCACCTGCCCCCAAACCCGCCGCGCCAGCAACTTGTAGGTGCCGTCGAAGCCCTTGGGGCAGAGGTACATCTGGCAATGTCCGTTGGCCCCGGCGAGGCTGTCGCTGGCGCTGACGTCGCCGCTGAGCACGCCGCCGGAGGTGGTGCGGAAGTTGCGGAGCGAGCAGATCGTGCCCGTCGGTTCTTCCACCAGGATGTCCACGTCGGCGTCACCCGTCCAGCGGACCAGGATCACGACGTCGCGTTGGTTGGCGACCTTGAGGGCGGCCTCGAACTTGTCGGCCTCGGCGTCGCGTTTCTCGGCGCGGAGCTTTTTCAGGGTGGCCTGGGAGACGTTCCAGGCGGTCGTCCAGACGTCCTGCTGGTTGGAGAGCCAGCCCTGGCTGAGGATGCCGCAGGTGGTCCACTCGATGCCGTCCAGGTCGTGGATCCGATCGGCCACCTTCAGCCCGTAGAGGTAGGGCGGCGGCCAGAGGGGCTCGAGGTCGGCGACCTGGCGGAAGATTTTCATCGCCCGCTGGTCCAACCCCAACTGCGTCATGTAGACGCCGAGGCGCATGAGGTCGTTGCTGTTGTCGACGAATTCGGCGGCCGACATGACGGCCCGTTCGATCTCGTCCTTGGGCCGGTTGGCGGCCTGCATGGTCAGGCCCAGCGCCTCAAACATCCAGGATTGCTGCTGCTGATGGCGCAAGGCCGCCTCGATCAGGGCGATGACGTGCTCGAATTTCTGGTGGGTGGTCAAGTTGGCCACGGCCGCGCGGACCGCGGCGGGCTGCGGCTGGTGGGTGGCGAAGTAATGTTCCCAAGCCGCCTTGGGATCGGGGGCCGCGAGCATTTCTGTCAAGGGAATGGTGGCCGGCCTGTCGGAGGCGGCCGGCGCCTTGGCCGCGTCGGCCTTGACCGGCGCCGCCTTGACGTTGGCGGGGACCGGGACCGCGGGGGTCTTCTCTTCCTCGACGGCCCAGGCAACCGGTCCCTGGACGGGGACCTGGGGGAGGATTTCGGCGGGGACGCTCTGGAAGCCCATGCCGCCGCCCATCATGCCCATGCCCTGGCCGCCCTGGCCGCCGCCGAAGCCCTGCATGCCGTTGATGCCGCCCATGCCGCCCCCGCCGTTCATGGCGCCGCCGAAGCCGCCGCCCTGGCCGCCGAAGCCGCCCATGCCGCCCATGCCGCCGAAGCCGCCGGCAAAATTCGGCGTGCGAATCGGAATCACCAGGTCGGCCACCGAGTACACCCGCGTCGTCAGCATGTTCTCGGCCGCTTCCGTCGTGGTGATCAACAGCACCTCATCCTTGATCACGTACTTCAGGTTCAACTCGGCGAGCATCAGGCGCAACGCCGACCTCAAGGAAACCCCCTTGAGGCTCTTCGTCACCGGGGTGTCGGTGCCGACGCCCGCATCCTCCATGGCCTTTTTATCCAGTTGGATCTCGATCTGGTGATAGTCCTTCAGGTAGTCGATCACGTCAGTCAGCGGGGTATCGACGAACTCCAGTTGCGTAGGCGTCTTCAGGGCCGCCTCGATCTTCTTCTCGGCGGGGCCGCGCTGTTTCATGTCCTTCGAGCCGAAACGCTCCTTCCGGCTGCGGGTCATCTCCTTCCACCACTGCGAATCCGGATAGACGATCGGCTGGTAGTCGTTGAAGGGGATGCGCGACATATCGCACGCATAGAGGGTATCCATGACACCCCTCTGCGCCAACGCCGTCGTCCTCGTGTTCTGTTCGTCGTAGCCCCTGGTCTGGGCCAGGAGGATGGCCGCCGCCGGAGTCGGGTCGTGCGGCAGGATCTCGGCCGCCATGATGCCCGCCGCATTTGCATCGCCGGCTTTCTTATAGGCCTCTTCGCCTTCCAGCGTGCGGGCTTCGTCCAAGAGGAAATCGACGCGGGCGATCAACTGTTTGACCTTCTGCTGGTCGCGGATCAGGCCGTTGGCCACGAGGGCCTGCTCCATGCCCGCCGCCCTGCGCTCGGCATCCTCCTGGCGACGGTGCTCGACCTCGATCAGTTGTTTGCTGCCTTCGCGCAACGCCGCCTGCAAGGCGCCGTAGAACTGCTCGCGGGCCTCCGGCGTGAGTTCCGCGATCCCCTTGACCTTCTCCATTTCCAGCCGCAGGTCCCGGATGGCGTTCTCGGGGGTGGTGCGCATTTGGCCGCGGGCCTGGTTGATCACGTTCTGCACCTCGGTTTGCGTGGCGGCCGCCTGGGCATTGCGGACGGCGCCGAACTGCACGGCGGCGGCCCCTTCCGCGGGCCCGCCTACGCCCGGCGCCGCGCCGACAAGGTTCAGACCGTCGGCGGCGGCCGCCGGCTCTACGGGAGGCGGCAGGAGTAAAGGCGTGCCGACCGGGGCGCCGCCCTGACGCGCCTTGGCCACCGCCTCCTTGATGGCCGTCGCTTTCCGGTCGTTCGGATCGAAGCGCAACGCTTCATCCACCAGGCGCTCGGCGCTATCCAGGTTGCCTAGGGCCAACGCGCGGGCGGCCAGCGCCGTCATGTTCCGCCCGCCCGACCGTATCTGCTGCCGCAACTGGGCCAGGCTCGCCGAGTCCACCAGGGGCAGGCTCGCGCCGCCGTCGGCCCGCGCCTCCGCCACCAGCGAAGGCAGGTAACCGTTGTTGTCCATGCTCTTGCCGGGAGTTGCATTCCAGGCCAGCGTCTTCGCACCGCCGGGGCCGTCGACAGTGGCTTCGATCCGCAAAGGATCCTTTCCCTTCAGGGTGCCGATCAGCACCGTGTCGCGATCGCTCCGCAACGGCGGCAACGCCTTGGGAAAGACCTCGCCCATGCCGGCTGGCCACTTCACCGCGGCGGTCGGCCAGAACACGGGCACGGCGGCCGCCGCCGCCAGACGGCTCCCCACCTCGCTGCCGGCGCCTTCCAGGACGACGCCCCCGGTCTGCCTGGCCAGCAGGTCGAGCATCTGCCGATCCACGCGCGACCCCACGCCGTAGCTGAGCACGGAGACGTGCTGATCGGCCAGGGCGGTGGCCAGGGGCTGGAACTTCTCGGTTGGCAGCGGGTTGGCCCGGCTGCTGCCGTCGCCGATGTAGACCAACGCCCGCGGATTGGTGCTGCCGCCGAAACTGGCCGCGGCGGCCGACAATGCCTTTTCCATGTCGTTGGAGCCCAGCGGGGTCCGCTGGTTCAAGGCCGCCAGGGCCTCCTTCCACTCGGCGCTGTCGGGGGCGACGAAGCCCTTGGTCAAGGGGATCGCGCTGAGGTCGGTGGCGATCAGCCGCAGGCGGCTGCCGGGGGCCAGACCGGCCACCAGGGACTGTAGGGCCTGGAATGATTCTGTGCGATACTCGCCCGCCTGGCTGGCCGAAGTGCTCACCAGGATGACCACGTCGCGTGGTGCGACCACGACGGGCGCGGCGGGCGGCTGCAAGCTGAGGGCGAAGTAATTGCTGCCGTCCGGGTGACTGAAGCAGTCGAGCCGGGCCGCCTCAGGCCCCGGCTGTGCGTTGAGGGTTGTCACGGCCGAGAGGACCGCAACCAAGACAAGACAAAGCAACACGATGGACCGCAAGCGAAATTTCAACATGACTGCATCTCCGGCGAACGACAGGGAACTGTGCCTGGCTCCCGCTGTGTTCCGCAGCAGCGGAGGCAAGGCACGTGCAGAATTCTTCCTCGGGACATAAAGGGCCCTAGTCGGGCTATCGTCATTTTACTAGGGCGCTGGGCACTTTGGCAATCAAAAAACTGCAAATTGCCGCGAGAAAAGCACCATGCTCCAGGCCCTCGCGGCTGGCGGGGAAGCCCGCCCCCCTCTCTAGACACACTGCTGGCGTCGCGAGAGGGGACGCGAACCGTAATTATCGTTCTCTCAATCATTTACGGCATGCCGCCGCGGAGGCGGCGGCCAGTGGGGGACGGTCCCCTAATGGCTCAGTGGGACTTGGGAAACGACCTCGGCAGGGACGCTCTGGAAGCCCATGCCCAGGCCCTGGCCACCCGCGCCGCCGCCGAAGCCCCGCATGCCGTTGACGCCGCCCATGCCGCCCTGCACGTTCATGTCGCCGCCGAAGCCGCCGTTCTGGCCGCCAAAGCCGCCCATGCCGCCCATGCCGCCGAAGCCGCCGGAAAAATTCGGCGTGTGGATCGGAATCACCAGGTCGGCCACCGAGTACGCCCGCGTCGTCAGCATGTTCTCGGCCGCTTCCGTCGTGGTGATCAACAGCACCTCATCCTTGATCACGTAGGTCAGGTTCAACTCGCGGAGCATCAACCGCAACGCCGACTGCAAGGAAACCCCCTTGACGCTCTTCGTCACCGGGGTGTCGGTGCCGATGGTCGCATCGTCCAGGGCCCTCTTATCCAATTGGATTTCGATCTGGTGATAGTCCTTCAGGTAGTCGATCACGTCGGTCAGCGGCGTCTCGGCGAACTCCAGTTGGGTGGGCGACTTCAGGGCCGCCTCGATCTTCTTCTCGGCGGGGCCGCGCTGTCTCATGTCGTTCGAGCCGAAGCGCTCCTTCCGGCTGCGGGTCATCTCCTTCCACCATTGCGAATCCGCATAAACGATCGGCTGGTAGTCGTTGAAGGGGATGCGCGACATATCGCATGCATACATGGTATCCATGACACCCCTTTGCGCCGCCGTCATCGTCTTCGTGTTCTCTTGGTCGTAGCCGCTGCTCTGGGCCAGGAGGACGGCCGCCGCCGGAGCGGGGTCGTGCGGCATGATCTCGGCCGCCACGATGCCCGCCGCATTTGCATCGCCGGCTTTCTTATAGGCCTCTTCGCCTTCCAGCGCGCAGGCCTCCTTCAAGAGGAAATCGACGCAGGCGATCAACTGTTCGACCTTCTGCTGGTCCCGCATCAGGGCGTTGGCCACCAGGAGGTGCTCCATGCCCGCCACCCTGCGCTCCGCGTCTTCCTGGCGACGGTGTTCGACCTCGATCAGGCAACGTTTCGCTTCGCGCAACGCCGCCTGCAAGGCGCCATAGAACTGTTCGCGGGCCTCGGGCGTGAGTTCCGCGATCGCCTTGACCTTCTCCATTTCCAGCCGCAGGTCTTGGATGGCGTTCTCAGGGGTGGTGCGCATCTGGCCGCGGGCCTGGTTGATCACATTTTGCACCTCGGTTTGCATGGCGGTCACGAGGGCATTGCGGACGGCGCCGAACTGCTCGGCGGCGGCCGCCGGCTCGATGGCAGGCGGCACGCCCAGGAGCGCGCCGGCCGGGGCTCCGCCCTGACGCGCCTTGGCCACCGCCTTCTTGATGACCATCGCTTCCGGGTCGTTCGGATCGCAGCGCAACACTGCGTCCACCAGCCGATCGGCGCTATCCAGGTTGCCGGCGGCCAATGCCTGACGGGCAAGCTGCGCCAAGGTCCGCCCGCCCGATTGCACCTCCTGCCGCAACTGGGCCAGGCTCGCCGAGTCGACCAAGGGCAGGCTGGCAGCGCCGTCCGCCCGCGCCTCCGCCACCAGCGAAGGCAGGTAACCGTTGTCGTCCATGCTCTTGCCGGGAGTCGCATTCCAAGTCAGCGTCTTCGCACCGCCGGGGCCGTCGACGGTGGCTTCGATCCGCAACGGCTCCTTCCCCTTCAGAGTGCCGATCAACACCGTGTCGCGATCGCTCCGCAACGGCGGCAGCGCCTTGGGAAACACCTCGCCCATGCCCGCCGGCCACTTCACCGCGGCGGTCGGCCAGTACACGGCCGCGACGGCGGCCGCCGCCAGACGGTTCCCCACGTCGCTGCCGGCGCCTTCCAGGACGCCGCCGCCGGTCTGCCTGGCCAGCAGGTCGAGCATCTGCCGATCCACGCGCGACCCCACGCCGTAGCTGAGCACGGAGACGTGCTGGTCGGCCAGGGCGGTGGCCAGGGGCTGGAATTTTTCGATCTTCAGCAGGTTGGCCCGGCTGCTGCCGTCGCCGATGTAGACCAACACCCGCGGACTGGTGCTGCCGCCGAAGCTGCCCGCGGCGGCCGACAATGCCTTCTCCATGTCGTTGGAGCCCAGCGGGGTCCGCTGATTCAAGGCCGCCAGGGCCTCCTTCCATTCGGCGCTGTCGGGGGCGACGAAGCCCTTGGTCAAGGGGACGGCGCCCAGATCGGTGGCGATCAGCCGCAGGCGGCTGCCGGGGGCCAGGCCGGCCACCAGGGACTGCAGGGCCTGGAATGATTCTGTGCGATACTCGCCCGCCTGACTGGCCGAAGTGCTCACCAGGATGACCACGTCGCGTGGTGCGAACACGGTGGGCACGGCGGGCGGCCGCAGGCTGAGGGCGAAGTAGCTGCTGCCGTTCGGGTGATCGAAGCAATCGAGCCGGGCCGCCTCGGGCCCCGGCTGTGCGTTGAGGGTTGTCACGGCCGACAGGACCGCAACCAGGGTAAGGCAAGGCAACACGATACGCCGCAAGAAAAGGGTAGCCATGACTGCGCCTCCAGCAATCAGCAGTGATGTGCGCCTGGGGACCGCTGTGTTCCGCAGCAGCGGGCAGGGCACGTGCAGAATTCTCTGTTCCTGGGAAACCACACCGGCCCTTTTTGCCTCATAGGGCCGAAGTCATTGTACAGGATAAGGCGGTGCCTTGGCAATCAAAAAAACTGAAAATTGCCGCAAGAAACCCCCCCGGGTTCCTCGTTTTCACGGCGCTCGCGGAAGCCCGGATCCCCCTCGCGGGAAAACCGAACCCGGCCGTCTCCGGGCGATTTGAAACGTAACTCTTTTCGTGCCATCCCTCTGCAATATGCCTCTGCGGATGTCACTCGGGACAGCCTCCTGGCAGCGGCTGGACCCTCGCCAGCGGCCGGGGAATCGCGTATGATTGGGAATCGTCGGCGTCTGGCCTGAAAAAATGGGGGAGATGGGGTCTTGGCCATGAAAAGACTACTGCTATTGTGCGTGCTTTCGGGCGTTGCCGGGGCCGGAACGGCCGTCTGGCTTTCGCGTGGGCCGGGGTTGGAGCCCCGGAGCGTGGCCCAGGACGTCAAGCCGCCGGCGGCGCCCGCGGCGGCTCCGAATGTCTCCGCGGCGAGCCCGCTGGCGCCGGCGGCAGCGGATCAGTACACGCCCGAGGAGCGGGTCAACATCGCCGTCTATGAGAACGTCAATCGCAGCGTGGTCAATATCACGACGAAAGGATACCAGGGCGATCAGTTCCTGCTCTTGGAGATCCCTTCGGAAGGAGAGGGGAGCGGGGTGGTGTTGGACCGGCAAGGACACATTCTGACGAACTATCACGTCATCGACGGCGCGCAGCAGATCGAGGTAACGCTGTTCGACGGCAAGAACTATCCGGCGGAACTGGTTGGCAAGGATTCCAGCACCGACGTGGCGGTGCTGAAGATCAATCCGCCGGCCGGGGTGTTGTTTCCGGTGGTTTTCGGCGTTTCGACGGAGTTGCGGGTTGGGCAGCGGGTGTTTGCCATCGGCAACCCCTTCGGCCTGGAGCGGACGATGACGACCGGCATCATTTCCAGCCTGAACCGTTCCTTGCCCAGCCGCCGCAACGGCCGTTCGATCAAATCGATCATTCAGATCGACGCGGCCATCAACCCGGGCAACTCGGGCGGGCCGCTGCTGGACAGCCATAGCCGGCTGATCGGCATGAACACGGCGATTGCCAGCCGCACCGGCGAGAACGTGGGCGTGGGTTTCGCCATCCCGGTAGGCACCATCGCCCGCGTCGTCCCCCAACTGATCGCCCACGGCCGGGTCCGCCGGCCCGACGTGGGGATCACGCGGGTGTATCGGACCGACCAGGGGCTGCTGATTGCCGCGCTCGTGCCGGGGGGCCCGGCGGAGCGGGCCGGGCTGCAAGGGTTCAAGATCGTGCGGCAGGAGAGGCGGCAAGGCCCGGTCGTGTACGAGTTCCAGACGGTCGATCGCGCGGCGGCCGACTTGATCAAGGCGGTCGACGGCAAGCCCGTCCATAACGGCGATGATTTCCTCGACATCATCGAGAGCAAGCAGCCCGGCGACCAGGTGACCCTGACGGTGGTCCGCCGGGGGCAGCGGCGCGAGGTTCCGGTCCGGCTGGGAACAGGGGAATAAAGTAGTCCGCACACGCCGTGTGCGGAAAAAACGGCACACGGCGTGTGCCGGATACTATAACTGGGTGGCAAATGATGGACAAGCTCACGGTGGCCGAGGCGCGGCGGGCGGAAGCGGTGGGGCGGGAAGCCCTCGTGCAAGGCTGGGTGCGGACCCGCCGCGACAGCAAGGCGGGTTTCAGCTTCCTGGAACTCAACGACGGCTCCTGCTTCGGCAACGTGCAAGTGGTGGCCGCAGCCGCGCTGGAGAACTACGAAAGCGAGATCAAGCGGCTCACCACCGGCTGCAGCGTGAGCGTCGAGGGGCTGGTCAAGGCCTCGCCCGGCAAGGGGCAGGCCACCGAGCTCGAGGCGCGGCGCGTGACCGTCCACGGCTGGGCCGACCCCGAAACCTATCCCTTGCAGAAGAAGCAGCATTCCTTTGAATTCCTCCGCACGGTGGCCCACCTGCGGCCGCGGACCAACACCTTCGGCGCCGTCGCGCGGGTGCGCAACTGCGTCTGCCGCTCGATCCACGACTTCTTCCAGGAAGAAGGCTTCCTCTACGTCCACACCCCCATCATCACGGCCAGCGACTGCGAAGGGGCCGGCGAGATGTTCCAGGTCACCACGCTCGATCTGAACAACGTCCCCATGCCGGTCGAAGGCTCGTATCAGCCCGACTGGGAAGTCGATTTCAGCCAGGACTTCTTCGAGCGGCCGGCGTACTTGACCGTCAGCGGGCAGTTGGAGGCCGAGACCTTCGCCTGTTCGCTGGGCAAGGTCTATACCTTCGGCCCCACCTTCCGCGCCGAAAACTCCAACACCACCCGCCACCTCGCCGAGTTCTGGATGGTCGAGCCGGAAATGGCCTTCTTCGAGCTGGCCGACAACATGGACCTGGCCGAGCGGTTTCTCAAGCGGATCGTCCGCGACGTGCTGGAAAAGTGCCCCGAAGACATGGAATTCTTCCGCCAGCGGATCGACGCGACCGTCGTCGAGACGCTGCAACAGGTCGTCGCCAGCAGCTTCGTCCGCCTGCCCTACACCGAGGCCATCGAGCTGCTGAGGAGCTCGGGGCGGGAGTTCGAGTTTCCCGTCCAGTGGGGCAGCGACCTCCAGGCCGAGCACGAGCGCTGGCTGACCGAGACGCATTTCCAGTCGCCGGTGATCCTCTACGACTATCCGCGCTCGATCAAGCCCTTCTACATGCGTCTGAACGACGACGACCGCACGGTGCGGGCGATGGACGTGCTGGTGCCGAAGGTGGGCGAGATCATCGGCGGCAGCCAGCGCGAGCATCGCCTCGAGGTGCTGGAGATGCGGATGAAGGAGCAGGGCTTGAACCCGGAGAACTACTGGTGGTATCGCGACCTGCGGCGTTACGGCACGGTGCCGCACAGCGGTTTTGGTCTGGGCGTGGAGCGGGTGCTTTTGTTTGTCACCGGCATGACGAACATCCGCGACGTGATCCCCTTCCCGCGGACGCCGGGAGTGGCCGACTTCTGAGAGCGGCGGAGACAAAGCAAAAGTCCACCACGGCACGGAGGACATGAAGGGGAAAGACGAGGGGTTGTAGATTACCTCGGGAGATCGTGCCATGGGACGTGTGCCCGTTGTTATCGCGTTTAGTTTGGTTGCCGCGTGGGGATTGGTTTGGAGTCCCCGTACGCCGGCCGCCCCGCCGGAGAAGATCGAGCGGCTCCGCGAGGCCAAGCTCGCCGAAAAGGCGACAGAGGTCTTGGGCGGCCGGCTGACGGTGCGTCTGCCCTCGGGAGCGCACGCGGAGCCGCGGCCCCATTCGATCATGGCAGCGCCCGAGCCGGAGGACCATGAGACGCGGATCATCTTCGACGCCGGTCCTGAGAGGCTCGTGCTCCTGGCAAAGGAAACCTTCGCCTTCGCCGGGGAGGACCTGGAGATTGATGTGCGGGAGTGGCTGGCAAAATCGAAGTTCAATTACCGAGCCAAGACCGTTCCACACCCTGCCAAAGGGCTCAAGGCCGTGGCAATCACTCCGCTGGCCGGCCTCGACCACAGCTTCGGGTTCGTCGAGGGTATCTGCGTCGAGTCCACTGACCGGACGATCCAGACGCTCGACGTGTACGTCAATGGGGTGGCCGCGAAAGACCCGCAAGGCTGCCGGGCGCTGGCCCACGAGATTCTCTCGTCGGTCGCACCAGGCAAGAGAAAGCTACAACTGGCTGCGGGCCAGCGGCGGTTGTACGCTTACTCGAAGGAATTGGAGATCTCGATTACCGTCGATCAGAACACCGTCGCCGAGACCCAGGACGGCCCCGACTTCCTCGTCCATCGCTTGTTCACCATCGGGCGGTTGGGGACTGATCCGGACACCATCGGGGTGTACCTTGGAAACGCCCCCGACTTCAAGCCGGGGGCAAAGAAAGGTTCCGGAACGATGTTCGGCAAGAACATCGACTGGCACTTGCTGCCCGAAGGGAAAGGCATGGAAACCCTTTGTGACTTGCCGATACCCGGCGACAAGCTCGTCGCCCACGTGTGGATCCATGCCGCCACCGACGCCCGACTGGCCGCACTGAAAAAGGCAGCGGAGACCCTGAAACTGGTGAAGTCCCAAGGCCCTGCGCGGAAGTGAGCATGCGTCAGGGGCCCGTCGCCGGGCCTACAACTGCGTGCGGCCGAGGAAGCGGCAGCCGATGAGGAATTGCCGCTGGCCGTTGTTGACCTTCTCGGCATAGCGGGCCACCTGGGCGGCGAAGTGGGTGACCGCTGGCGGCTTGCCCAGGGCCACGATCAGTTTGTCGAAGTCCGGCACGCGGTCCAGGAAGAAGGAGAGCCCGCCGGCGGAAATATCGCAGCAATCGACCTCGAAGAAGTCGCCCGCCAACGGCATGCTGCCGTCGGTGACCGGCGCGATCATCTGGCGGTACTGGAAGGTGCGTCGCGGGCTGGCCCGCAACTCCTTTCCACCCGGAGTGGGACGCATCTGCAGCGACTGCGTGGCCTGATCGAAGCAGGGCACGCCGCTGAGCAACAGCAATTGCGGCTTGCCCTCGGCATCGCAGGTGAAGCGCAGCGACCAGGCGACGCGGAGCCGTTGGCCGTCCTTGGTCATGAGGTTGCCGTCGAACTTCAGGGCGGCGCGGTCTCGAACCGCCTTCCGCAGCGTGCCGTGGAAGAGGTCGAGGTCCTCCGGCGCCGCGAAGACGCTGACGAAGGGCCGCTGCCGCACCTGTTCGAGGACGAAGCCGGTGGTCTGCCGGCAGGCCGGGTTGATGTCCACGATCCTCCCCTCGAGGTCCAGCACGATGACCAGCGATTCGACGGCCTCCAGGAGGGCCGCCGTGAAGTTGCGATTCTGCTGGAGGGCCTCGTCGGCTCTTATCCGCGCGATCGCAACCATCAGCAGATGACCGATCATCTCGACGAACTGCGTGTCGGAGGTGCTGAAGGGCTGCGGCCGGCGGCGGTAGACGCCCAGCGTGCCGAAGGGCTCCTTGTCTTGGCCCAACGGCGCCGTCAGCGCGGCGCGGACGCCGAGCTTGCGGAGCGCGAGGTCGCAAAACCGCGTCTCGGCGGTCACGTCGCCGCTGGCCACGGCTGTGCCCGCCGCCAGGGCGAATCCCGCCATCGACTCTTCGGCGCGGAGCGACGAGGAGGAGACGGCCGGCTCGATGGGCTGGGCATCCATCAGACTGGAGACGACCCGCAGCAAGAGCGCCTCGCCCCCGGCGACGACCTGGCTGGCGCCGCCGAGTTCGGCCTGCAGGACATCGGCCACCAGGGCGATGGCATCTTGCGTCAAGGCGGTCAGGGAAGGCCGCGTATGGATGCGGCGGCCGAAGGCCAGCACGGCCGCCCGCTGCCGGTTGCGGCTTTCGGGGTCCTCGTCGCCGGGCGGAGGCGCGGCGGTGGCTTCCACGCCGCTCCCCGGCGTCACAGGTGTGTCAACAGTGGCCATAATCCAATATATGCTATTCTTCCGGGAAAATGGGGTGGGAAAATGCCGGCCGGTTTTGCGGAAAAAAACGGTGGCGCCACCGCCCGCAGGGGTATTTGCCGCACCGCACAAAACCGCTACCATGGAGCAACTCGGCAACGAATATGACCTCCATTTCAGGAGTTTCCATGAGTAATGTTCTCCGCGTCGGCGGCGTCGCCTTTCTCCTCTTGTTTTCCCTCCTGACGGCTGCGGCGGAAGAGAAATCCCCGCCGCCGGCGGCGGCGCAGCCGGCCGCGCCACGCTATGCCAGCGTCCGCGCCCTGGGGGAAAACGTCACCCTGGCCACGCTGGAGAACGGCTTGACTGTCATCGTCCAGGAGAACCACGTGGCGGCGGTGGCCACGGTCCGCTGCTACGTGAAAAACACCGGCAGCGCCTTCGAGGGGCGCTACCTCGGGGCGGGCCTGAGCCACGTGCTGGAACACGTCGTCTGCGGCGGCAGCACCCAGCGGCGCAGCGAGAAGGAGATCCAACGGATCATCGAGTCCTTCGGCGGCGCCACCAACGCCTACACCACCAACGAGACGACCTCGTTCCACATCGACTGCCCGGTGAAGAACGTCCTGACCGCCGTGGACCTGGTGGCCGACGCCATGCAGCACGTCCGCTTCGAGCCCGCCGAGTTTAACCGCGAGCTGAAGGTCGTGCGCCGCGAGTTGGCCGACGACGAGGCGGATCGCGGGCACGTGCTGGACGACCTGTTGGACGCCACCGTCTACACGACCAGTCCCATGCGCTGCCCGGTGATCGGCTACCTGCAAGTCCTCAACGGCACGACCAACCAGGCGATCATCGACTTCTATCACGAGCGCTACGTGCCCAACAACCAGGTGTTCGTGGTGGTGGGCGACGTGAAGACACGGGAGATATTGGAGGCGGTGGCCCGGCAATGGGCGGGCACGCCCCGCGGCCGCGAGACCGACGTGCCCCTGGCCGCCGAGCCGGAGCAACTCGCGCCCCGCCAGGCCGCGCGCGAGATGGAGGGCAAGACCTACGACACCGTGCTGGCCTGGCCGACGGTGAAGCTCTCGGACCCCGACATGTACGCCCTGGACCTGGCGGCGTATATCCTCGGCGAAGGGGAAAGCTCGCGGCTGGTGCGGCGGTTGAAATACGACCGGCCGCTGGTGCAGTCCATCGCCGCGGTCAGCGAGACGCCGCACTTCGTCCGCGGCTACTTCGCCGTCGAGGCCAGTTGCCTGCCCGAGCGGTGGCGGCCGGCCACGGAGGCCATCCTCGGGGAGGTCTACCGGCTGCGCGAAGAGTTGGTCGACGAGGCGGAGTTGGCCAAGGCCAAGAAGCAGAAGGCGGTCGAGTGGCTCTTCGACCGCCAGACGGTGCAGCAGGCGGCGGAGAGCCTGGGGCGCGGTTTCCTGGCGGCCCATGATCCGCTATTCGACCAGGCCTATGCGCGCAACATCCAGAAGGTGACGGCGGAAGAAGTGCGCGGGGCCGCCCGCCGCTGGTTCGTCCCCGAGCGGCTCAACCGCGTGACCATCGCGCCGCCGGGGGGCGCGCCGAAGGCCGCCGCCGAGGCCGCGGCCGCCGGCAGCGGAAAGGTCACGCTGGTGCGATTGTCCAACGGGTTGCGCGTGCTCGTCAAGCGGCACGCCAACCTGCCGCTGGTGAATATCCAGGCCTTCGTGCTGGGCGGCGCGCTGGTGGACGACGAGAAGACCGCCGGCCGCGCCTCCCTGGTGGCCGACATGCTCGACCAGGGGACCGCCGACCATACGGCCGCGGCCATCGCCCGCTATTTCGACTCCATCGGCGGCCGGCTTTCCTTCGGCTCCGGCCGCTTCACCGTCTTTGGCGAAGCCACCACGCTGCGGGAAGACTTTCCGCAGGCGGCCGCGGTGTTCGCCGAGTGCTTCCTGCGCCCGACGTTTCCCGCCGGGCAGTTCGCCAAGATCCAGGGGCTCGCCCTGGGGGCCATCGCCGACCGCACGGCCGATCCGGAGGCCGAGATCGCCGAGGTCTTTGCCGACCACCTCCCCGCCGCCTCGCCCTATCACCTGGTCACGGAAGGGAAGGCGGAGTCGGTGCGGGCCCTGACGCGCCTCGACCTTGCCCGCTTTCACAACAAGTATTTCGTCCCCAAGCACATGGTCGTCACCATCTTCGGCGACATCGAACCGGACCGTGCCGTGGCCCTGGCGGGGAAACTCTTCGGCGGCTCGTACCCCGCGGCGGCGCCGAAGATCGACTTCCGGCGTCCCAACACCCTGCCGGAGTCCGCCGCCTATCACAAGCAAACCGGCAAGGACACAGGCATGATCCTGCTGGGCTACCCCTGCGAGAGCATCTTCCAGCGGAAGGACCACGCCGCCATGACCGTGCTGACGGCCGTGATGTCGGGCTACGCCTATCCGGGCGGGTGGCTGCACAACGAGCTCCGCGAGGCGGGCCTGGTCTACTACGTGCAGGCCATGCCCATGACCGGGCCGGTCCCCGGCTACTTCACCATCCTCTCGCAGACCCAGCCGGCGAAGGTCGCCGAAGTGGTTGCGCACATCCGCCGCGACGTGGAGCGAGCCCGCCAGGGGAAGATCACGCCGGAGGAGTTCACCACGGCGGTCGAGCGGATCATTGCCATGCACGCCCAGGAGAACACGACCATTGCCGGCCAGGCGCGGCTGGCCGCGCTCGACGAGCTTTACGGCCTGGGCTACGACTACGACAAGACGTTCGACCAGCGGATTAAGGCGGTGACGCGAGACGACGTGGCCGCCGTGGCCCGGAAATATCTGGACAAGTCGCTCTTGACCACCAGCTCGCCGGAGAAGACGGCGCCTTCGGGGCAGTTGGGCGGCGCCTCCAGTTCCCAGACTCGCAAGGATGATTGAGGATTGGGGGCGAGAAGACCGGCGTCTTGGCGTGGAGTCCTCATACCCAAGGACGTTGCCATAGCCTTGGTTGTCGTTGGTGTTGTTTCAACGGAATTCCCGGACACCCTCCGCTGACTCAGAAGGACTCTTTATCGTGTCAATGACTCGCGGGCAGGTCGATAAACAACTCCCCAAGCGTCCGACGCCATTCATAACCAGCAGGCGCCCTATGTATTCCGATCACTTTTCCTTCCTTGAATATGACCAGTATGTTTGAAAAGTGAAGCATGTAGTCTATGTCGAACGATTCGTTGCTGCCATAGATTTTGTAGGAGCCTGCTTCCACTTTTCCCGATTCAAGTGCCTGCGCCCTGAGCACGGATTCCACCTCCGATTCCGTCATTCCGATTCTTAGCCGGGAGGCGTTGTAGTGATCGCGCAAGGCGGCGTTCTTATTGATCTCCTTATTCCGTTTTGCAGACAGGGCGGGTTCGAGGGCGAGGTATGCGGCTGTCAAGCCCACGTCTATGTGCTGAGGCGGCGCGGCTCCGGCCCTAACCTCCTTTTCCAAGTCTGCAACACTTACAGGCTTACTTTCGACTGCCCGGATGAGGCGACGGAAATCGCCTATCTTGATCGGCTTGGCACGACTCCGCCGTTTCCCGCTGTCATCAATTACTTCCTCCTGATCCCATTCTGGCCATCGAACAAATTTCTTGAACTTGTCGCCAACGAATATGGCCCACACGGCTCTCCCTCCGACCCTGTAGGGGCCCCCAAAGAGACCATAGCTGATAGCCGAGACGTTCTTTCCTTCATACTCGGTGGCCTCTTCAAAATCACCCCCCCACTGAACATCTTTGAGAATGTCATTTTTCGATCTTTCGGGTCGAAATTTCTCAATATCACTAGCATCGAGACAATAATCGGCCGAAGCCGGTTTGGTGTGAAGGTTGCTCGTTTTTCCACGATCCATGCGTTCGCCTCCCGACTTGTCGGCGGGCTTGGCACACCCCGCGAGACAGGCGGACACCAGCGCCGTCAAGAGAGACCGCAACACCATATGCCGACGGTTCTTGCCGCATGAAACCATTTGTCAGACCCTTTCGCTTATAAGTCGCCTCACGGGCATAAGGCGAGCGCCTTGGGCAAATATAACGCCCCGGCGAGAAATAGACGAGCCCATTGGCGTGCCACGGCTGTGTCAGCCGTGTTGTTGCGCCGTCGGCGTGGTCTGCACGGCATCAAGCCCCATCGGCGTGAATCACCACGCTAGAAGTCGTACCACATGCCGACGCCGATCTGCTGCTCGTACTGGTCGCCGAACTGGTACTGCTCGGACTTGCCGTTGAAGTATTCCAGGCCGGTGCGGAAGAGGTGCCCGCTGCGGCCCCGCCATTGCCAGCCGGCCTGCACCGTCAGCCCGCCGCCGAATTGCACCTCCTGGCGGAGATGGGCGTTGATGGCGAAGAAGGGCGCGCCCTCCAAGCCGGTGGGCCGCATGGGACTGAACTCGAAGCCGAATTGAAACTCCCAGGGCTCGGTGTCGCCCCAGTCGTAAAATGCCCAACCTACTTCGCCATAGATCCGCACGTCGGGGATCGGCCGATACGCCAGCCCCAGCACCAGGGCGTCGCGGGAGAAATCCACCCGCGCGACGCCGGGATTCTCCAGCAGGTACTGGTCGCCCAAGTGCGAACTGAGGTGGTAGAGGGAGAACTTCGTCTCCCACGGCCCGCTCCGCCAGGTCAAGGCCCCGCCGGCGCGAAAGTCGACCGCCACCAGGTCGCGTTCATAGTTGAATATCAGCCGCGGAAAGGCGGCCGCCTCGAGGTCGAACTGAAAACCCTCGGGAAGGAGCTTGTCCTCGTTGCCGAAGCGCAGCAGTCCCACGCGGGCCCCCATGGCGATGTTCCAGATCCAGCCCATCCGCTGGTCATAGACCCACTCGCTGCCGATCCGCGGTTCCCGTTCCCCGGCGAGGTACGAGGGATACATCAGCCCGTCCGGCAGGAGTTGCCAGGTGTAGGACTCCGGCGACGTGGCATAGCCTTGCGGCGGCGCCGCCGCGCCGGCGGCGGCCGGTCCGGGAGGGACAAAGATGGCCTCGGACGGGGGCGGGACCGTCGAGTCCGAGGGCATCATCATGATCGGCGGCGACGGTTGCATCTGGGCCCCGGCGCGGACGCACAGCAACGATGCCAACAGGCAGCCGACGGACAGGAGGATACGACGGTAGCGGCACATGGATGAGGGCTTTCGCAGAAAGAGAAGGCCGCATACTGTACTGGTTTTTCCCCCCGGCGACAAGGCGACTTGCGGTGTTGCTAAGTGATTGATTTGCAAGGGGTTGCGATATGACGACGCCGGGCGCGCTACCCCTCCGCGCTGTGCAGTCCCAGCGTGGGGCCACCTGTCGGATCACGCCGCGCTGCTCTAGAATGGCCGTTGCCGGCGCCTTTTGCCCCCCTGCGGAGCTTGACGATGAAATCCGACGGTCTGGACGTTCTGAAACTGCTCATTCAGGCGGGCAACCCCATCATCGCGATGGAGACCGCCGACGAGCCCCGCGCCGTCCGCCTGGTCCGCGACGTGGCCAAGGCGATGGAATTGCCGCTGGCCGAATGGTCCGTGACCGAGGGCCTTGTCACCGTGTCTTCGCCCGTGCAGACGCTGGTGGAGGCGGGCAAGGTGGCCGCCGCGCTGCGGTACGTGAAGGACACGGACCGGGTGCTCATCTTCCTCTTCAAGGACCTCGGCCCGCACTGCAAGGACCCGGCAATCGTCCGCGCCCTCCGCGACCTCTATTTCGCCCCCGACTCGCGCTTGTGGACCCTGATCTTGGCCGACGCCGCGGGGCTGCCGCCCGAGGTGCGGCGGCTGACCGTGCCCCTGGAGATCGGTTGGCCGGATGAGCAGGAGCTGTTGGAGATCGTGCGGAACACGTTTCAGGACGCCCAGCGCCGCAGCCTGCAGAAGATCGAGTCGAAACTGACGAAGCGGGAACTGGAGCTGTTGGTGCAGACCTTGCAGGGGCTGACCAGCGAGGAGGCCGCCCGCGTGGTCTCCGGGGCGATCCACGACCGCAACGTCCTGGACGGCTCCGAGCTGCCGCGGATCGTCGACGCCAAGCGCAACCGCCTGGGGACGATGGGCTGCCTGGAGCCGATCGTGGCCGATGTCTCGCCGGACGAAATCGGCGGACTGAAGAACCTGAAGCGCTGGCTCGACCTGCGGCACGGCGGCTTTTCCAGCGGCGCCCGCGACTTCGGCCTCGACCCGCCGCGGGGCATCTTGCTGCTGGGGGTGCAAGGTTGCGGAAAGAGCCTCTGCGCCAAGGTGGTTGCCTCGGCCTGGCACATGCCGCTCTTGCGGATGGACCCGGGCGTGCTCTACCAGAAGTTTATCGGCGAGAGCGAGGCCCGGCTGCGCGAGGCCCTCCAGCAGGCCGAGTCGATGGCCCCGGCCGTGCTCTGGATCGACGAGATCGAAAAGGCCTTCGCCTCGGCCAGCGCGGACTCGGCCGACGGCGGGCTCTCGCAGCGGATGTTCGGCACGCTGTTGTCGTGGATGCAGGACCATCGCCACAGCGTCTTCCTCATCGCCACGGCCAACAACATTGCCCAGCTCCCGCCCGAGTTGATGCGCAAGGGGCGGTTCGACGAGATCTTCTTCGTCGACCTGCCGGGCCCGGAGGAGCGCGAGCAGGTCTTCACGATCCACCTGCGGAAGCGGAAGCGCGACAAGGCCGCCTTCGACATGGCCAAGTTGGTGGCCGGCTCGGAGGGTTTCGCCGGCGCCGAGATCGAGCAGGCGGTCGTCTCCGGCCTCTATGAGGCGTTTGCCGACAAGACGATCTGCAGGACCGAACACATCCTAGCGGCCATGAAGGCGACGCGACCGATCTCGGTGGTCATGCGGGAGCACGTTGAGGAGCTTCGCGCCTGGGCCCGCGACCGCTGCGTGATGGCAGACTGAGAAGAAAGGCGGAGGGCGGAGGGCGGAAGGGGGAAGGGGGAAGGGAGCCCGGGGACGGGTCACAGCGGCGAGCCGCGGGGTTTATCCCCGCGGTTGCGTTGAAGCGGCTGACGGCCCGGAGTCTGTCGCTGAACGCTCAACTTTCAATGTCGAAACAAAGGTGCCAGGAACCGTTTTCAATGCGAATCAACGGTTCCTGGCACCATTGTTGAAGGGCGTCCAAGAGACGGACAGAAAGCGAACTAGCGCAGACTGGGCCGGAGTGCTACGGGCATCGCCCCCTCCGTAGAGTGCAATTGCTCGAATTGCCCAGGGGTCTTGATATACTAGGGCGTCTTCCACCAAGTTCTTGCCGAAAGGCTGATCGCTTGCGTGCGGTTTCGCAAGGGATTCCGACCGGCGGAAACTACTTGTAAGCCGCACTAGCCCTAAGTATCCTATCGCTTCGATTTCAACCCCGAGGCAACAAAGCCATAGGTGCCTTAACCACAAGGAGCGCCTGGGTCCCGGCCGGGCGGCCGGACCTGGTCGCTTCCCAACCCAAAAGGAGAGCAGGTCATGTCACGCACGCTCGCTGGTTTCGCGCTTCTGCTCGTTGCGGCCGCCATCCCCTGTGCCTGCCTGCAAGCCGAGGAACCCGCAAAGCAGGGCGGGACGATCCGCGGCCAGGCCCTGCAGGTATTGTCGGGGGCCAACGTCTATACCGGCGAGACGACAATCACTGGCGGAACACTCGAACTCAGACCCGGAACGATAGCCGACACGGCTCCCGCGCCGCCGACGCCGGCAGCGTGTCAGCCGGGCAAGGCCTTCTACATCATTACCGAGGGAGCGGGCCTGGGCGATAACGTGCGCTGTGTCCCGTGCACCGGCAAGGAAACGGTCATGGACGCAATCAGTGCAATCAACGGCCTCTCGCAGCTCTCCAGCACCAAGATGTGGGTCGCCCGCCCGTCGCCCAACAACCGCGACAAGAGCACGATTCTCGCCGTCGATTGGGAGGCGGTTGCGAAACGGGGAATCAACGCGACCAATTACACGCTTCAGCCCGGGGATCGCCTCGTCATCGGCCAAGACCCGGAGATGACCCGAAACAATTTGGTCAACAAGAAGATAGGTCCCGTCGAGCGGTGCATGGGCTTTCTCAGCTTGACGTGCAGCACGCTGAACAGTTGGGACAGCATATCGCCTGCCCAAAAGGAAACGATGAAGGAACTTCTGCGGAAAGGCGTGCTTACGGATGACGAAGGGCTGACGGGCATATTGGGGGAACTAATACGCCAACATGATCTGGAGCGCGCGAAGGCCGGCTCGAAAGAGGCGGAGAAGAGCAAGCCAAGCCAATGATTGTGCCCGTCGAAATAAAGGTGCCAGGAACCGTTTTCAATGCGAATCAACGGTTCCTGACGCCTTTGTTACCCCCAGGTTGATTCTCTCGCGGCGGCCAGCGAAGCGTGTACCGATCAACAACCAACATTTTTCCATCTGATATCTCCCGATCTTCCACGAACACGCCTCGGGAGAAGAGATCCTTTAGCCCCGGCTTCATGCCGCGAAGACGCCGCTCGCCTTCGCTCTCGCGCTCTGGATTACCTCCGAACGCCGCGGCAATGCCTTTGCCAATCATCGCTGCAGCGGTGTCGAGAACATCATTGACGGTCCGACGAACGTCTTCGTCGCACAATTGCGATCCCTCAAGTTCCTGCGCAAAAACGATCGCCACCATCTGCCTAACACGATGGTCGTTGTTCTCTTCAAATACGACGATTTCCCGCATGGCCGGCCCTGCCGTTCGGCGAGGAAGCACCGCGGCCGCCAAGGCGACGATGACGCAGATTCCTGAGACGAGCCATGGCGCCGCATGGTGTGGCAGTCTGAACAATTGACCTCCTCCTTCCCAGGACGGAAGGGGATATTCTACTCTTGGCAAAATGGCGAGTCTCCGCGGCCTAATCCGCGGACAGCGGCGGAAAAGCAGAATGCCCCCTTTTTCTCTTTCAAGGCAGGACAGCGACCGCCCGGATTAAGGCTCAGGGGCCTTCTCCGGCACCGGCCGGTAGATGATAAACGTCCCGGCGGTCTTGGTCGATAAATCCACGGTCGTCTCTTTGACCACCTTGCCGTCGAAATTCTGATGAATCAGAACGTACACGTGCGGCGCTTTCACGTGCTCGATGATCGCCGTATGGTTGGGAGCGCCTAGTGTTGTCCATGCTGACCCATGCGTCAGGCGAACCGACGAGAATTGGACGATGTCGCCGGGAAACACCCGCTCGCCGGCCGCCAGCGGGCGGCCCCAAACATACGCGCCCGGATGCTGCGCCCCCGCCGCCTTCAACGCCTGGTCCGCCAGGGTCCAGCACTCGCCGTCGCCTACCTGTTGGCCCCGTTGATCCGTGGCAAAACGGAGGATCCGCTGGTTGACGGGCGGGACGGCGGGAATCGCAGCGACCTCCGCCGCGGTCAACGCAAAGGTCCCGTGCCAGAAGACTTCCTTGGCGTCGAGCAACGTGAGGTTGATCTCGGTCTTGTCCGGGCGGCGGGCGCTGGTGACCGCCAGGACGGTCGGAGTTTTATGATCCGGCCACCGCAGCTTCGACAACGCCGCCGGTGTGATCTTGGTCGGAACTGACCGGACCGTGGCTGGCGGCTGCGCCACGTGCGGGCCGCCGTACCAGGCCGTCAACAGCGCCTCCTGAAGGAACGCGGGCGCCCTGGTGTCGGATAGCTTCCGGTCCAGCGACGTGAGAACCACGACCTTCTTAATGCCATGCGACTCGGCGGCGGCGCGGATCTTCTCCAGCAGCGCAACAAGGGCAGTCCACACCTCCTCGGATGATCGCGCATGCACCTTCGCCGACTTGCCGCCGCTGGCCCCGGCTGGTGCATCCGCCCCGTTGCCCAGCCGAACCAGCGCCGCCGTAAGAAGGCAGGAAATCGCCACGAACTTCCACAGGAATCCTCGCATGCCCTGTTGCCCTCTCCGCAGCCGAGTTCCGACCCGATCCAACGCCCCTGGTTCTAGCGTGGGCGCCGACTGTTGTCAACAGTGCGGCCGCGGTAAGCAAGCGGAGTCGCCAACCCGTCTCTTATGGCGCGAAACCCGGGTCGGACAACCGTTGGCCGGACTGCCCCACCGGATGCACGCCGCGGATATGCGCCTTGGGGCTCATCTGGTCGAGGGAGACGGGCTGGGCGGTTTCGTAGGCGCCGAGGTTGCCGGCCTCGTCGCGGGCCTCGATGCGGAGGTAGACGCTGGAGGGCATGCGATTGTCGATCGCCCAGGAGTAATGGCCAGTGTTTTCCAGGCCCGAGGCAATGGGGATCCAGGGGCCGCCGCGGCTCTGGCTGAAGGAAAGCGTGATGGGCCGCGCGGCCAGCATCACGTCGTCGCTGGCCTCCCAGGCGATGTTAAGGTTGGCGGCGTCGGGACCGCTGCCTTGTTCGGCCGAGGTGATGCGGACGGTGGGCCTGGTCAGGTCGACGCCGATCCAGATTTCCGGCGGATCGCCGCTCTGCGGCGGCCGGCCGCCCAGGCCGGCGCCGCTCTCGACCACGAGGCGGAATCCGTAGGTCCCGGCCTCGGCGACGGTCACGATCAGCGGGCTGCGATTGCTCTGGTCGATGGCGAAGCGTTTCCAAGTCCGGCCGCCGTCGCGCGTCCCCCACAACTCCACCTGCTTGACGCCGGAGGGGCCCACGGACTGGAGGTCGTATTCCAGCTCGAAGATGCGGGAATTGACCATGTGCAACTTTTGGCCGGCGGGCAACCCGGCCGCGGCCGGTGCCGCCGCGGGGGTCGAATTTGCGGGCGCGCGCGGCGGCGAACCCTCGGCGGCATTGGCGCGCGAGGCGCCCTGCCCGTCCAGGGCGACGAACTGGTTGCGGCCGGGGGCATTGATTTGGACGGCCACGGAGCCGTCTTGCGCGTCGGTCCGGCCCTGTTCGGAAATGTCCACCCGCGTTTGCCCCGGGGCGGGCCGCAAGGGACTGGCGGGCCAATCCCGCTCGGCCGGGTCGCGGTCGCCGGCGGCCTGAGCGGGATTGGAACCCGGCGTGGGCGGCGGCAAATCGCTGCCCGGCCGCCAGGCATCGTCCGCCCGCGGCGCGCCCGGCGGCAAGGTCGGCGGTGACAACGCGTCATGGCCGGCCGGCGGCGACGGCGTCGTCGGAATCGAGACCGTGGTGGGCGGTGAGGCTGGCGGCAAGGCCGGCGGGCCCAGGTCACGCAAGTTGATCTTCGCCTGTCCCACACCCGCATTGCCGGCCAGATCGAGCACTTCGCCGCGGAGTTCCAACTGGGCGACCTCGGCGGGGGGGTAGAGAACGACTTCGCCGCCTTGCAGCGGCCCGACTGCGCCCGGCTGGGGACGGTCCAGCTTGATCGCCTGCCAGGGCATCGTGGCGGAGGCGCGGAACTGCAGCGACAGGCTGCCCGGCTTGGGATGAAACTCCTCGACTTGCCAATGCACGACGGTCTCGCCGGTCGAGCCGCGCCGGGCGGTGAGTTGCACTTTGGGCGGCGTGGTATCGACCACGACGATCAACTGCGCGGAGTTGGCACCAACCGACGACGACTGCCCGGCGCGGTCCACCGTGCGGACCGTAAACCAGTATTCCCCGTCGTTCGGGGCGCGGAAGAGGAATCGCCCCGTGACCGGGTCCACCTTGCTGTAGAACTGCCAGGTGCCGCCGCCGTTGGTCGAGAAATACAGTTGCACCTCGGCCAACTCGCGGGCCATCCGCGCGGGACGGTTGAGGTGATAAGGAATGGCGAAACGGGCCTCGCGACTATAGAAGATAGGCACGGAGCTCACCGGGGCAGCGGCCGGCGGCTGGCCGCCCGCCGGGGGCGCGGCGGCCGCCAAGAGCAACACTTGGACCAACGGGGCCAACCACATGACGAAACTCCTCTCGATGAGGAAGCGGTTTGCGCAGGGCTTATGGGCGCGCGAACCCCTGGATTCACACTCCATCCGTATCGGTTATAACGACGATGCAACTTGAGGAAGGAGTGTCGGTAATCGCGATTGAGTAAGCTGGGAAGGAAAGGGGGAGGGCGGAGGGCGGAAGGGGGAAGGAGATCAAGGATAAAGGATCAAGGATGAAGGATAAAGGACGAAATTACTGTCCTTCCGCCTTCCGCCCTCCGCCTTCTTCCATTCCCCCCAGAAAGAAGGGGTGGGATCGCGTTTTTACTGCTGGACTCAATCCCCCCGCGGCAACATAATTAGTGGCAGAGCAACCGACCTCTCCGCCGACGGAACTCGGGCAATTGCATTTCGAGTGTCCAACCTAATGCAACTCCTCAAAACTGTCGGAGAGTTGTTCCTCTGGATCGCCGTCCTGGGACTGCTCACGACCGTGGCGGTTTCCCTGGTGCTGAGAATCCGCGCCAAGACGCTACAACAGGAACAGGCGCTGAGCGAATTGATGTCAAAATTCCGTGATTTGCATTCCCAGGGTGGGCTAACGGACGCAGAATACCGAACAATAAAAACTACCTTGGCGGTGAAACTCAGAGACGAGTTAAAGGATAACGGCGACAGGGGTTAGGACGCCCCGCGGCGCCACGACGCGGCAAGGGAGTCAAAAGCTGCAATCTCGCTGCAACTTGCCGCGGGAGCGGACCGGCGGGACCCGCGGCACAGTCCCCCGTAGAATAGTAGTGCGGCGGCAACCGGGACGAGACAAGCGGAAAGGGACGGGTGGGCTATGCCATCGGGACGAGACTTCAACACGGGACGCCGCAGCAGCGGCACCACCAAGAAGAACGCCTTCTGTTCCTTCTGTCGCAAGAGCTATCGCGACGTGGGACCGCTGGTCGAGGGACCCGGCGACGTCTACATCTGCGGCGAGTGCATCGACCTCTGCCAGTCGATCCTCGAGCAAGAGCGCCGCCGCCGCGGCGCCAGCAAGCCGCTTTTCAGCAAGATCCTCACCCCGCGGCAGATCGTCGAGCACCTCGATCAATACGTCATCGGCCAGGACCGCGCCAAGAAGGTCCTGGCGGTGGCCGTCCACAGCCATTACAAACGCCTGCTGCACGGCGGCCAGGAATCCGAGGTCGAGATCGACAAGTCGAACATCCTCATGATCGGGCCCACCGGCTCCGGCAAGACCCTGCTGGCCCAGACCCTGGCCCGCGTCCTGGATGTGCCCTTCGCCATCGGCGACGCCACCACGCTGACCGAGGCGGGCTACGTGGGCGAGGACGTGGAAAACCTGCTCTTGAAGCTGCTGCACGCCGCCGACTTCGACCTCGAAGCCGCCCAACGCGGCATCCTCTACATCGACGAGATCGACAAGATCGGCAAGACCAGCCAGAACGTCTCCATCACCCGCGACGTCTCCGGCGAAGGAGTGCAGCAGGCGCTGTTGAAGATGCTGGAAGGCACCATCGCCAACGTGCCGCCCCAGGGCGGCCGCAAGCATCCCGAGCAGCAGTACATCCAGATGGACACCTCGAACATCCTCTTCATCTGCGGCGGCACCTTCGTGGGACTCGACGACATCATCGGCAAGCGCCTGGGCAAACGGGCCATCGGCTTCGGCCAGGACGCCGCCTTGCACAACGAGCTCGAGTTGGGCGAGATGCTGGATCGCGTCACCAGCGACGACATCCTCCACTTCGGCATGATTCCCGAGTTGGTCGGCCGCTTGCCGGTGGTCTCCGCCTTGCACCCGCTGGACGAGAGCGCCCTGGTGCGCGTGCTGGTCGAGCCGAAGAACGCCCTCATCAAGCAATACCAGGCGCTGTTCGCCATGGAACACGCCGAGTTGGGCTTCACCGAGGGCGGCCTGCGGGCGATCGCGCACAAGGCCCACGAGAAGGACACCGGCGCGCGGGGCCTCCGCTCGATCATCGAAGAGGTGATGCTGGAGATCATGTACGAGTTGCCCGAGCAGGCCCCGGGGAGCCGCTACCTGGTGACCGAGGACGTGGTTTCCGGCCGCCAGCCGTTGTTCGCCGCCGCGAAGAAGAGTGCGTGAAAGAAAGGATGAGGGCGGAGGGCGGAAGGGGGAAGGCGAACAATTTCATCCTTCCTCCTTGATCCTTCATCCTTCTTTTTGCCCTCCGCCTTCCCCCTTGCCTTCCGCCTTCCACCGTCCGTCAGCTTTCCAACGGCTCGATATCCGGGGTGGCGATCTCGGATTCTCCCGGCCTGGAAATCAGGCAAGGCGGCGGGCAGTCGGCTGGGTGCTGCAAAACGAACGTTTTCCGAGAAGGAGACTTTGGGGCAGTCGTCATCAGATTGACAACGCCATGCTCGGCTGCGAAAATGCGGCAAAGTCCTGCCTCACTTCTGCGGCTGCATACCTGTCAGGCATAGAGGATGAACAGCGTTGATAGCTTCATCGAACTAATCCAGAGTGTCTGTCGCCGACGGCACATGTACGTCTACGGTGGATCGTTCTACGAAGTCTGTGCGTACATCACAGGGTATGCCGAAGCATCGCCCGACTGTCCGCTCAGTGGTGAAGGATGGAAAGCCTTCAACCACTTCGTATGCGCCGCATGCAAATTTCCGAGCAAGTACTGCTGGTCCTATGTACTGAAACAATGTTCGCATGACGATGACGAGGCGACCGTCCGACTGCAAAACCTCTTGGCGGAATTTGCTGAGAGAACCAAGACCGAATCCTACGAGCACATCGTTCAGGAGATGATGTCACGGGCGCGCAGTCAGGAGGAGGGCGAACCCGAGAAGACTTGGCGGAGGTTCTCGCGTGCGATTCACCGGGGCAGTAGAGACGAGATTGAGTCCTTAATCCAAGCACATCCGGATGCCGAGGTCCTCTGGTCTGGGACCTATCCTGACGACGTGGCGACGCTCCTGGATCAAATCGAGGAATCGTATTTGGTGAGCCAGATTTCAGGATCCGAAAATGAGGGGGAGGTGACAATCATTACTCCTGACTTTGGCCCCGTCGCGATGAAGCTGATCCGTGGAAGCTGGAGAATCGATGCGACGAAGGTAATCGATTGCCGGAAGGCCATTCAAACGAACGTTTCTGATTCGCAGAGCTAAACCGTCGACAGGGCAAGTGCTTGCCCTACGCAACCCCCTTCGGGGTTGACACGGCGATACGTCAACCCACCCCTGGGTACGCCGCTGCGCAGCAATGCGACGGCGATTGTACGCCGCACACGCCGTGTGCGGTGAAGGCGTCACAAGCAAGGATGAAAGAGGAAGGATGAAGGATGAAGGAAAGGGGGAGGGCGGAGGGGGGAAGGAGCAGGGTCCTCACCCTAACCCTCTCCCAAAGGGCGAGGGGAGAACGCTTGCCCTCATGCCGGCAGCAACGACAGGGCGGCGGCCGGAGCGACGGCATCGACGATCGCCGCGTCGCCGGCCGACGCTTCCGACTCCTGAAAATCCTCGAAGCGGGCTGCAAAGGCGGTCACGATCACCGGGTCGAAATGACGGCCGGACTCGCCGACGACGATCGCGCGGGCGGCCTGGGGACTGTAGGCCGGCTTGTAGACCCGCCGCGAGGTCAGGGCGTCGTACACGTCGGCCAGGGCGACGATCCGCGCGCACAGCGGGATCTCCTCGCCCCGCAGGCCCGCACAGTAGCCGCTGCCGTCGAATTTCTCGTGGTGATAGCGGGCGATCTCGGCCGCCATGTCCATGAACGTGCCCGGCCCCACCTGGTCGCGGGCCATCTCGAAGGTCTGGCCGCCGACGAGCACGTGCCGCTTCATCTCGGCGAATTCCTCGGGAGTGAGCCGGCCGGGCTTCTGCAGGACGGCATCGCGGAGGGCCACCTTGCCGATGTCGTGCAGGGGACTGGCGCGATAGAGGTCTTCCAGGAAGCGGCGGTCCACCCGCGCGGCGTAGGGCCCGCCGGCGGCGAGTTCCTCGGCGATCATCTGGGCATAGCGGCGCATCCGCCAGAGGTGCCCGCCGGTCTCCGGGTCGCGCGAGTCGGCCACCTGGGCCAGGGCGAAGACGGCCATGTCCTCGGTGTCGGTCAACTGCTTGGTGCGCAGCGAGACCAGGGCTTCCAACTCATTGGCATAGAGGGCCAACTGGTCGCGGGCGGCGGTCAACTGCCGCTGGGCGTCGCAGAGGCGGAATTGCACCCGCACCTTCGAGCGCAGCTCCTCGTGGTCGAAGGGCTTGACGAGGTAGTCGTCGGCCTGGGCCTCGTAGCCGCGGACGCGCTCGGCCGTCGAGCCCTTTCCGGAAACGAGGATGACCTGGACGAACTGGCCGACGGCGCTTTGCTTGATCCGCCGGCAGACTTCGTAGCCGTCGATGCCGGGCATCATGATGTCCAGCAGGACGAGTTGTGCCTTGAAGGCGGGGAGTTTCGCCAGGCACTCGTCGCCGTTGGCGGCGGTGGCCAGCTCGTAGTCCTTCGAGAGGATGCGGCGGAGGATGTCGACGTTGGTGGGGTTGTCGTCGACGATCAGGATGCGTCCGCGTTCTGTCGTCATGGCGCGGTTTGCTCTTGGGGGGAGGTGCTGGCGAGCAGTTCGGGATAGGCCAGGGGCAACTCGCAGTAGAAGATGCAGCCGGCGGTGGCGTTGTTTTCCGCCCAGATGCGGCCTTGGTGGCCGGCGACGATCTCGCGGCAGATGGCCAGGCCCAGGCCGGTGCCGCCCTGGTTGGACTTGGTCTTGCTGGATTGGACGAACTTGTCGAAGACGGTTTCCAGTTCCTCGGCGGGGATTCCCGGCCCTTCGTCGCGGACGCTCATCAACAGCGCCTTGCCCACGTGGCGCAGACGCACGTGGACGGTCCCCTCCGGCGGCGAGAACTTCACGGCGTTGCTCAGGAGGTTGCGGACCACCTGCGCGAAGCGGTCCGGATCGACCAGGGTGAGCATCTTTTCCCGCGGCCGCTGGTAGCGGATGCTCACCTTCTGCTCGGCGCAGAGGGAGCGGAACTCGTCGACCACCACTTCGATGAGCGCGCCCAGGTCGGCGGGGTGAAAATCGAAGGTCATCCGGCCGGCCTCCAGTTTCGACAGGTCCAAGAGGTCGTTGACCAGCCGCAGCAGGGTGTCGGCGCAGTGGTCGACGTTGCGGAAGAACTCGCCCAGTTCCTCGCGCTCGGCGGTGCCGGCCTCGTTCAGCCCGAAGCGGGCGTAACTGAGGATGCCGTGCAGCGGTGTACGCAGTTCGTGGGAGATGTTGGCGAGGAAGTCGCTCTTGGCGCGGTTGGCGGCCTCGGCCGCGTCGCGCTCGGCTTCCACCAGCCGGGAGAGCGAGAGCAACTGGGCCTGGGCCACCAGCAACACCTGCGCGTCGAGCAGCCCCACGCGATCGCCGTAATCCACCAGGATCGGCTCGAACGCCTGTTGATGCGGCCGGGCCAAGGCCAATTCGGCGGCGCGGTTGATCGAGCAGCCGGCCTCCAGCCGCAACAAGTCGCCGCACCACATGGCGACGAACTCGCGAATCGGTTTGCGCAAAAAGATTTCCCGAAAGAACGGCCGGCTGAGGTGCCGAAACAGGCTGTCGCGGGATACCACTTCCAGGATCTGGTCGCCCTCGACGACAATCGCGCCGGGCAAGTCGGCGCGGCGGTCAAAGGCCTCCTTGACGCACTCCGTCGGCGCGTCGGCAGCCACGGTGAAATCGCAGGTGGGAAGGTCCGCAATCGCGGCGCCGACGCCGGTCTTCTCGCTCTCCATGACTTGCACCACGCGCTGCGGCTCGCCTGAGGATGTGGCTCTTGCGTGACTTCTCTTGGAAACCTAGCATTTGCCGCCGGGGCGGGGATGTTAGGGCTCCGTTAGAAACGCTGTCTGCCACCGTGGCACACGGCGATTTCCGCATGCCGCCCTTCCCTAATCCCCAATCCCTACCCCTTACGGACACACGCGGACGCGGTCGGCCAGGGAGAGCCGGCCCGCGAGGCGCTCGACGCGGAGACGGAGTTCGTCGAGATATTTCGCCCGCGTGGGCGGATCGAACAGCAGCTTGCGATAGCGCGGCAAGAGGTCGGGAAACTCGCGGCGGAGCAGGTCGGCCACGGCGGGCCACACCCGCGGCCGCGGATTCATGGCGTCCACCCAGATGACATCGACCCCCAGGTCGGCCGCCTGCTGGAGCATGGCGGCGATGGCCGCCTCGCCGTCGGAGAGCAGCGGCAAGAGCGGCGCCAACATCATGCCCATCTCGATCCCCAGCCGGCCGGCCGCCTCGACCACCTGGAGCCGCTCTGTGACGCTGGCGGCCCCCGGTTCCCAGAGCCGCACGAGCCGCGGGTCGAGCGTGGTCAAGGTGACGGCGACGCGCGTCCCAGGCCGGGCCAACAGCTCCAGGTCGTCGAGCACTAAGGCGCTCTTGGTCAGCACGTGCACGGGGAAACCCCGTTCCAGCAGCAGCTCGCAGCAGCGGCGGGTGAGCCGCCACTGGGCCTCCAGCGGCTGCCAGCCGTCGCAGGCGCTGCTGACGAAGACCTCGGCGGGCTCGGCGCGGCGCAACTGCCGTTTGAGCGTCTCGACGGCATTGACCTTCACGTCGACGAAGCTCCCCCACGGCTCCTGGTGGGGATGGAAGCGTTGCATGAAGCGGGCGTAGCAGTAGACGCAGGCGTGGGTGCAGCCGGTATAGCAGTTCAACGAATAGCCGCCCAGGGTGCTGCGGTTGAGGATCGACTTGCAGACGGTCTGGCGGACGACGGGCGCCGGCATGAGGAAGGATAAAGGATGAAGGATAAAGGATGAAGGAAGGCCGCAGGCGCGACGGAGTCCACGAGGCACGGCCACGATACTATTGTATCGCGTGCCGTTGCGGTCGGGCAAGAATGCGCAGGGCAGGCTAGCTTTGGGACGAGTTTTTCCCGCTGGCCACGGCCGCCGCCGGGGGCATGGCAATGCGTTTGGCCAGCGCCATGAGATCCGCCACGGCGGCTTCGATCGCGTCGCACTGCTGGTCGCGGACGCAGGCCTCCAGGCGTCGGGCGGGTTCGGTGAGCACGGCGAAGCCCGCGGTGCCGCCGGCGCCCTTGAGCCAATGGGCCAGTCGGGCCAACTCGGTGAGGTCGCGCTTTTCCAGGGCCTGCTGCATGGAGGCGATCCGCGGTTGCAGCACGTCCACGAATTCCTGGACAATCTCGCGGAACTCGGCGTCTTCCAGGGGGAGGGTGGAGAAGACGGGCGCCGGTTCGGCCGCGGGGGCGGGGGCGGAAATGCCGCCGTGGGCGTGGGCCGCATCCGTGGCTGCCCCGGCCGCGGCCGCCGGCGGCGGCGCGCTCGGCGACCAGTGGCCCCCGGCGCTGGCGGCGAGCATTTCGGCCACGGTCTCGACCAGGGCGTCGGCGTCGACCGGCTTGGTGACGTAGCCCGAGCAGCCCGCCGCCAGGCACTTGTCTTCGTCGCCCTTCATGGCGTGGGCGGTCAGGGCGATGATGGGGATGGCGATCCCTTGCTGGCGGAGCAAGGCGGTGGCGGTATAGCCGTCCATGACGGGCATTTGCATGTCCATGAGGATCAGGTCGAAGGGGTGTTTCATCGCCAGCTCGGCGCCGACCTGGCCGTTCTCGGCGGTGGTGACTTGCACGCCGACGCGGCGCAGCATCAGTCCGATCAGTTTGCGGTTAGTGTCGCCGTCCTCGACCAGCAGGATGTTGGCGCCGGAGAGCGAGGGCAGCGGCCTCTTCTCGGCTTTGCGAGAGTGCATGCATTCCACCATGGGGGCGTCGGCCACGTGGACTTGATCCAGCGGCCCGGTGGCGATGTTCACGGTGAAGGTGCTGCCTTTGCCAACCTCGCTGGAGACGGCGATATCGCCGCCCAGGGCTTGGGCGATGCGGCGGCTGATGGTCAGTCCCAGGCCGGTGCCGCCGTGTTGCCGCGTCACGGAGGTGTCGGCCTGCACGAAGGGATCGAAGATGGCCTCGAACTTCGCGGCGGGGATGCCCATGCCGGTGTCGATGACCTGGATGGTGAGGTGGGGATTGGTCTTGTCTTGCACGAGCTCGGCGAGCACCTGCACGCCGCCGGTCTTCGTGAACTTGATGGCGTTGCTCATCAGGTTCATGAGCAACTGGCGGAATCGCGAGGGATCGGTGGCGATGGTGTCGGGAACGCCGCTCGACCAGTGGTAATCGAGGGTGAGCCCCTTTTGCAGGGCCTTGACGCGGAGCACGGAGATGATCTCGCTGATCATGGCGTGCGGCGAGCAGCGCACCAGCTCGACTTCCAGCCGGTCGGCCTCGATTTTCGACAGGTCGAGGATGTCGTTCAGCAGGGTGAGGAGGTGCCGGCCGCTGGTGAAGATGATTTCCAGGTAGTCTTCGCGCTGGGCCTCGTCGTCCTGCTCGTCGCCCTTGCGCAGCAGGTCGGTGAAGCCGATGATGGCGTTCAGGGGCGTGCGGATCTCGTGGCTCATGTTGGCCAAGAAGCGGCTCTTGGCGATGTTGGCGGCCTCGGCGATTTCCTTGGCCTGGACCAATTCCTCCTGGGTCTTGATGCGGCGGTCGATTTCCTCGCGCAACTCGGCGGTCCGTTCCACCACCCGCTCCTCCAACTCGTCGTGCGCCTTCTTCAGGGCCTTGTCCGAGGAATCGACGCGATCCAACATGCGGTTGAACTCGCCGCAGAGCATTCCCAGTTCGTCCTGGGACTGCTGCTGGACACGGATCGAGTAGTCTCCCAGGGAGGTGATCGTGGAGACGGTTTGGGCAAGCCGGCGGATGGGCGCGGAGATGTTTCGTTGCAGCAGTCCGGCCAACAAGACGGCGGCAGTCAAGGCCAGCAGGACCACCACCGCGACGATCTTGGTGTAGGCGGCCAGCTCGCGGTCCAGGTCGGCGGTGTTGGCGCGGATATAGAGGGTGCCCACCCGTTCGCCATGATCGACGACCCCGCGGAAGACCTCGACCCGGCCCCGGCCGGTGAAGCGGCACCCGTAGATGGGCCGCGCTTTCGGCAGCGGCGCGGTGTCCATTTGCGCGGGGTAGGCGGCCAGCACCTGGTCGTTGGCGTCGTAGAGGCAGGCGAACTCCACCGTCGGCTGGGCCTGCAGCGAGCTGAGGAGTTGCCTGGCGGCGGGGATATCGCGGAAGCTCAACACGCCGGTGCTGTTGAAGGCCAGCATGCCGGCCTGGGTCTGCAACGCCTCCATCTTCACCGCACGCATGGTATAGATCTCGTTGAGGCTCAGCCCGGCGGAAGACACCGCCAGCGCCACCCCCACCGACACCACGGCCAACAGGATCAGTTTCGTCTTGATCGACCAATTGCGAATGGAAACCATCGTTCAGCTCCTTACGGATGAAAAGGCGGCCGGGGGCGCAGGGGCGGGGAAAACGGCCAGAGGCGCGCGGCCGGGCAGCTCCGCAGCGGAGGCTGCCGGACGGGGCGCGCTGGCCGGTTTCCCCAGGTTGAGCAACTTGGCATCCATGCGAAGGTGTGCCCGCCGGGCTGTTTCGGCATTGATTTCAAAGCGAATACGATCTCCCTCAACGTAGAAATTGACGATTCCCCCCTTCTCGGTAAACCCGGGGGTCTCGCCAACGGTCAATACTGCTTTTCCCGCCGTCTTCTTCAGCAACAGCGTCTGCCCCTCGGCGGTCAGGGACCGGCTCAGGAACAAGATCTGACAAGGTTCCCGGAAGTCCTCCGGCGTGGCGAAGCGGCGGACCACGATGCGACGACGCTGGATGGACCTCTTGGCGGCGATCTCATCGAGCGCTCCACCGAAAGAGTCTTCTCCCACCAGGGCGATCACGAAGGGCTCCGCCGGCGCGGCGAAGCTTTCCGGCGGCCACTGGACGAACTGACCGAAGCCGTAGAGAAAGGCCGCCTTGACGGTATACTCAGCGGGTTGGCTGGCGGGCTCGGGCGGTGAATCGGCCGCGGCCGGCGCGGCCAGCCGCGTGACCGCCAGGGCGGCCGTCGCCAAAAGCGCCGCCCACAGGCGCCGGCGCGCCGGCGCGCACCGCGGACGCCGGCGCGCGGGAGGGCAACGCCTCGCCGCCGCAGACGCGCAGGTCAGTGCGCCGCGGTTTGGTTCCGCCATCATAGTCGCGTGTCGATCGATTTTCCTAGGTCCGGGGGGAACGGACCCTGGAAAGTGTAGGTTACGCGAGGAGATAAGAGCCCAGTCGGGCGTGCGAGAAACCACCATCTCCCCACCGGAGAGGGGCTATTGGTTGGAAGGCGCCGCCTCGTGAGAAGTTGCCGGCGGCGGGGCGACAACCGCTTTGCCAAGGTTCAAGAGCTGGGCATCCAAGCGGAGTTGCGCGTGGCGGGCGGCGTCGGCGTTGATCTCAAAACGGATGCGGTCCTCCGCGACATAGAAATTGGCAATCCCCCCCTGCTGGCAAAAGCCGGGGGTCTCGCCGACGACGAACACCGGCTTCCCAGCCGTCTTCTTGAGGATCGCCGCCTGCGCCTCGGCGCCGAGAGACCGGCTCACGAACAAGATTTGACAAGGCCCGCGATAGTCGTCCGGGGCAGCAAACCGGTGGATGACGATGTGCCGGTCCTGGATGGTCTTCTTGGCCGCGATCTCATCCAGCGCTCGACCGAAAGAGTCTTCCCCCGCCACGGCGATGACGAAGGGCTCGGAGTCGTTGGCAAACGTCTGCGGCGGCCACTGGACGAAGCGGCCGAAACTGTAGAGGAAGACCGCCTTGACGGTGTATTCTTCGGGCAGACTGGCGGGGGCGGGCGGCGGGTCTTGGGCGGAGGCGTGCAAGAGCAGGGCCCCCGCCAAGGCCGCCATCACGACTGCCGCCGCCAACACCGGCCGGCCCGTCGCCCCGGACGCCGGGCTCCCCGTGCCGTTGTTTGCTCCCGTGCTGTTGGTCATCTTCGCATTTCCGAAGGGGATAATCCCCCGCGTTCTTCTCCGCCCGGCCCTTTAGTACCGCAAGGTGACTTGCCCATAGACCTCCGGGCAAACTTCCGTTGCGATGGTGTTTAACTCGCTATCGTTGCTGAACTCGTAGAATTTGCCGTTACACAGGTTGCGTCCGACGACGGCCAGTTCCAGGTTGGGGTTGGGATGCCAGGCCAGGCGGACGTCGCCGACGAGATATTTGGGGACCCCGATGGGTGCCAGCTCGTCGGAGTAGCGGCCGATCAGGTCCAGTTCCCAGTGATGCCCCAGGTCGAAGGACGATTGGGCGTAGACGAGGTTCCGCGGCCCCGGGCCGACATATTGCGAGACATTCCCGAGATTCGGCTGCGGGGCGACGTGCATGACGAAGCTGGAATAGGAGAGCCGGAGTTGCCAACCGGGATTGACCTTGTAGTTGGCGGCCAGTTCAAAGCCGTAGCTATCGGCCTTGTTGACGTTCTCCACGGTGAGCGGCCAGACGACGATGGGCCCCAACATCTCCGGCGCCGGCCCCGGCACCGGCATGGTCAGCCGGTCGTAGTTGTTGGAGAAGACGGCCAGGTCCCAGGAGAGTTTCTCCGTCGGCTGGCCGCGGACCCCCGCCTCGTAGGCGATCATTTCCTCGGAGAGGAGGTTGGGATTTCCGCTGGTGAGGGGGTAGATGGGAAACCCTTGGCTGGTGTCGGGCGGGGACAGGGCCTGCACGGCCTCCTCGCCGAAGGACGGGATGCGGACCGCCCGGGACACCGATGCCCAAAGGGAATATTTTTTGTTCGGCGTCATCAGCAGCCGGATCGACGGCTCCCACTCGAAGCCCGTGAAGTCGTCGCGCTCGAATTTTGAGCCCACCGTCAGGAAAAGGAAGTCTTCGCACACGGTAAACTGGTCCTGCACGAAGCAACTGTAAATATTGTCGGAGCGATCCGGGGGATCAAGGAAGACGTCCGGGTTGGAAGAATAGGTATCGCACTGAACCAGGCGGTAGCCGCCGCCGCAGATCAGCTCGTTGCGGGAGCCCAGCGGACAGCGATACTGGTAATCGGCGTTGAACGTGTTCTGGTTCTCGCCGTAACCATACTGGGTCCAATGGCGCTCGGTCTGGTCGAAGTAGACCAGGGCCGTCCAGTCGGACCGCTCGCCCAGCACGTGCCGCCAGTTCAGCAGGATGTCGTCGCCCTGCACGTGGGTGATGTCATGCTCCAGGGCGGTATAGTCCGGGGGCATGAAGGTGGCAAACTCGGCTTCGTCGCCGTCGTAGCCGTTGTAGTAGTCGCCCTGGAAAGTGATGTTGTCGTCGGCGCTGGCTTTCCAGTCCGTGCGGAAGCCGCCGCGGACCTGCTGCCACTGGTCGGTGGCCTGGAAGTCGGGGGAGAAATAGGGGCCGGTGTCGAACCACTTGCCGTAGAGGCGATAGCAGAGGTCGTCGTTGATTTGGCCGCCGTAGCGGAGCGACGAGAAGCTCTGCTCGTGCGTGCCGCCGCCGGCTTGCAGGAAGACGCCCTGGGTGTCCTTGGCGCTCTTGGTGATGATGTTGATGACGCCGTTGACGGCGTTCAGTCCCCAGACGGTGGCCCCGGGCCCGCGGACCACCTCGATCCGCTCCACGTCTTCCAGCAGCACGTCTTGCACGTCCCAGAAGACGCCGCTGAAGAGCGGGTCGTAGACCACGCGGCCGTCGATCTGCACCAGGAGATCGTTGGCGAATCGCCCGTTCATGCCCCGGCAGGAGATCGCCCACTTGTTGGAGTCGATCTGCGCCACGTCCAACCCCGGCACCATGCGGAGCACTTCCGGAATGGTGGTGGCGCCGCTGCGGCGGATCATGTCGTTGGTGATGATGAAGACCGCCGCCGGCGAACGGCCCACCGTGCTGTCCTGACCCGACACGCTCGAGACCGGCATGTCCAGAGACTGCGAACCCGTCGCGCCCGCCACGTGGACTTGGGAAAGCTGGCCGACGTCCTTGTCGGCCATGTCCAAGAGCGCGTCCAGACTGCCGGTCTGCGAGGAGGAAGCGGCGGCAGTCCCGGCGGCCGCCTGCGAACCCCCGGAAACGTCTTGTGCCCGGGCCGTGGCCGCGGCGACGGCCGCCAAAAGCGCCGCAACGCACGCCCCAAACATCCTCGAGCGACTTGCCGTGTGCATGACCTCCCTGTCCCCTCACCAGGCGCCGCATCCTGCGGCACTGCGCCGGGAGCCGTTCCCCCTCGTGCGCCCGCTAGTTTCTCATCAGGTTGACCAGTTCGACCTCGTTTTGCACCTTGAACTTGCTGAAGATGTGTTGCTGGTGCTTCCAGACGGATTGCACCGTGACGCCAAAGTGTGCGGCAATCTGCTTGAGCGTCTTGCCCGTCACCAGAAACTCGAAGATATTTCTCTCCCGCGGCGTCAGTTGCGCCAGCGCGGCCGAGAGCGTCTGGGAAGGAAGCTGCCCCGGGGAAGCGGCACGCGGGGCGACCGCCCTCTCAACGCAATCCAACAGCTCGCGGCGGTCCAGGGGTTTCTGCAAGAAATCGACGACGCCCATCTTGAAGGCGCGGGCGCAACTGCGGACGTCGCCCTCCCCAGTCACGATGATGATCGGCAGACCGACGGCGTGGGCGGCGAGTTGTTCCAGGACCTCCAGACCGTCGATCCCGGGCCGGCGAAGGTCGAGGATCAGGCAACCCGGCGTTCCGGGCGCGTAGTCATCGAGGAACTCGCGGGGATGTGTGAAGGAGCGTACCGGCAGGCCTTGCGGTTCCAACAGCGACCGCATCACTTGAACTGACTCGCCGTCGTCATCGACGACGAACACGATCGGCGTACGTGGCCCAGGCATCATAGAGCACCCATTCCCCCGACAGACAGGGTGGCGTTGGGAAGGCCGTCTGCCCTAACTCCCTGTCTTAGGTTACCGCCATAACCTGCCTGGCGGCGGAACAGTTGCCAATCTCCTCTCTCCTCAGTTTTAACTCGTTAAAAAAAACAACTTGCAATGACAAATAAGTACCGCAACGGGCCAGTAATTCACCACAACCCCCGCACAACCCGCAAATCCGGTGGCAACGCGGGAGACGGGGGACATCGTTGAGGCCGTGCGGAGGGATCAGCCGGGTTCTGGCACGGGTACGGTGTGCTTTTCCACTGGCGAGGCAGTTGGTTGAGGTGTCCCATTGCAACGGTCTCTAGCCGTCTTGTCAATTGACGGTTTGCCCATGGCCCTGTGGAAAAATCCGGGGAAAGGCAAAAAAATCAACTGCTTGGCCGCCGCCAACTCGACCTAGGGTTTCTTGTCGCATTCGCATTGCCGAAGAGCCTGGAGGCCTCCGCCTTGGCGACTCTCCGGACTGCCCCCGCGAGGGACCGAATCATGCCCGAGAGCGATCTGTTATCCGCCGTCATCGAGGCTCCGCCGGGGATTGCATTCGCCCCGGGCGCCGAGGCGGGCCCGCAAGCCCCGGCGCTACCCGACGGACTTTTTGGCGCGCTGAACGAGGCGGCCAAGATCATGATCGTGGACGACGAGGCGCTGAACATTCGCGTGGTTCAGCGGCATCTGGAGCGTGCCGGGTATCGCAATTTTGTGACCAGCGACGATCCCCGGCCGGTCGTGGACATGGTCGTCAAGGAGATGCCGGATGTCATTCTCCTGGACGTGATGATGCCCGAGGTCAGCGGACTGGAGATCCTGCGGCGCGTCCGCGAGGACAAGCGGCTGGCGTATATTCCCACCTTGGTGTGCACGGCCTTCGACAACGTGCAGGTGAAGCTCGAAGCGTTGGAGCTGGGGGCGACGGATTTCCTGACCAAGCCGATCAACGCCGCGGAGTTGGTGGTGCGGGTGCGCAACGCCCTGGTGGTCAAGGCGCACCACGACCATCTGAAGAACTACGCCCGCGAGTTGGCCGAACAGGTCCGGCACCGGACTGCCGAGTTGGCCGCTTCGCGGCTGGAGCTGATTCACTGTTTGGCCCGCGCGGCGGAATATCGCGACAACGAGACGGGGCGGCACGTGATCCGCGTGGGCCGCTACGCGGAGATCATCGCCCGCCGCATGGGCCTGGATCCGCAGTTCGTCGAGCTCATCGAGCACGCCGCTCCCCTTCACGACATGGGCAAGGTCGGCATCCCCGACATGATCTTGCTGAAACCGGGCACGCTTTCCCCGGATGAGTTCGAGTTGATGAAGCGGCATTGCATCTACGGCAAGCGCACCTTCGAGCCCATGTCTCGCGATGAGTGGCGGATGTTCAAGTCGCACACGTTCCTCGGCGAGATGATCATGGACGTGCGCAGCTCGCCGATCATCACCATGGCCGCCAAGATCGCCTTGACGCATCACGAGAGATGGGACGGCAACGGGTATCCGATGGGGCTTTCCGGGGAGGACATCCCCCTGGCGGGCCGCATCACCGCCGTGGCCGACGTGTTCGACGCCCTGAGCAGCAAACGCCCCTACAAGCCGGCCTTTCCCCTGGAGCGCTGCTTCGCCATCATGGAGGAAGGGCGGGGCACACATTTCGACCCGAAGGTGCTCGACGCCTTTCTGGCCGCCCGCGAAGACATTGTCGAAATCCGCATGGAATACATCGACGTCGAGTAGCGTGCCACAGGTGGATCGCGCATGTCCGAGATGATTTCACTTGACGAGCCGACCCCGATGGTGGCCGCCGCCGCGCCCGCCGCGGCCACTTCCCCCCACTGCGCCGCGGCAAAGCCGGCACGAGCGCCGCGGCCCACATTGCCGGCGGGAGTCCCGATCGCCGCCGTCACCATCTGGAATCGCTCCGGCGATTTGCTCATGCACGAGTGCGATCAGACGGCCTTCCGCCGCCAGGTCCAGCAACGCATCGCCCAGTGGAATCGCGGCGGGCCGGCCTTCTCGGTGATGCTGGTGCGCGTGGACCACTGCGTGGAACTGATCGCGACCCACGGCCCCAGCACCGTCGAGCTGGCGGTCCGCGCCACGCGGCTGTTCCTCAGCGCCAGGCTGCGGGAAATGGACGTCTTCGACCGCTACGACCAGGACTGTTTCGCCCTCCTGCTGCCGGCCGCCTCGCTGGACAATGCCGCGCTGCTGGCCCAGCGGGTGCGAAGCAACGCCACCGAGTGTCTGCTGCCGACCAAGCGCGGCGCGCTGGAGGTGACGCGGAGCCTGGGGATTGCCGAAGTGTCGGCGGGCGACGACGAGGCGCGCCTGCTGGGCCGGGCGGAAGCGGCCTTGCGGGCCGCCCCCTGCAACGGAGTATGCTGCCACGACGGCTCACGCCTAGTACTTAGAACTTAGTGCTTAGGACTTAGAAGGCGGAGGGCCCGAGTGCTAAGTTCTAAGCACTAAGTTCTAAGCACTCTTTCGCAGGTGATGGACCCAGGCGGGCGGGACGTTCAGCCAGATGCCGTCGCGGCGGATCTCGCCGGCGGCGAGCAACTCGGCCAGCACCTGGCCGATGCCGCGCAAGCGGGCGCGCTCCGGTGCCCGGCTGAGCAACTGCTTCGCGCGCCGCAGGGCGATGTACTCGAAGAAGGAGAGCGTGCCGCCCGGCTCCAGGAGGCCCGTCATCACCGCCAGGATTCGGCGCACGTCGTCGACGGCGAAGTTGTTCAGCGGCAGCCCCGAGACCACGAGGTGGTATTTCTGCCCGGCCGATAAGTCCTCCACGGGGCAATGGAGCACGCGGACGCGGTCGGCCACCGCCTGGAAGGCGGGCTCGGTCTGGAGCCGCCGCGCCAGGCAGGCGACGAAGCTTTCGTTCCGCTCGACCAGGTCCAGCCGGTCTTGCGGCCCCAGCACGTCCACGAGGCGTCGGGTGACCGCGCCGGTGCCGGGGCCAACTTCCAGGATCCGCCGCGGATGGTCGGCCGGTTCGGCGGCGAAGCGGGCCAGGGCCGCGGCCAGACGCCGCCCACTGGGCAAGATCGCCCCGGTGGTGTGGAAGTTCCGGCGAAACTCCCGGAAGAACAAGCGGACGTCCGACAAGCGCGTGGCCATGGAAACCGCAGTCTAGCAGACGCGGCCCGGCGACTCCAGGCCCGCCGCAGCGCTATCCGCCGCCGCCGGCAGGGCTCAGTGGAGGAACTGCTCGGGCCACGGCTGTGTCAGCCGTGCCCTGAGCACCCAAGTCTTCTCGACTTCAGCACGGCTGACACAGCCGTGGCACGCTCAGGATTACCGTTGGCGGCAGGGCTCAGTGGAGCAACTCCTGGATGGCGAAGTTGCCGTTGTCGGCTACCGGCAGCGCGGGGGCGAAGCGGTACTGCGCGCAACGATGGGCCCCGCCGGGGACGAATTCCAGGCCGAACATCACGTTCCACATCTCATCGAACTGTCCGTTGAGGCCGCCGGCCCGCGGCATGACATAGCTGAACTGGCCGATCAGGGACAAGCGGGCGGCGATGGGGATGCGGGCATCGCCGCCGAAGACGAAGTTGGAGGGCATCTGCGCCACCCCCACCCAGGCCGTCGTGGTCGCCCCGCTGCACCAGTTGTGCTTCCAGTACATGTTCCCCTGCGCCATCGGCCGGAAGTCCACGGTCGTGAAGGGCTGGTCCGGGCCCGGCGCGACGGTGGCGGAGTAGCCGTGGTCGGGCATGGCGGCCCACAGGCCCGTCTCGTTCCAGGGCCCCCACTCGATTCCCAATTTCACCCGCCACTGGGCGAAGTGGAACTTCTCATAATAGTCGTCCTGGAGCCAGTCATGGGCAAATCCCCACAAAAGGGTATGTCCATGAAACGGCATGCGCTGGAAGAGCCCCAGGGTGGTAAACATCTGGTTGCGGACGTCGCTGGTGCCCTGGTCGATGTTCGAGGCGCTGAACGAGCCTTGCCAATCGGTCACTGTGGCGTTCATGCCGGCCTGCACGCCGATTCCCCACTGGTAACTCAACGGAATGCCGACGTTGAAGCCGAAGTCGACGCCGAAATTGCCGTTGGGGACAAACAGGTCGATGGGGCCCTTGAAAGCGTCGACCGCGGTGAAGAAGCTGGCGTTGCTCCAGGTTTGGTGCCAGACGGACTGCAGGTTGTCTTTCAGAGAGCCTTCACCGCCGAGCAGACCGGCTTCGTAATCGTTGAACATCGCCTCGCCGTCCATGAATTGGGCCGTCTCTTGCCCAGGGGCCACCGGCTGAAACGGGCTTTCCAGCAGCGGGCCCGGCGACTCGCCCGGCTTGGGAGCGATGGCCGGTTCCGCGGGGACTGGCGGGCTGTCGGGGGTCGTCGAATAAGCGGTGAGTTTGGCTTGCGCTCCGTCCGCGTGGCCGCCCGTGCCCGCAGCCGGGGCAGACTGGCCCTTCGACGCCAGGCGATCCATCGTCCGCTCCAGCCCCTGCACGTCTTCCGGCGGCAGGATTTCCTTGGCGTGCATGAGGATTCGGTATTGATCCATCCTGGTCAATTCGCCATGTGCCAATGCCGCGGCCAATTCCAGCTTGATCGTTTCGCGGGCGGCTGTGAGTTGGCCGCCGCAGATTTCCTGGGCCCGCGCAACATGCCCGGCGGCGTGGCTCAGGAAGACGACCAAGAGGACCGCAGTCCCCAGATGCAGACGACGCATGAGAGAGTCCCCCCCTCCGTGATAGACATGGCCCGGGGCTGACCAATCGGTCCGCGCCGGCCCTTGCACCCGTTATGATCGCTACAGGTAGGATACTCATCGGAACTGATACATTCGGAACTTAAGGTACATCTCGCCCAATCGGAACGTTTTACCGCCCATATGCTACCTAACATCCCTATGTTATGCATTTTAACTCAAAGGTGTTGGGTGGGCATGGCCCACCAATTGCGGTCGATTTGGTGGGCCATGCCCACCGTACTGGCCCATCTTTCGCCTCGTCCGCTTGCCACTGCCACGCATCCGCGGGGATAACCCCCGCGGCTCGCCTCCCCGCCGAATTCCTTTCCGCCCTCCGCCGTCTGCCTTCCGCCTTACCTCCCCGGGGAATCCCGCTACAATGGAGAATCTGCGGGCAGCAGCGGCCCGCTTTCCGCGACAGATAAGGCAACTGCCAAGGTGAGGGGATGGAGAACGTTGTCACACTGGTGCTGGGGGGTGGTCAGGGGACGCGGCTCTATCCCCTGACGAAGTATCGCTCCAAGCCGGCTGTTCCCGTGGCCGGCAAGTACCGGCTGATCGATATCCCGCTGTCGAACTGCATCAACAGCGGCTTGAACCACGTCTACGTGCTGACGCAATTCAACTCGACGAGCTTGCACCGCCATATCCGCAGCACGTACATCTTCGATTCCTTCAGCCGCGGCTTCGTGGAGATCCTGGCGGCGCAACAGACCTTGGACAACGCCAACTGGTATCAAGGCACCGCCGACGCCGTGCGGCAGAACCTCCGCCACATCGAGCAGCCCGAGGTCCGCTACATCCTGGTCCTCTCGGGCGATCAGCTCTACCGCATGAACTATCAGCACCTGATCGAGGCGCACCGCCGCAGCGGCGCCGACGTGACGATCGCGGCCGTGCCGGTGGCCGCCGAGGCGGCCTCCTCGATGGGGATTATGCGGCTGGACGATTCCGGCCGCGTGGTGGGCTTTCTCGAGAAGCCGCAAACCAAGGAGGACCTCGACCTCGTGCGCACCGATCCCGCCTGGTTGGACGCCCACGGCATCGCCAGCCGCGGCCGCGACTGCCTGGCCAACATGGGCATCTACCTGTTCAATCGCGAGACGCTGCTGGAGGCCCTGGAGAAGACCGATTACCGCGACTTCGGCAAGGAGGTCTTTCCGGCCTCGATGCGGACCCATCGCGTGCAGGTCTACCTGTTCGACGATTACTGGGAAGACATTGGCACGATTCGCTCGTTTTACGAGGCCAACCTGGAATTGACCGCGCCGGCGCCGCGTTTCGACCTCTCGGTGGCCGACGCGCCGATCTACAGCCGGGCCCGCTCCTTGCCGCCCTCGTGGATCGACCGGGCCACGATCCGCCGCAGCCTGGTGGCCGACGGTTGCCGCATCGAAGAGGGCGCGGTGATCGAGAACAGCATCGTGGGGCTGCGCTGCCTGATCGGCCGCAACGCGGTCATCCGCAACTCGATCCTGATGGGCAACGACTTCTACGAGGCGCCGGACGAGATTGCGGCGGGCAAGAGCAACGGCCGGCCGCCGCTGGGCGTCGGCTGCGGCACGCACATCGAAGGGGCGATCATCGACAAGAACTGCCGCATCGGCCGCGAGGTGCGGATCGCCAACGCCGGCGGCGTGGACTTCACCGAGGAGACGCCGTACGGGATGATCCGCGACGGCATCGTGGTGATTCCCAAGGGGGCCACGCTGCCCAACGGCTTTTCCTTGTGACGCCGCCGCTCACTGGGCCTCTTCCAGGTCGATTTTCAGGCTGTTGAGCATCCTCTTGAAGACGGGCAGGGCCTTGGCCCACCCCGGCGAGCTGGCGTTGCAGAGGATCAGGTAGCCCTGCGTCTTTCCCGGGACGATGACGTGCCACTGGCGTGCCGTCTTGTCGGTCTTGGAGGAGGTGAGATCGAATGTTACCGACAGCGCCGGCAACTTTCCGGCGAACATCCGAATGCCCTCGACGTTCGAGATCGTCAGTCCCGCCTGGGCGTATGTCTTCTCGAAAGCCTGGACGTATCCCTTGGCGAATTTTTTGGCGAAGTCCGGGTCCTTGTCGTCCATGGGCAGCTTTTGCGGCGTAACCATGACGGCCAAATTCGGGTTAATCCCGCCCTGGTCCGGCGGTCCGACGAGGAAGGCGGCCGGTTTTTGGGAGCTGGGCCAGTGCGCCAATCGCTCGGCGGACGCGACGGCCCAGCCCTCGGGATACCTCAGCGAGAAGCCCTTGGGCGAAGTCAGCAGCCCGCCCTTGAAAGGGTTGATGTCCACACGCAGGCTCTTGACCACGGCGGCAAACGAGGGAACCACCTTGGCCCATTGCGATTTCAAGGCCATGCAACCGACCTTGTACGTCTCCGTCCTTCCCGGAACAAAAACCAGCCAGACGCGCGCGGGCTCATCGGTCCCCGGTATGGAACCCTCCAGCGCGATGGATATCGATTCGATTTTGCCGACTTTCATCTGCGTGGTCTTGACGGCCCGCATCTTGCATCCCGCGCGCTCCAGTCCGCCCTCCATTTCGGTCACCAGTTGCTTGATGAACTGATCGTCCAACGACATGGGCATCGGCACCACGGTGACACAAACGTTCGGGGTGAATATCTTCTCCTTGGGCGCACGGATGGTTGCCGCCGGGGCCGCCGCGCCAGGGGCGCTCTCTTTCATTTTGGCGGCCCGCGCCGCCAACTCTTCCGGCGTCGCCGCCGTCCAATCGTCCGGATACGTCAGCTTGAAATTCTTCGGACTGGTGAAGTCCTTGGCGCGGGCCGGGGCAGTGGCGAGAAGAACCGAGAGCACCAGGAGACATGCTGCGGGACGACGCATGGAACGCCTTTCTGAAGTTCTTGGCCCCCTGCCCTCCGCTGCGACCGCCGCGCCGGAGGGAAGCCAGCGTACGCTGCTCAGTATATTCAGGGCGGAGCCGCATCACAAGCATTTCGCGGCCTGCGCCGGTGCCACTGCTGGCTTGTCCAGCAGTGCCGTCCCGCCGCCCGCCGCACTGCTGGACAAGCCAGGCACCGTGCGCAGCATGGTCGTGGCACCCACGAGCGTCTCCACGTGCACCTTTCCTGGGCGGCCGCGGGGGGACTTTGCCGATTTCGCTGTTTGGAGGGTTTAGCTGGAGTTTGCCGCCGCAGTGGTCGATAAACCGTCTTCGGCGTTGCCGCGCGGAGTTATTCTGCGCCCGGAGCAGCCCGACGGGCTGTGCCGAGGGAACAGCGATTATCTCCGTTAGTCCTTATTAGATAAAGACTTACGAAGAAAGGCCGCCGCCGCGATGCCGCACGATTTGGCTAAGCTCTTTGACAATAGGAACTTAGGGCCGATTGGCCCCCTTTACGCCCACGGGCCCGACTGGTAGGATGCCAATCAGGCTTAGTCGAGGCCGCAGGCCGCTCCGCGGCCGATTGACCTTGACTCTAGTCGTTACAGGGCCTACACTTGGAGCGTGAACTGGCGGCGCGGCAGAAAACATTTGCCCACCAACTTCGCCGTGGCGACCCCATCTCACAGGAGACCTCAGCCGTGACCAAGAAAGAGATCGTCCGCACGATTTCCGAAGAGATCGGGTTGACCCAGTTGCAGACCAAGGAAATTGTCCAAAAGACGTTCAACGCGATCGTCGAAGCCTTGGTGGAGGAGCGTCGCATCGAGCTGCGGAATTTTGGCGTTTTCGAGGTCAAGCGGCGGGCGCCCCGCAAGGCGCGGAACCCGCGGACCGGCGACAAGGTCTTCGTGCCGGAGAAGTTTGTCGTCACGTTCAAGCCCGGCAAGGAAATGGAAGAACGCGTTCGCCAGTTGGAAATTCAGGCCGCGGCCGCCGCCAAGACGGGACGGACGAAGACCGCCCCCGCCGATGGCGCGGCACGTTCGCGCGGGGAGCCCCTGGGCGCCTCGACGGCCTACGGCCCGCCGCCCGCGGGGTCCTAATCCTCGCTGCGGCCGCTTTCGGCCCCCCTAGTGCCTCTTTTCTCGTCCCCCTTTTCTCATCAAGACACTTTTCGTTACGCTCTGTCTCACGGAGGAGATTCGTATGCGCCTCGCACTTTTCGTTGCCGCGCTCGGTCTGCTCATCAGCACGACCATCGGGTGCGTCATCCCCGGTTACTCTGCCGATCCGGCCCGGCGGACGCAGGAATTGATTTACACGTCGGAGAACCTGCGTCTGGCCTTGGACGAATGGGAGCGGTTCTGGTTGCTTGACCAGCCCGACCACATGACGCCCTACCGGACTCACGGCGGCATCCTCTAAGCAGCATCCGGCTGGTAGGGTGGGCATGGCCCACCGGATCCCCGGCGGTGGGCCATGCCCACCCTACATGCTGCGCCCTGCGCGCAGCCGGCCTGGGTAAATTGACAGGCCCCGCGCCCGGCCGTTACACTGGTGGTTTCCTCCACCACCGGTTCTTAGCCGCCGTGAACCCCGCCCCCGTGCAACTTGACGTGCAACTCGGCCGCCTCCGCCTGGCCAACCCGATCGCGGTGGCCTCGGGCACGTTCGGCTATGCGCGGGAAATGGCCGGGGTGGTCCCGTTGGGCCGCCTCGGCGCCATCCTCCCCAAGACGATCACCAAGACTCCGCGGGCCGGCAATCCCCCGCCGCGGACCGTCGAGACCGCCGCCGGCATGCTCAATTCCATCGGCCTGGACAACGACGGCATCGAGCTGTTCATCCAGCGGCAGTTGCCTTACCTGGCCACGCTGGGCACGAAGATCATCGTCAGCATCGCCGGCAAGACGCGGGAGGAGTTCGTCGAGATGGCCGCCCGCTTGGACGGCCTGCCCGGCGCCGACGCCGTCGAATTGAACATCTCCTGTCCCAACGTCAGCGGCGGGGTCGATTTCGGCACCGATCCGGCGCTGTGCGAGGCGGTCGTGGCGGGCGTGCGCCGCGCCTGCTCGCTGCCGGTGATCGCCAAGCTCACCCCCAACGTCACCGAGATCGCGGCCATTGCCCGCGCGGCCGAAGCGGGCGGGGCTGACGCCCTCTCGCTGATCAACACCTGCCTGGGCATGGCGGTCGACTGGCGCCGCCGGCGGCCGGTGCTGGGCCACGGCATGGGCGGGCTGAGCGGCCCGGCCATCAAGCCCATCGCCCTGCGGGCCGTCTGCCAGGTCGCCGCCGCCGTGCGGATTCCGCTGTTGGGCATCGGCGGCATCGCCACCATCGACGACGTTATGGAGTTTCTCGTCGCCGGCGCCACCGCGGTGCAGGTGGGCACGGCCAACTTCTACCGTCCCGCCGTCTCGATCGAGCTGTTAGACGCCCTGCCGGCCGCCTTGGCCGAGCTGGGCGCCGCGTCGGTGGCCGAAGTGGTCGGCACCCTGACCTCACGGCAACCCACCCCTCCCTGCGGATAAAGTCATCATGCGCGTACTGTCCGGCATTCAACCCACGGGCCGCTTCCATTGGGGCAACTACTTCGGCGCCATCCGGCAATACATCGAACTGCAGGACCGGCCCGAAAACGCCTTCTACTTCGTCGCCAACCTGCACGCCCTGACCACCGTCCGCGACGCCCGCCAGCTCTGGCAGAACACGCTGGACGCGGCCATCGACCTGTTGGCCTTGGGGCTCGATCCCCAGCGGGCCACCCTCTTCGTGCAGTCCGACGTGCCCGAGGTGACCCAGTTGTGCTGGCTGCTCTTAAGCGGGGCGCCGCTGGGCCTCTTGGAGCGCTGCCACGCCTACAAGGAGAAGAAGGCCCGCGGACTCAGCGCTGACGCCGGATTGTTTGCCTATCCGGTGCTGATGGCCGCCGACATCCTGCTTTACGATTCGGACGTGGTGCCGGTGGGCGAGGACCAGACGCAGCACATCGAGGTCGCCCGCGACCTGGCGGCCAGCTTCAACCACGAGTTCGGCCAGACGTTCGTGATGCCCAAGGCCAAGATCCTGGACAGTTCGGCCTGCGTGCCGGGCACCGACGGCCAGAAGATGTCCAAGAGCTACGGCAACACGCTGGACGTTTTTGAGGAGCCCAAGGGGCTGCGGAAGCAGATCATGCGGATCGTGACCGACTCGCGGGCCATGGAGGAGCCCAAGGAGCCGGCGGGCGACCACCTCTTTCAGCTTTACGCGCTCTTTGCCGGCGAGGCGGAGCGGGAGGCGATGGCGGCCACCTATCGCCGCGGCGGTTTCGGCTACGGCGAGGTGAAGAAGGCGTTGGCCGACCTGGCGGTGGACTATTTCGCCGCGGCCCGCCAGAAGCGCGAGGAGTTGGTGGCCCGGCCGGAGCGGGTCTGGGAGATCCTCGGCGACGGCGCCGCCACGGCCCGCCGCAAGGCCGCCGAGGTCCTCGTGCGCGCCGAGCGGGCCTGCGGCGTGCGGGCGCAGTGAAGCTGGAAGAAGCCGCCGCTATAATCCCAGTTCCTTCTTCACGTCGTGGAGCGGGACCGTGGGTTCCGTTGCTTCCTTGGCCTTCGCGTCGCGCAATTCCTTGAGGTCCTCAAACTCTTGGAGTTCCTCCTCGATCAAAACGAACTCCTCGTAAGGAAGCACCACGAAGGCCTTCTTGCCGTCGCGTTCCAGGATGTTGGGATGAATCGTAACCATCTTCACTCTCCTGGACGAATCGTAGCACGGCCGGGCGTCTTCTTCAACGAAGCCGCTGTCGCGACGACCCCGCAACCCGAGCGCCGCGCGGCATCCGCCCGGACTGCCGACGCGCCCGTGAACAGTTTGGCACCGGCCCACGGCTTGCGACAGTACTTGCCCCCTTGTAGGATGACACGCAGAAAAATCAGGTCGGAGACGAGGTCGTGCGTCTAATGGGGGGGCGCAATGGCGCCGCGAAGAGCATGAACGTCCAGCCGGAGTCAACCCGCCCGCAAGCTGACGTACTGGCCGGCGCACGGTTTCGGCCGCTGGCCTTTTTCGCCTGGTTGGCCGCGGCCGCGGCACTGGGCGCGGTGGCCGCCTGGCTGGCCGTCGGGGCACAGTTCTATTTCGCCCCCCTGCTGCTATTTCCGATCCTGGTGGGCACCGGCCTGGGGGCGGCCAGCGTCGGCCTGATGCGCGTCGCGCAGATGGGCAATCGCCCGACGGTCCTGCTGGGCGTGCTCCTCTCGGCGGCCGTGGCGGTCGCGGGTCAGCACTATCTCGGTTATCTCGACTACCGGCAGCACGAGCTCGCCCGCAACCTGCCTTTGATCGAGATGAAGCAACCGTTACTACCGCCGGAAATTGCCCGGCGGCTGGCGGCGCCGGAAGGTTTTGGCGAGTACCTGCGGGGGCAGGCGGAACGCGGCCGGCCGGTCAGCAGCAAGTGGTTGCTGCGGGGCTGGGCGGCGTGGCTGAGTTGGGGCGTCGACGGCCTGCTGGTGGTGGCCGCGGCCCTGGCCATGGTCATTCCCGCCAGCCGGCTGCCGTATTGCAACGCCTGCCGAAGTTGGCATCGTACGATGCGGGCGGGGCGGACGGCCCCGGCCGTCGCCACGCGACTGGCCCGCCTGGCTGACCCGGCCGCCGCAGCAATCGACGCCGCGGGGAAAGGGGTGCGATACCGCCTTTCCTGCTGTCAGGGCGGCTGTGGTCCGACGCGGCTGGAGTTGTTTTGGGAGAGTGCCGACCGGACGGGTCTCATGTCCCTGGAGGCCTGGCTCGACGCCTCGCGGCGCAACGCGGCGATGCAGATGTTGGACGAAGGAAGGATGAAGGAGGAAGGATAAAGGATGAAGCGGGAGGCGCGGATTACGTTGCCCCGTCCGGTCATCCTTTATCCTTCATCCTTCCTCCTTGGGAGCGGCGTTTCATGTCTACCGTCCTGGGCATCGGCACCGACATCACCGAGTGTCTGCGGATCGCGCGGATGATCGAGCGGCACGGCGAGCTGTTCATCGACCGGGTGTACACGCCGGAGGAGGTCCGCTACTGCCAGAGCCGCCGGCAGTCGACGCAGCATTTCACCGGCCGCTGGGCGGCCAAGGAGGCGGTCTTGAAGGCCCTGGGCACCGGCTGGCGGCGGGGCATCTCCTGGCGGGACGTCGAGATCCGCAATGAGCCTGGCGGCCGGCCGGTCGTCGCCCTGCGCGGCGGCCTCCGCGACCTGGTCCAGCAACTCGGCGTGGTCGAACTCCTGGTGAGCATCTCGCACTGCCGCTCGCACGCCACCGCCTACGCGATCGCGTTGGGCGGGGAGAAGGCCGAGTAGGCAAGGGCAAAAGAGGAGTTCACCACAGACACGGAAATCGTCTGGAAGTTAGGAGTTAGGAGTTAGAATCGCGGAGCGGCGGGCCGTCAATCCTTCTAGCTCCTGACTCCTAGCTCCTAACTTCTAACTCCTTGCCCTCCGTGTATCCGTGGTGAGCTTTTCGTTCCAGGATCAGCGCAGTTCCTGGACCTTCGCTGCCGGCGGCGGCGCGCCGGGCGGGGAATTGTCCACCACCACGGCGTTGCCGATCACCAGGGCGTTGGGGACGAAGATCCGCTGCTGGCCCGCCTCCAACGTGGTGTAGCGGAGGTTGATCTCGCAGACGCGGCCCTCGAAGGTCGTCACGGCGATGTGGTCGTTTTCCTTGAACGGCTTGTAGAGGATGACCATGATGCCGGCGAAGACGTTGGAGATGATCTCCTTCAGGGCCAGGCCGACCGCCAGGCCGATCAGGCCCAGGCTGGCCATCAGGGCGCTGACGTTGATGCCCAGGTTCGCCAGGGCCATGATGCCGCCGACGGCCATCGCGGTGAAGAAGGCGACTTGGCCGAACAGGCGCACGAGGCTGGCCTCGATGTTGCGCAGCTTTCCCACGCGCTGGACGGCGCGGCGGGCCATTTCGCCGCAGCCCCAGGCGGCCGCCACGATTGCGGCCGTGACGCCCACGCGCACCAGGAAAAACAAGAAGGTATTGAGCGTCGTGTCCTGAACCGGCGGGGTGGGCATTGCAAAGGCTCCTTGGCTTCATTGGACGACGCTATAGCACCGCGGCCGACTCAATTGCGCGGCTGTGGGCGCGAGGCCATGGCGGCGCCGCGCTGGCTGGCGTCGTTGCGCTGCTGGTCGATCCGCGAAACCTGCTCGCGAATCCGCGGATCGCTGTCGTCGCCGGCAATCCGCTCGACCTGCTCCAGCAACAGCGGATCGCCGCTGGTGGCCATCAGCGTGATCGCCGTCAGACGCACCTCGGGGTTGCTGTCGCGGCTGAGTTGGATCAGCCAGGGGGCGGCGTCGACGCTGCGCAGCTCGGGCAGCGCGCGGGCCAACTCCTTGCGGACCGCCGGGTCGGCGCTATAGAGCCGCCGCGCCAGGTCGAAGTGGACCTCGCTGAATCCGCGCCGCGTAAGCTCCGCCCGCGCCGCCAAGGCCGTCTGCTGGATCGGCGAACACGACTGCTGCAATAAATCGAAGGAATCGGCGGTTTTCAACTGGTCCGCGGGCGCGGCGGCCGGCAGCTTTTCGACCGCCGAGACCTGTCGGACCCCGTCGCCGCCCGCCAGCCCCTTGGTGGGATTGACGGGGGCTTCGGGCTGCTGCGCCTTGGCCGGGTCACTGTCTTTCCCCGCAGCACCGGTCTTGGCCAGCGGTTGGGGGGACGCATCGGCCGCCGCCTGCCCGGCGGGCGGCGGCAACAAGCGCGGAGTCAGGTCCTCGCTCCGGGGGCGATCCGGGCTGGTCGTGTCCTGCCAGCGGGCCGCGGCGCTGTCGGCAATGCTCTGCGAGGCCGCCGACAGGGCGTCGCGCTCCATGCGCTTGGCGACGGCCGCGGCCACCGACGCGGGCGAATCGGCCTGCGCCGCCCGCAATACCTTCTCGCAACAGGAAATCACCTCGACGGTGTCGACCGTGCCGGGGTCCAACGGGCCGTGGAGGATCACGACCGCCAACGCGGCCGCGTCGTGCCGGCCGGCCGGCCCCAACTCGGACTGGCGATCGGCCAGCTCGCGGGCCAGCAGCGCCAGTTTCGGCGAACTGCCCGCGGTGGAAAGCGTCTTCCAGCGGTCGATCTGCTCCAGCAGGGCTTGCCGGGCGGCCTCGGCGACCCGCTGCCGCGGCGAGGCCAGGCCCTCGACCAGAATAGGGATCACCACGTCGCCGCCGCTGCCGACGCGGCGTAACAGGGGCTCGGCGCTTTGGTCGGGCACGGCGTCCAGTTGCGCCCGCCAGTGGGCCACCGTCAGCGGCGCGTAGTAGCGGCCCAGCCCCAGCACCGCCGCCATTACGCCGGCGATCAGGGCGGCGAGCATGAGCAACTGGAACAGGGCCTTCATGGCAGCCTCCTCCCAACGGTGCCTGAGGGGGACCGATTGGTGCGGCATTGTCGGCATTTGGAGCGAGAATCACAAGGCCAACTGTGGGAATCAGGTCTTGGGTCTTGGGTCTTAGGACTTAGAAGTTAGCAGCCAAGACCCAAGACCCAAGACCTAAGACCACCGAAGCCAGCGGGAAACCATATTTGCCGTGCCTCCCCAGATTGCGCACTCTGCTCACAATCGCCATCTGGAAATTCTGGAAAAGTTTCGCTGAGCGATACCACCCGCATAAGCCGAATAATCGGGAGTGTAATCAGGGGCTGCGCGAACCGGCAGCGACCGGCGCCTCGCGTCCAAAGGGGGGGGAATGGCAAGAGCGCAAGTCTACGGGATACCGCTGGCGGCGATCGGCCTGATTTTGGGTCTGGGTCTGGGGGTGGGCCTCGGCAGGCCGCTGGAGGCCGCCTGGCCGCAGTCCGCCACCGATCCGACCGAGGAGGGCACCAGCAGTGCCGCCGCGCGGCGCGAGGCCATCCGCGCGCTGCCCACCGCCAAGCTGGACGCGGACGGGCGGGCCAAGGTCGCCGCGGTCCTCAGCAACGTCACCCTCTACCGCCGCATGCCGCTGCGGAGCGTGCCTTGCGATCCCGACCTCTACCTCTTCCTCGTCCGCCACCCGGACGTGATCGTCAACATCTGGGAGGTGTTGGGAGTGGCCCAGTTGCAGCTTCGGCAGACCGGACCGGATGCGTTTCGCGAGGACGAGAAAGAGGGGACCTCGGCCAGCCTGCAATTCCTCTACAAGACGCCCGCGACGCACGTGGTCTATGGCGAGTGGCACTACACGGGGACGGTGTTGCCGCGGACCGTCACCGGCCGCTGCCTGGCCATGCTCCGCAGCGAGTATGTCCGCCAGGCCGACGGCACTTGCTACGTCACCAATCGCCTGGACGCCTTTGTCAGCGTGGAGCCGGGCGGGGTCGAGTTGCTCAGCAAGATTTTTTATCCCTTGATCGCCAAGACGGCCGACGCCAATTTCATTCAGACGGCGGCGTTTGTCGCCAGCCTGTCGCGGACCGCGGAGCTCAACGGCCGCGGCGTGCAGCGGCTGGCCGGCAAGCTCACGCACGTCCAGCCCGAGGTGCGGCGGCGATTCGCCGACCTGGCCCTCGAAATCCGCCGCAAGGCCACCGCGGCCGAGGCCGCGGACGCGGGGTCGTGGCCAGGTAATTCCCTGTTCGGCCCCGACCCTACTGCCCGCGCGGCCGAGGGGAGCCGGCGGGTGGCGGCACAGCAGACCGCCGGCACGCCGCGGTGATTTACTTCTGCCCGGCGCGGAAGGCGGCCAGCGCCAGTTCCTTCGTCCGCTTCAGGTCCAACTTGCCGGTCCCCAGCACGGGGATCGCCTCGACCTGGCGGAAACTGTCGGCGGCGGGGATCCAGATGGGCGGCAGCCCGCTCTGCGCCAGACGGCGGCAGATCTCCTCGCCGCTCAGCGGCAGGCCGGTGTGCAGCACCACCAGGCGCTCGCCTTTCTTCTCGTCGGGCACGGCGGCGACCGCCAGCCGCAGTTCGTCCTCGTCGAGTTGCAGCAGGCTGCGGATGGCCTCCTCGATGCGGATGTGCGGCACCATCTCGCCGCCGATCTTGGAAAAGCGGCTCAGCCGGTCGGTAATGTGGATGAAGCCGTCGGCGTCGATGCGGGCGACATCGCCGGTCCGATACCAGCCGTCGCGGATCGCCTCGGCGGTCAGCTCCGGGCGGCCCAGGTAGCCTTGCATCACGTTCGGACCGGTCACCAGCAGCAAGCCCGCCTTGTCGGGTCCCAGTTCCGCGCCGGAGTCCGGGTCGACCACCTTGGCGGAGACGCCGGGCAGCGGCCGGCCCACGGTCCCCTCGCGAAGGCCCTGGCGGCCGCTGGCGTCGCGGCTGGGGGGAATGTTGCCCGAGACCACCGGCGACAGCTCGGTGGCCCCGTAGCCCTCGACCGGACGGACCCCGAAGCGCTTCTCGAAGGCGGCGGCCAGTTCGGGAGCGAGTTTCTCCGCCCCGGTAAACGCCACGTCGAGCGTGGCGAAATCCTCCGGCTCGCAGCGACGCAGGTAGTTCCGCAGGAACGTCGGCGTGGCAATCATGATCGTCGCCCGGTGCTGCCGGCAGAGTTTGCCGATCTGCCGCGGCTCCAGGGGCGTGTAGTGATAGATCCCTTTCGGCGTCAGCGTCAGCACCGTCCAGAGCGTGGTGGTGTAGCCGAAGGAATGAAACATCGGCAGCACGCCGACCAGCACATCCTCGGGGACGAGGTGGACGATCTCGTCGACCGCCTCGACGTTGGAGCCCACGTTGCGATGGCTGAGCATCACGCCCTTGGGCTGGCCGGTCGAGCCGGAGGTGAACATCACCGTGAGCAGGTCGTCCATCTTGATCCGCGTCAGGCCGAGCCAGCGTTCCAGCACGACCGCCGGCAGCAGCCAGGTCTGCAGCGCGGCGACCAGCTTGTCGGCCCAGGTGATCTTCGCGCGGAGGTCTTCGAGGTGGACCACTTCGGCGTCGATCTTCAGCGGGAAGCGTTCCAAGAGGCGCGGGCTGGACAAGACGTGGCGGATGCCGCACTGGGCGATGCACTGGTTCATCACGTCGGCCGAGACGGTGTAGTTGAGGTTCACGGCGATGCGGCGATCGATCGTCAAGGCCGCGTTGGCCAGCACCGAGCCGACCGAAGGGGGCAGCAGCACGCCGACCTTCTGCTCGCCGCGGTCGAGGACGGTGCGGCGCAAGACGCGGCGGAGGACCAGGGTGCCCATCAAGAGCTTGGCGCCGGTGAGGTCGGCGCCCGAGGAGTCGGCCACCTTGGAGCGGCGCAAGGCCTGGCGGCACATCCGCAGGAACTTTCGCGGCAGGTTCATTTCGTGGCTCGATCGCTGTTGCATGGCTCGGGTCCCCAAGTGCTCGACGGCCTGGCGGACGCTGGAAGCGTCGGCGCCCTGGGCCACGGCGGGGCCGAAGTGGATGCTCACCGGATAGGGCACCCGCCGCGGCCACTTCCAAAAAAACCGGCCCCCCTCAAAACTAAAGATACTCCCCCACAGCCCGCCCAGATAGACCGGCACCACCGGGGCCGCGGTCCCTTTGATCATCGACAGGAAGCCGGGGCGAAAATCCTGCATTTGGCCGGTCCGCGTGAGGCCGCCCTCAGGGAAGATGCACACCAGGTCGCCCTGGCGCAGGGCCTCCCGCGCGGCGCGGACCGCGCGGAGGATGGCGCCGCTCCCCTCTTTGATGGGGATAATGCCCGCCGCCCGCGCAAACCAGCGGATCCACCAGCCCTCGAAGTACGCGGCATAGGCGATCATGTGGACGGGCCGCGGGCAGGCCAGGCCCAGCAGGATGCCGTCGGCCCAGCTCACGTGGTTGGAGACGAGCATGACGCCGCCGCTCTCGGGGATGTTCTCCATGCCCTCGACGCGGACCCGATAGACCAACCGCGTCAGCAGCCAGATGGCGAAGCGGACGGCCTCGGGGGCCAGCACACGGACACTGAAGAACAACACCGGCAGCGTGGCCAGGCTGCCGAGGAGGAAGATTTGCCGGGCGGAGAGGTGGAGTTTTTCGCTGAGGACCCAGAAGAGTCCGCCCGCCGCCAACATGCCGGTGAAGGTGATGAAGTTGTAGGCGGCCAGGATCGCCCCGCGCGACTGCGGCGACGAGCGGTGCTGCAAGAAGGCTTGCAGCGGCACGTCGAAAAAGCCGGCGGAGAAGCCCAGGGCCAGCAGCCCCACGCAGCAGCAGATGTAGCCGGCGGATAGCGGGCTGCCCGTGCCGGCCGGCGCCAGGAACAGTAGCGCGGTGCTGCCGGCCATGCCGGCGGCGGCCCAGGGGACCATGCCCAGCTCGATCTTGCCGGCCGACCAGGCCCCGGCCAGAGCGCTGCCCGCGCCCACGCCCAAGGCCAGCACCGCCAGCAAGTAGCCGACATATTGCTGGCTCATGTGCAGGTCGTGGGTGGCCAGGCGATCGACGTTCACTTGGCTTGCGGCGGCCAGGAACCAATAGAATGCGCTGGCCAGGGCGGCCATCAGCACGGCGCGGTTGGCCCCCAGGGTGGCCAGGTCGCGGCACGTCTGGCCCACGGCGTTATAGGGGAAGGGCCGGCGGGGATTGGCCGCCCGCAGCGGGGCGACGCACAGGCTGGCGGCCAAGCCGGCCAGGGCCACGCCCAGCAGTGCGGCAGCCGAAATCCCCCAGTACTGCGTGCCGCAGGGGCCGGTCAGTGCGAAGAGCACGCCGCCCGCCACGGTGCCGGCGATGATGGCCACGATGGTCGTCAGCCCCATCAAGCCGTTGGCCGCCGAAAGCCGGTCGGCGCGGACGATTTCGGGCAGGCAGCCCATGCGGGCCGGGCTGAAGAGGGCGGCCTCGGCGCCCATCAGCGTGAGCACGCCGTACATCAGGTAGAGGTTCCCCCACAAGATCGAGGCGATGCCCAGCATCATCAGCACCACCTCGGCCACCTTGCAGCCGACGATCACCGTGCGTTTGCTGAAGCGGTCGGCCAGGTAGCCGGCCGGGGCCGCCAGAAAGATGTAGGGCAACACGAGGCAGACCAATCCCATCGACAAGGCCCGGTCCGCGTGCTCGGGCTTCAGGAGGGTCTTGCCGATGGGCACGATCAGCCAGCGGAACATGTTGTCGTTGAGGTTGACGAGGAACTGCGTGGCCAGCAGGCCGAGGAAGCTCGGCGTGGCCAATCCGCCGCGGGCATCGGCCGGCGGGGCGGCTGCCCCGGCCGGGGCCTCGGCCGCCCGCGCCGGGCCCGCGACGGCAAACTTCGCCAAGGCGATGGAACTGGTCATGGCTGGCAAAATCCTCCGCTGCCGGAACACGGTTCATTCTACTAACCAAGGCGGGCTCTCATGGAGGATATAACCGAGGGGCCGAGTCCGCGGCCAGCCCAGAATCGGCTACCGCCCCTTCGGGAGAGGGGGGGCGGACTGTGGGAAATATAGCCCGCGGGCGAACAAGGTGCAACCTGCGTCCCGACGGCTTTCGGTGGTCGTTCTCCACTGCCTCTTGGGGGTGGATCGGGCTATACTATGGGCATGACCGACGCTGCCGAAAAACCCCGCTGGTATCGGATCACGCCCGATCGGGCCGTCCTTGCCCTCCTGGCGCTGGAAGCCTTCCTGCTGCTGTCGGCGTGGTTCCGCTGGTTTCCCTTCAACCAGCACAAGGGCTGGACCGTGCTGATCACCGTGGCCGGCGTGGGCGCGGCCCTGCTGCTCATGCTCCTCTGGTTCCTCGCCGCCCTGCTCTTTCGGCTGCGGTTCCAGTTCAGCCTTCTCTCGCTGCTCCTGCTGGCCGTGGTCGTCGCCGTCCCGTTCAGTTGGCTGGCGACGGAGAGGAAGCATGCGACGAAACAGCGGGAAGTGGTGGAAGAGATTCAGAAGGCCGGTGGGGAGGTTGCCTATGACTATCAGCATGATCAACACGATACGACGTCAAAACCGCCTGGACCACGGTGGCTGCGCGAGTTGCTGGGAGACGACTTCTTCGCGGACGTGACGCAGGTCTTCCGTCTGAGGGAACCGGGATTTGACGATGCCTTGTTGCCACGCATCGGACAATTGACCCGGCTCCAAGAGTTGCTGCTCCGGGGCATCGACGACGCCGGTTTGAAACACCTCAAAGGTTTGACCCAACTCCACTCCCTGGACCTCGGCCTCACGAAGGTTGGCGACGCCGGGCTGGAACACCTCAAAGGACTGACGCAACTCCGAGCGCTTGGGCTCCAAGGCACCAAGGTCAGCGACGCCGGACTGGAACGGCTTAAGGAATTGACGAACCTCAGATGCCTGTGGCTGTCGCAAACTCAGGTCACCGATGCCGGGCTGGAGCACCTCAGGGGATTGGCCCGGCTCGAAATGCTGGACCTCTGCGGGACCAAGGTCGGCGATGCCGGGCTGGAACGCCTGCAAGGGCTGAGCCAACTCAAGGAGTTGTGGATCATCAGCACCCGGGTCACCGACGCCGGGCTCGCACACCTCAAAGGATCCACGCAACTCCAAGCGCTCGTCCTCCAATATACCAACGTGAGCAGCCCTGGGATGGAACACCTCAAAGGATTGGCCCGGCTCGAAATGCTGGACCTCTGCGACACGAAGGTCGGCGACGCCGGGCTGGAACACCTTAAGGGATTGCGCCAACTCAGGACGCTGCGGCTCGTCAACACCAAAGTCACGGACGCCGGGCTGGAACACCTCAAGGGAATGAGCCAACTCGGAGAACTGTGGCTTCAGGGCGACACCCCCGTTACCGCTGAGGGTGTGAAGAAGCTCCGGCAGGCATTGCCGAAATGCCGGGTCCTCCGCTGACATGGTTACCCCCGAACCCCAACACGCTGGCATCGCCTCACGCCCGATCGCCTGATGCTGCTGTTGCCGGACGGCGAAGGCTTTTCGGCTGCTAGGCGGCCCGACGGCCAGCTTCGCGAGGGGCTGGAGCAGCCAACGGCAGAGGCAACGCCAGCGGCAGGCTCCTGCTCGTGCACATGCCACAATAGGGCTCTTCCTGCCTGGCAAAGAAGGCGTCGATCTCGTCTGCTGTACAGTCGGGGTGCAGCGGCCGGTAGCCCAGATAGGGCTTCCACTTGTCGGAGAGGTCATATTTCTCGGCCTGAAGCGGCAGGTACGCCAGCGGCGCGCATTTCCAGAGTTTGCCTTCGAAGAGTTGAACGCAGCCCTTCGCCGGACAATTTTCCCAACTGAGCCTCGGCTGTTTGTCGTCGAAGGGCGCCATCGTGGACCCGAAGCCATGGTATCTTTGTGTCCACTTCAGGTACGAGTACACATATTCCAGCCGAATTCCCTCTTGCGCCACCCACCTCTCCGCCAGTTCCAGCGCGGGTTCGAGTCGCTGCTGGTACGGCCGCGAACGATGATGGATCGATATCTTGAGGCAGGCGCCGGTCTCGCGCAGAGCGGCGGGCAGGTCGGGGTGTCTGCCGAGGAGAATGCCGTTGGTGATCAACTGCAACTCCGCATGCGGCCAGTTTTTTCGCGACAGCCGCACGAACTCGCTCAGGCGGGGATGCATGGCCGGTTCCCCTCCTACCAGACCAAACATGCGCGGACTGACCCTGCGGTTCCACAGCTTCATCCATCGATCCGCCTCCGCAAGGCCGACGATTCCCGAGTGCCCCTGATTCGAGTAGTGCGCACAACTCTCGCAAGCCAAATTGCAGCAATGAGCGACGTGGACTTCGAGATAAGGGATGGGGAGCCCGTCAGGGCGAGGACTCGGAACCTCGGGCTTGCCCACCAGGGCTCGCGCGTGCCGTTGCCGCAACCGCCCGACCCAGGCTGCGGGCCGGAGAAACAGGCGCCCGATTCCCCACGCATGGCGATGCCGCGATTCCTTGCCTTGCGTTTCCAGAGCAGACGGTGGCAGAGCGTCGACAATGCCTTTGCTTTGATAGGTGCGCCGGAGGTGGGCGAGGTACGACGTGGGGGGAACGGACCGTTGTTGATGGATGCCCTTTCTGCGCCACATCTCGTGCCACAAATGAACCGCATAGGTGTCCGCTGTGATCAGCGAGTTGCACGCGGCCGGGTCGGCGTCCAAGAGCGATTCCCATTGCCAATAAGGGATCGGGCAGAAGACGAGCGGTGGTTTGACCGCGTCGTGGTCGTGGGTTTGTTGAACCACGCGCGTGAGTAGCTTGGGCCCGGTCATGCCCCACGTCAGTTTGCGCGGATCCTCCCGGTCGGCCGCCTCGTAACAGAGGCGGGCGACGCGATGGCCCGCCGGAAGTCTCATCAGCGCGTTGGTGACTTTGTACGAATCCCGAGTTGCCTCGCTTGCCAAGACGACCGGCGCCGCGAAGTCGAATGCTCTCAGGCAGACGACATCGGTGTCGACCCACCACCCACCCTTTTCCAGCAAGAGTTTGTAGCGGAAGAGGTTGGCGAACGCCGCCACGCTTCCACATCCCGGGCCGCTGGGATAAGAGAAGATGGCGGATGCGGGCAGGGTCTCGCCGGCGTCTTTGACAACGACTCCCGAGGGAACATTGCCGATCTTCTGATAACAGTGCAGATGGTACTCATGCCCATGGAAAAGGAAGGACGCAATCGAGAGTTCCTGGAGCGGCCCCAAGGATTCGCCGATCCAAAGGCTCTGGATGATCGCGGCCACGGATGTGTCCTCGGCAGACGGAGAACGGACTGGTGATTTCGAGGCAACCGAAGGGGGGCGGGACTGTGCTGAAGTCGCGCTTATTGGGGTGAGTTTTATACCCAAGACCGAGGCTCGCTACAAGGGCAGTTGGCCCAAGGTTTGCTGGTCGGGCGGCAGTTTTGTTTTCTTTAGGTTCACCTTAACTTGTGAACCGGTGGCGGTTTGGCCCGCCATGATGTCCTAGCGTTCCGGAGGGAGAAGGAAGTCTTGATCCCATGCCTTGCCCGTGTTCTCGCCTGCCTTCCGGGGGCAAAGTCGGCTATACTGTGGACATGACCGACGCTCCTGAAAGAGCCCGACCCCGCCGGTATCGCCTCACGCCGGATCGCTGCGTCGTTGCCCTCCTGGCCCTGGAAGGCTTCTTGCTCTTGTCGGCGTGGTTCCGCTGGTTCCCCTTCAACCAGCACAAGGGCTGGACGGTGCTCGTCACCATAGCGAGCGTGGGCGCGGCCCTGCTGCTGATGTTCCTTTGGTTTCTCGCCGCCCTGATCTTGCGATGGCGGTTCCAGTTCAGCATGCTCTCGCTGCTCCTGCTGGTCGTGGTCGTCGCCGTGCCGTTTAGTTGGCTGGCGACTGAGATGAAGAAGGCAAGGGAGCAAAGGTACCTGGTGGGCGCAATCGAAAAGCTGCGAGGAAGGGTAGAGTACGACTGCTACCGGGTTGCAGGCAGCCCATGGGAACTCAGACAACCATCAGCGCCAGGGTGGCTGCGGACCGTGCTTGGGGAGGATTTTTTTGCGGACGTGACGCATGTTCGGGCTTTCGGAAGCGATTTCAACGATGACGAGATGAAACAGCTCAAGGGATTGCCCCAGCTCAACCTGCTAGACGTCAGTGCCACGGAGGTCGGTGACGCGGGGCTGGAGCACGTCAAGGGATTGTCCCAGCTCCAAGAGCTGGACGTCTACGGGACCAACGTCACTGGCGCCGGGCTGCAACACCTGAGGGGATTGATCCGACTCGAAACTCTACGCCTCTACGATACCAAGGTCAGCGATGGCGGACTTAAGTACCTACAGGGATTGACACAGCTCCGCACGCTGGACCTTCGCGACAGCAGGGTCACGGATGCCGGGCTGGAACAACGGTGATGTCAAGTCTCAATCGCAACGAAGTCGGGAACTGAGGATTTCGAGGGGCGTTCGATAGCCGAGACGTTTTCGGGGGCGGTTGTTCAGAAGATGTTGGACTTTCTCGAACTGCTTTGCC
>JBKQVT010000151.1:0-3659 GCA_052139835.1 Thermoguttaceae bacterium
TTCGCAGTTCATGGTGCGTCTGGAAGAACTTGCAAAACCTCCTCAAGCCCGTTTCCCTCGCGCACGCGCCCTCGCCCATGCCGCCTAAAATGTTAGAAACTACTGAAAGTGAAAAATGCAAAATGACGGCAGGGGCAGCCCTCACCCCCGGCCCCTCTCCCACGAAAGGGAGAGGGGAGAAAAGCCCTCACCCTCTGTCCCTCTCCCGCGAAGGGGAGAGGGGAGAAAGGCCCTCACCCTGACCCTCTCCGGGCACCGACCGAAGGTTGGTCGGGAGAGGGGACTTTTCCGGTCCCTGGCCCCCGCCCCTGGCCCCTAAGGCGTTGCCTGCCGCAAATCACGGGTCCTTGCCGGCTTTGGCAAGCAGGTCCATGCCGTTCTGGTAGAAGACGCACTGGGCCTCCGCCGGGCTGAGGCCGGCGCTTTCGGCCGCGAGGATGACAGACCAGGCGATCTCGTAGGTCATAAAGGTTGCCCGCATCCCGTCGAACCCGACGCGGTAGGCGCTGGACGGATAGCCCTCCAGCACCAGGTCGACCCAATGGTCCATCACGTGGACCCTTCGCCCGCGCATGGCCGCCACGGGCAGGTCGGTGGCGAAGAGGACGCGGCGGGGGCCGAGGTTCTCGAAGACCATGCGCAACACGGCCGGGTCCATGACCATCGCGGTGTCGAAATACACGTTTTTGAGGCCGTGGAGCGGGGCGATCGCCCGCTGCATCTCCGCCGGAAGGTAGCACCGCCCGCAATGGGCCAATACGATGCTGGCCCGCGGATAACGGCGGGCCAATTCGGCGACTCCCCGCTGAATGTCGGGATCGGCCAGCCGCTCCGCGCGGGGGACGTGCAGCAGCACCACCAATTCCAGCTCATTGGCCAGACCCATCTCGGCGGGCCCAATCATCTCCTCGACGCGAATGTTGCCGTAGTTATCGCCGAGCCAGCCGAGAAACACCTTGAAGCCGAAGAAGTGGCCGCCGCGGATCTCTTGGCGGAGCAGGTCGGGCGGCGTCAGGTCGCGGCCCGTGACCCGCAGCGGGTAGAGACCCTCCCTGCGCCCCGCCTCGGCGGCGTAGGCGTTGGTGGCATCCGTATCGCCGGCCGGGGTCGGGTTGCCAAAACAGACCGCGTGGTAAGGCCGGTCGGGGAACATCCGCCGGGCGTCGCGCAGCAGGTCGTCGGCATCGTACTCCACATCCGTCGCCATGTAGCCGCCGCCGGGCTCGCCGGCGCTGGCCTCGGCGGAGGAGTGCGCCGTCTTGGCCCGAGGGTCGCGCCATTGGTCGCGCCGCCAGACGTGGGTGTGGAAATCCAGAATCGCCGGCGGCAGTTTGGGGGCCAGCACGGATCGATAGAAGGGCAGATCGATTGTTTCGTAGCGCTGCTGCTCGGTCATGGCAATGGTTTCCTCAGCCCTTAGTGATAGCGGATATACAACAAGATCAGCAGCGCATTGGCGATCACCGCCCAGAACATTGGATTCCGCCAGCCCCGCATTTGTGCCCGCTGCTCCTCGGGGAGTAGCAGGCTTTCCTTGTTCCAAATCAGTCCCTTGAGCCGCTCCTCGGTCTCGGGTTTCGTGAAGAGGCTTACCCCCACGGCCGTGGTCATACAGATCCAGAAGACGATTCCGGTGCGGTTCATGAAGGGGCTCAGGTGCGTGACGATGACATGCGGCAGCGGCGGCGGGACGAGGTAGGGGATCTTCAGCCCGCCGGTGAGCCAGTCCAGGAGAAACGAGAGCGGAATGGTGAGGATGCCGGCCGCCAGGGCGCCTGCGCGGGTGGTCCTCTTCCAGAGGATGCCCAGCAAAAAGATCGTGGTGATGCCGGGCGCGAAGTAGCCGTAAACGCTGAGCAGGGTAAGGAAGATCGGCCGCTCGGATCGGATCATGAACGTCGCCGCGGCCACCGCCGCGGCGACGATCACCACGCCGGTGATCTTCCCGAAGCGCACGCACTGGGCCTCGCTGGCATTCTTGCGGATATAGGGGAGATAGAAATCCATGCAGGCGATGGTCACGCACGAGTTGATGGCGCCGGAGATGTGGGACATCACCGCGGCCACCAGCCCGGCCATCACCAGGCCGACCATCCCCGTGGGCAAGAGGTTCTGCACCAGGGTGGGAAAGGCGTCGTCGGGGCGCTGGAGATGAGGGAAGAGCAGGGGCGCCAGCAGGCCGGGCACGATGTAGACCAGCGGCGTGACCAGCGTCAAGTACATGGCGAGGACGACGCCCATGCGGGCATGCCATTCGTTTTTGGCGGCCAAGGCCCGCTGCACGATGAACTGATTGGCGGAGCCGTAGAAAATCCCGATGCCCAGGCTGGCGCCGATCAAGGTGGTCCAGGGGAAGTCGGGGTCCGTGGCGGGGTAGAGCAAGTGCCACTCGTGGGAGTGGCTCATCACCGCCGACCAGCCGCCCACGGCATGGACCGTGATGACCGTCAGGCACAGTCCGCCCACCAACAGCACCACGAGCTGGAACATTTCGGTCCACACCACCGCCCGCAGTCCGCCGGTGATCGTATAGATGCTGGTCAGCACGGCCAGGCCGACGATGCACCATAACATGGAGATGCCCAACAGCGCGTGTACGGCGATGGCGCCCATGCAGAGCACGGCGGCGATCTCCACGAAGACGTAGGTCAGCAGGATCAAGGCCCCGAAGGCCGTGCGCGCCGCCGTGCCGTAGCGGCGGTTGAGGAACTCCGGCATGGTGTAGAAGCCGTTCCGCAGGTAGAAGGGCAGGAAGACGAACAGCAACGAGGAAAAGCAGTAGAAGACCGAAGGCCAGCAAATGCTGAAGGCAACGAATCCGCGTTTGTAGGCCACGCCCATGATGCCGACGAAGTGGTGGCTGCTGATGTTGGCGGCCAGGATGCTGCCGCCGATCATCCACCAGGAAAGCTTGTCGCCGGCCAAGAAGTAGTCGCGTTTGGTCTGGACGCCCCGGCGAACCGCCCACACGCCCAGGGCCAGAACGGCCCCGATATAGACGCCGAAAACCGCGAAATCCAAGCTGGTAAGATGGCCCATGCCGCTTCGCCCGAAGGGATAATGTTTTGCGGGGTGCAAAGTCATCCCCCGGGGTAGCCGCTGCGCGGCAACCCCGGGGCTGTGCTACGCGACCGCTTCGCGGTTGGGACACCGGGGACGCTACTTCTGCACGCTGAACTTGTGCACGGTGGTCTCTTTGTAGGTCTCGCCCGGCTTCAGGACCGTAGTGGGATAGTCCGGGTGGTTCGGCGAATCGGGATAGTGCTGCGTCTCCAGGCAAAAACCGCTGCGCCGGCCATAAGGCCTGTTCCCCTTGCCAATGTTCTTGCCGTCCAGAAAGTTGCCGACGTAAAGCTGCACGGCCGGCTCGGTGGTGAACACCTCCATGGTCCGGCTGCCGGCGGCGTCGCGGGCGACAGCGCACAGGGTCATCTCGCCGGGGGACTTTTTGTTGATGATGAAGTTGTGGTCGTATCCGCCGCCCATCAGCAGTTGCTCGTCCTTTTGTTCGATCCGCTCGCCGATAGTGTGCGGGGCCGTGAAATCAAACGGCGTTCCCTTGACCGGCCGGACCTCGCCAGTGGGGATCTGGTCCTTGTCCACCGGCGTGAAATGATCGGCGTTGATTTTTACCTCCGTGCCCAGGATGTCGCCGCTGC
>JBKQVT010000152.1:0-28707 GCA_052139835.1 Thermoguttaceae bacterium
ACACGCGGAGGATCGTCTTTTTTTGCCCCCATGGGAACCGCAATTCCGCGGCCCGCTCCTAAAGCCAGTACACAACAGCACTTGTCCATGCTATCATCACGCTAAGTGGCGCTGCCCAACTAAGCACGAAAGAAAGGAAGATCACCATGAGAGTTGCAGCCCAGAGTTTCGCCGTAAGCCTGACCGCCTTCTTGCTGCTGACCGCGGTGCCCCGCGCCGCGTGGGGGACCGAAACCGTTCGGCTCGGCTCTTTGGACATGGGCAAGATGACGGCGGGCTGGGGGACGCCCCAGGTCGACCTCTCGATCAGCAAGACGCCGCTCAGCTTGGCCGGGAAACGTTTTGCGCACGGCGTGGGCACCCACGCCCCCAGCGTCGTGTGGATCGACCTGGCCGGCGGCAGCGACCGCTTTCTGGCCACCCTGGGCGTCGATGACAGCGCGCACGACTTGGGCGACGGCGTCGTGTTCAAGATCATCGGCGACGGCAAGATGCTCTTTCAATCCGGTACCCTGAAGCGGGACCAGACGCCCAAGACCGTGGACCTCGACGTCCGAGGCGTCAAGGCGCTGGGCCTGGTGGTCAACTACGTCGGCAACGGAGCCTGTCCCCACGGCGACTGGGCCGACGCCCGCTTTCTGGTCAGCGGCGCCAAGCCGCGGACGATCGATTTCCCCTACGAAAAGGGATATGTCCTGACCCCGCCGGCGCCGCCGACGCCGCGGATCAACGGGGCGAAGATCTTCGGCGTTCGCCCCGGCTCGCCCTTTTTCTTCACGATTCCCGCCACCGGCCAGCGTCCCATGACCTTTGCCGTGGAAAACCTGCCGGCCGGGCTGAGCATCAATCCGCAGACCGGCTACATCAGCGGCAAGTTGGACAATCGCGGCCGCTATGCGGTCGTGTTTCATGCGCGGAACGCCCTGGGCGAGGCACAGCGTCCCTTCACCATCGTCTGCGGCGACACTTTGAACTTGACTCCCGAAATGGGCTGGAACAGTTGGTACTTCTGGCAGAGCCGCGTGGACGACAAGGTGATGCGCGACGCCGCCGACGCCATGGTCACCAGCGGCATGATCAACCACGGGTACATCTATGTGAACATCGACGATTGCTGGATCGCCCCCCGCGACGCCGCCGGCAAGATCATGTCCAACTCGCGCTTTCCCAACATGAAGGCAATGACCGACTACATCCATCACCGCGGCCTGCGGGCCGGCATCTACACCTCGCCGGGGCCAAGCACCTGCGCCGGCTACACCGGCGCCTATCAGCACGAGGAGCAGGACGCCCAGCGATTCGCCGAGTGGGGTTTCGATTTCCTCAAGTACGACTGGTGCACGTGCGCGGCCACCGGCCCTGGGCTGGCCGGCATTCAAGAACCTTACCGCAAGATGTCGGCCTTCCTCAAAAAGCAGCCCCGCGACATCGTGCTGAACCTCTGCCAGTACGGCAACGGCGACGTGTGGAAGTGGGGCAAGGAAGTGGGGGGGAACAGTTGGCGGACCGCCGACGACCTCGGCCGCGGTTTCTACGCCGAACAGTTCGGCATGATCGGCACCGAGGTCTTCGACCGCTATGCCAAGAACGAACTCCACAAATATGCCGGACCCGGCGGCTGGAACGACCCCGACTACCTGCTGCTGGGCTACCTTTGGGCGGGACGCACCCGGCTCTCACCCCACGCGCAGTATGCCCACGTCTCGCTCTGGGCCCTGCTGGCTGCCCCGCTGATCTTCGCCGGCGACATCACCCGCCTGGACGACTGCACGCTCAGCCTCCTCTCCAACGACGAGGTCATCGAAGTGGACCAGGACCCGCTGGGCAAGCCGGGCCGGCGCGTGGCCAAGGACGGCGACCAGGAGGTCTGGGCCCGCCCGCTGGAGGACGGCAGCCTGGCGGTGGGACTGTTCAACCGCGGCGAAATGGCCGCTACGGTCACGGCCAAGTGGTCCGACCTGGGGCTCCAGGGCAAGCAGCGCCTGCGCGACCTCTGGCGGCAGAAGGACTTGGGCACGCTGGAGGGCCAGTATTCCGCGGCGGTGCCGAGTCAAGGCGTGCTGTTGCTCCGCCTCTGGCCAGCCAAGGAGTAGACGCGAGCCGCGGGGTTTATCCCCGCGGTTGAGTGGCGTTGCCGGAAAACGCCGCCGGAGAGCGCCGGCGCATCCGCCGGGATAAACCAACGCGGCTAAACCCGGCGGCTCGCCACCTTCCCCCGCCATGTCGCCTGGCTTATGATGGGGAGGTTGGCAAATTGGGGCAACCAAACACAAGAGAAAGTAACGTCACCATGAGAGTTGCATCCCAGAGTCTCGCCCTCAGCCTCGCCCTCGGCCTGCTGCTGGCCGCTGCGCCGCGGGCGGCGCGCGGCGCAGAAACCGTTTGGCTTACCTCGCTGGACCTGAAGAAAATGACGCAGGGCTGGGGCGATCCTCAAATCGACCACTCGGTCACCAAGACGCCGCTGGTGCTGGCCGGAAGGCATTTCGCCCACGGCGTGGGCACCCATGCCCCCAGCACCCTGTGGATCGATCTGGGCGGCGGCGCCGACCGCTTCCTGGCCACCGTGGGCATCAACGACTCCGCGGGCGCGGGCGACGGTGTCATCTTCAAGATCTCCGGCGACGGCAAGACCTTGTTCCAGTCCGGCGTCATGAAGCTGGGCCAGCCGCCCCAGACCGTGGACATCGACATCAAGGGCGTCAAGACGCTCGTCCTGGCGGTAAAGCTCGTCAACACCGCGGGCAACGCGCACGCCGATTGGGCCGACGCCCATTTCCTGGTCAGCGGCGCCAAGCCGCGGGCGATCGACTTTCCCTTCGAGAAGGGAGTCATCCTTACTCCGCCGGCGCCGCTGACGCCGCGCATCAACGGCGCCAAGATCTTCGGCGTCCGCCCCGGCTCGCCCTTCTTCTTCACCATCCCAGCGACCGGCCAGCGGCCCATGACCTTCGCCGTGGAAAACCTGCCGGCCGGGCTGAGCGTCGACGCCCGCAGCGGATACATCAGCGGCAAATTGGACAAGCCCGGCCGCTACGCGGTGGTGTTCCAGGCGACCAACGCCCTGGGCATGGCCCGCCGTGGGTTCACCATCGTCTGCGGCGACACCTTGGCGCTGACGCCCGAGATGGGCTGGAACAGTTGGTACTACTGGACCGGCGGCATGAGCGACAAGGTGATGCGCGACGCCGCCGACGCCATGGTTGCCAGCGGCATGATCAACCACGGGTATATCTATGTGAACATCGACGATTGCTGGGCCGGCCCGCGCGACGCCGCCGGCAAGGTCATCTCCGACGCCCGCTTCCCCGACATGAAGGCCATGACCGACTACATCCATCACCGCGGGCTGCGGGCCGGCATCTACACCTCGCCGGGCCCGGCGACCTGCGCCGGCCGCACCGGCGCCTTTCAGCACGAGGAGCAGGACGTCCAGCGGTTCGTCGAGTGGGGCTTCGATTTTCTCAAGTACGACTGGTGCTCATACTCCACCAGGACACCGGGGCTGGCCGGCAGCCAAGAACCTTACCGCAAGATGTCGGCACTGCTGAAAAAGCAGCCCCGCGACATCGTCTTCAACCTCTGCCAGGGCGGCGGCGCCGAAGTGTGGAAATGGGGCAAGGATGCGGGCGGCAACAGTTGGCGCACCGCCGACGACCTCGGCCGCGGCTTCTCCAGCGGACAGTTCGACATGATCGGCCGCGAAGTCTTCGACCATTATGCCAAGAACGAAATCCACAAGTACGGCGGCCCCGGCGGCTGGAACGACCCCGACTACCTGCAACTGGGCTACCTCAACCCGGGACGCACCCGGATGTCGCCCGGCGCACAGTATTCGCACGTCTCGCTCTGGGCCCTGGTGGCCGCCCCGCTGATCTTCGCCGGCGACATCACCCGCCTGGATGACTTCACCCTCAACCTCCTTTGCAACGATGAGGTCATCGAGGTGGACCAGGACCCGCTGGGCAAGCCGGGCTGGCGCGTGGCCAAGGACGGCGACACCGAGGTCTGGGTCCGCCCCCTGGAGGACGGCAGCCTGGCGGTCGGACTGTTCAACCGCGGCGACGAGCAAACCACGGTCACGGCCAAGTGGTCCGACCTGGGCGTCCACGGCAAGCAGCGCGGGCGCGACCTCTGGCGGCAGAAGGACTTGGGCACCCTGGAGGGCCAGTATTCCGCGCCGGTGCCGGGTCAAGGCGTGCTGTTGCTCCGCCTCTGCCCGGCCAAAGAGTAGACACATTGCGTCGAGCGAGCCGCCGGGTTTATCCCGGCGGTTGCGTGGCGTTGCCGGAAAACGCCGCGGGAGAGCGCCGGCGCATCCGCCGGGATAAACCCGGCGGCTCGCCAACGCGGCTAAACCCGGCGGCTCGCTGAGAGTTCCGTCGGAAATTGGCCGAGGAGGAAGATCCGTGGCACAAAACGACGCGGTGACCGTCCGCATCACCGAGGAGATGATCCCCACCTATCTGCCCGACCTGCCCGAGCGCTGCCCGATGTTCCTAGAGCGCCGGGTCTACCAGGGGAGCAGCGGCCGGGTCTATCCCCTGCCCTGCACCGATCGGATCGCCGAGACGAAGACCGATCACGCCTGGCAGGCCGTTTGGCTGGAAAACGAGTATCTCCGCGTCTTGCTGCTGCCCGAGATCGGCGGCCGCATCCACGTTGCCCAGGACAAGACCAACGGCTACGACTTCATCTACCGGCAGACGGTAATCAAGCCGGCTCTGGTCGGCTTGGCGGGGCCGTGGGTCTCCGGCGGCGTGGAGTTCAATTGGCCGCAGCACCATCGTCCGGCCACCTTCCTGCCGGTGGATTTCCATGTCGAAGACCACCCCGACGGCTCGAAGACCGTCTGGCTCAGCGACCATGACCCGTTGGTGCGGATGAAGGGGATGCACGGCGTGTGTCTGTACCCGGACCGTGCGCTGGTCGAGCTGAAGGTGCGGGTCTATAACCGCACGCCCCTGGTGCAGACGTTCTTGTGGTGGGCCAACGCGGCGGTGCGGGCGCACGAGGGCTACCAGTCGTTCTTTCCGGGCGATGTCCGTTGGGTGGCCGACCACGCCCGGCGGGCCATCAGCCAGTATCCGCTCTGCCAGGGCCGCTACTACGGCGTGGACTATGGGCGGCGGGCCAGCGAGGGGGTGCCGCCGGACCAGCAGCCGGCCCACTTCCGGCCCCCGTACTGCGGCGGCACGGCACGAGTCGACGGCGCCAAAGGGGACAGTCCCATTTTCGTTGACACGAAAATTGGGACAGTCCCCGATTACCCGCCCAACGACCTCTCCTGGTATGCCAACATCCCCGTGCCCACTTCCTATATGGCCCTGGGCTCGCGGGAAGACTTCGTCGGCGGCTACGATCACCTCGCCCGCGCAGGCGTGATCCACGTCGTCGACCATCACATCGCCCCCGGCAAGAAACAGTGGACCTGGGGCAACCACGAGTTCGGCTACGCCTGGGACCGCAACCTCACCGACAGCGACGGCCCCTACCTGGAACTGATGGCGGGCGTGTATACCGACAACCAGCCCGACTTCTCCTTCCTCCAGCCGGGCGAGACCAAGACCTGGAGCCAATACTGGTATCCCATCCAGCAGATCGGCCCGGCGCAGGCGGCCAATCGCCAGGCGGCCCTGAGCCTGCAAGCGTCGGGCCGCACGGTGCGGCTGGGCGTGGCGGTCTCGGCGCCGCTGCCGCAGGCGTCGGTCACGCTCGCGCGCGCCGACAGCGACGGGGGCGATCCCGCGGCGACCGGGGCGCAGTTGGCCCGCTTCACGCGCGATATTCTGCCGGGGGCGCCGCTGATCGAGGCGATCGAGTTGCCGCCGGGGCTATCCCCGACAGAACTCGTGGCGCAGGTCTTGGACTGCCACGGCGAGCAGATCCTCGGCTACCGGCCGTCGGTGCCTGGTCAACCAAAGGGACCGCCGCCGGCCCAGGAACCGCCGCCGCCGGAGGAGATCGCCAGCAGCGACGAGCTTTATCTCGTCGGGCTGCACCTGGAGCAGTATCGCCACGCCACCCGTTGGCCGACGCCCTACTGGCGCGAGGCGCTGCGGCGCGACCCCCTCGACGCCCGCTCGAACAACGCGCTGGGGCTCTGGCACCTCCGCCGCGGCGAGTTCCGCCTGGCCGAGCCCTTTTTCCGTCGCGCCATCCAGCGCCTCACCGGCCACAACGCCAACCCCTACGACGGCGAGCCCTTCTACAACCTGGGCCTCTGCCTCCGCCACCAGATCGACGCGGGGGATGCGGCCGACGACCTCTTCGCGGATGCCTACGCCGCCTTCTCCAAGGCGACCTGGAACCAGGCCTGGAGCGGCGCCGGCTACCATGCCTTGGCGGAAATGGACTGCCGCCGGGGTCACTGGGCCACGGCCTTGGAGCACCTCGACCGCGCGCTGGGCCGCGATCGCGATAACCTCCGCGTCCGCGACCTGCGCAGCGTCGTGCTCCGCAAGCTGGGCCGCCAGGCCGAGGCCCAACGGTCCCTGGCCGACACCCTTGCGATGGACCCGTTGGACTGGTGGGCACGTCAGCTTGCCGGCGAGCCCATGACCTGCGACCTCCAAGTGCTGTTAGACCTGGCCCATGACTACGCACGGGCCGGGCTCTACGCCGAGGCCGTCGCTCTGTTGGGCGCCGCGGATGGCGCCGGCGTATCGACGGCGCTGCCCACGCAAAGCTGGGGCGCCGCACCGCTGGTGGACTACACCCTGGGTTGGCTCCACCAGCGATTGGGCGACCAGGCCCAGGCCGAGGCCTGCTATCGCCGGGCGTCGGCCCTCGCGCCCGACTACTGCTTCCCCGCCCGGCTCGAGGAAATCGCCGTCCTCCAGGCGGCCGCGGACAGCGTGGCCGACGACGCGCGGGCGCCCTACTACCTCGGCAACCTGTTCTACGATCGTCGCCGCCACGAAGAGGCCATAGCGCTATGGGAGCGGAGTGCCCGGCTCGACCCGCACAACGCCCTGGTCTGGCGGAACCTGGGCATTGGCTACTTCAACGTGCGGCGGCGGCCGGCCAAGGCGCGGGCGGCCTATGAGAAGGCCTTCCGCGCCGACCCGGCCAGCGCACGCATCCTCTACGAACGCGATCAGCTCTGGAAGCGGCTGGGGGACCGGCCGGCCAAGCGGCTCCGCGAGTTGGAACGTCATGCGGAGTTGGTCGCGCGCCGCGATGATCTGACCGTCGAGATCTGCGCCCTTTATAACCAGACCGGCCGGCACGAGGAGGCGCTGGCGCTTTTGAGCGGAAGAAAGTTTCAGCCCTGGGAAGGCGGCGAGGGCCAGGCGTTGGGGCAGTATGTTCGCAGCCGTTTGATCCTGGGCCGCATCGCCTTGGCCGATGGGGAGGCCGCCGCCGCCCTGGCCCATTTTCTCTCCGCCGCCGCGGTGCCGCAGAATCTCGGCGAGGCACGGCACCTGCTGGCCAACCAGGCCGACGTGCAGTATTGGCTCGGCTGCGCGCGGGCCGCCCTGGGCGAAAAGTCCGCCGTGGGGCAACATTGGCTCGCGGCCGCCAATTCCCAGGGCGACTTCGAGGAGATGAGCGTCCGGCCCTTCTCCGCCATGACCTATTATGCCGCGCTGGCCTGGCAGCAACTCGGCCGCAAGGGCAAGGCAAAGCGGCTGCTGGCCGACCTGCTGGCCTATGCCGAGGAGTTGGAGCACGCGGAGGTGAAGATCGATTACTTCGCCACCTCGCTGCCCACGATGCTGCTGTTCGACGACGATCTTGCGTTGCGGCAGGCGATCGGGGCCCGGTTTCTCCAGGCCCAGGCCCGGCTGGGGCTGGGCCAGAAGGCCCGCGCGGGCCGGCTCCTGCAAAGCGTGCTGCAGCGTGATCCCCATCACGCCCTGGCCGCCGATCTGCTGGCGGCCACCGGCCGGAAATCGCGGCCTGCGGCGAAGCCCCCCCGAGAAAAAAATGGTCGCGGCCGCCGGCGGCATTGACGGGCCATTCGCCGGGGGACAGATCGCCTTGATCGGCAAGAAAGTTCGGAGATTGTCCGGGCGCTTCTCGCGGGGGCGGCCACTCGGTCCGTACCCCCCCTACCTCACACTGGCCCTCCCACTCCAGTAACCCTTCTTGTTTCCGTTAAAAAAAGGGTTAGGATGACGGGAAGAGGCCAGGGGGACGGCGGCAACTTTCGCGCGACCACGCCACGCGTGGCGCCCGAATTAGGACTGTCCCTTCCGGAACAGAACAGGGCAGAGAGGAGGATGCGATGTCTACGTGGCCGCATGCGCGGAAGACGGCGGTTCGTCTTGGTCCCGGATGCCTGCTCCTGGCAGGCGCTCTTGCGACAGCCTGGCTGGGACTGTCGCTGTTTTCACCCATCTGCGCCGCAGAGCCGCTGGGCGGACCGACGCTCTCGGCGGCGGATTTGGTCCAAGAGGCCCTGGGGGCGGAGAGCGACGGCCGCAGCGGGGACTTCGCCCGCTGGTCGCACGAGGCGCTGGCCCGCTCGCCCGATCTGCCGGCGGCCCACTGGCTGGCCGGGCAGGTGACGCTGGGCGGCGGCTGGGTCAAGGCCGAGGAGGCCTCGAAGCTCCTGGCGACCGACAAGAACTACCAGGAGTATCTGCGGCTCCGCGCGAAGTACGCCGACAAGGTGGTGGACCAGTTCCGGCTCGGCCAGTGGTGCAGCGACCGGAAATTGACCGAGCAGGCCCGCGCCCACTTCACCAGGGTCGTCCAACTCGAGCCGAACAACACGGCCGCCCGCGCCCGCCTCGGCTACAAGCGCGTGGGGAAAGCATGGTGCACCGCGACGGACATCCAGCGTCAGAATCGGCTCAAGAGCGAGTATGCGCAGTGGATGCCCAAGGTGAAGAAGATTCGCAGCGCGTTGGCCGCTTCGGACTCGCAGCGGCGCGAGAAGGCCCGCGCGGACTTGGCGTCGCTCGCCGTCCCGGCGGCCGTCTCGGCCATCGAAAACGTGCTCACGGAGGAAGGCGAACCCACCGCGCTGCTCGCGGTGGAGACGCTGGGCAAGATCGACGGGCCCGAGGCCACGCACGCGCTGGCGCGGTTGGCGATCTTCTCACCGTATCACGCGGCTCGCCAAGCGGCGATCAGGCCGCTGAAATCGCGGCCCTGGGGCGAGTTTGTGCCCGCCATGCTCGCCGCCATGGCGCCCCGGATCGACGCCGTTACCAACGTCACCTACAACACCGACGGCACCGCGGCCTTGAAGCAGCAATTGACGCGCGAGAAGCGAGACGTCATCGAGCAATCGTCCGTCGACGCGACGTTTCGGCCCGGCGCCGTCGGCGTCCTCGACCGGCGCGCCACGGAAAGGGCGAATTCCCTTACGCGCGTCTACGAAACCGTGTTGAACCGGCAGAAGGACGCCAAGGAATACAACGACCGCGCAAGCAAGGTGAACGCGCCCATCGCCGAGGCGCTCAACGACATCACCGACCAGCAACTCGAATCCGATGCGAAGACCTGGTGGGACTGGTGGGACAACTACAATGAGATGCGCTACGGCGACAAACCCGTGGTCCAGACGAACCAGACCTACACCTTTGTAGATTATATGCTGCCGTATGGACAGCCGAACGGGCCGTCGTTCGGGCCGATGTATGGGGCGCATTCCTGCTTTGCGGCGGGCACGCCGGTGTGGACCGTCGACGGGCCCCGGCCCGTCGAGGGCATCGCCGTCGGCGACTTGGTGCTCGCGCAGGACCCCGCCACGGGCGAGCTGGCCTATAAGGCCGTGCTGCGCACGACCGTCGCCCCGCCGGCCGACCTGGTCACGGTCATCGCCGGCGAGGACCGCCTGGTCTGCACGTCGGGGCATTGCTTCTGGGTGCCCGGCCGCGGCTGGGTCCACGCCTCGAAGCTCGACGCCCCCATGCCACTGCACAAGGTGGCGGGCGCCGCGACGGTCAGCCAGGTGGGGCGCGGCCCCAAGGAAGCGGCCTACAACCTGGTCGTGGCCGATTTCAACACCTACTTCGTCGGCAAGGAAAAGCTCCTGGTCCACGACGTGACCCTCCCCGCGCCGACGGCCGCGGAACTGCCGGGGCAGAAAACGCCCTGATGATTCCGGCCGCGCGGCGCGAGCCTGCAGCATAACCTGCGTGAGATCGCACGGCTCGTGGGTAGAGGATCTCACGCAAAGGCGCCAAGTCGCGAAGGCGCAAAGGTACGGAAAGGAAGCGAGGCAAGGTCGGCTTGCCGCGCGGGTTTTCAGTTCGCTGTCGCTTCCTGGTCCTTTGCGGCTTCGCGCCTTGGCGCCTTTGCGTGAAAGAGCTTCCGCAATGCCGTTGCCAAGAGGTGGGGCTGCGGATTCGTTATACTGAAGGATAACCTACGCCCCTTGCGTTGGTCCCCTCTTCCCGGCCGCCTATCGCAGGCGGCATCAGCCGGGGTATAATTGATAGTAGAGAGCAATCGCCCGCCGGGCGGGGCTCAAGGCCAAAGGTGCGAGGACTGGTCGTGAACAAAATTATCGAAGGCGTGGTCCATGGGAGGACGATCCAGTTGCTGGACGATCCCGGCGTCGGTGAAGGCCAGAAGGTCCAGGTCGTGCTTTCCCTGTCGTGTGCCGAAGAAACGTCGGGTGAGGGAATCCGCCGCACGGCTGGGGCCTTGGCGGACGACCCTTACTGGGACCAAATCATGGCTCAGGTCCATGAGGGCCGGAAGCGAGAGCGCCGACAGCAGGCGTAGGGCGGGCGGCGCACGCCCCGCCTTCAGACCATCGGCTTGCGTTGTTGCCGGGCGATCTCGTCGCGGAGGCGGGCGGCGCGCTCGTACTCCTCGGCCGCCACCGCCTCGGAAAGCTGCTCGGTCAGCGTCGGCCCCAGCTGGTACTCCTTGCGCAGCGACTCCTTGAGCTCCACCAGTTGCGTGATCAACTCGTCGTCCTCGACCTGCTCGGTGTCTTCCAGCCGGGGGAGCACCTCGCGGAGCTTGGCCAGCCCGGCGTTGATCTCTTCGACCGCCGCCTGGGGAGTGGAGCGTTCCAGGGCCGTCATGGCCGCCGCCTGGGCGCGATGGAAGTGGACCAGCGCCCGATAGCGCTCGTGGGAGATGGTCCAGGGCGACTCGGGGCAGTGGGCGGCCACGAAATCCATCATCGCCAGCGTGTGGTCGGCGTCGGCCACCGCGCGGGGAAACTCCCGCAACGCCAGGCAGCAAATCCGCCGCTGGTAGAACTGGAGAAACTCGCGGTCGATCTCGAATCGCTGCTCGTCGGAGAGCACCAGCGCCGGGCCCTCGGCGGCGGCCTGCTCCTGGAGCCATTCCAGGTAAGTCTGTTTGCCCTGGGGTCGTTCCCCGTCCGGCCGGCCCGTGGTCTCCATTTGCAGCACGCCCATCTCGATCCGCATTTGCAGCAGTTCGCGGCCGTCGTGGGCGCGGATCAGCCGCGCGCTGATGACCCCCACCTGGTAGGGCCATTGGCGAAAGATGAAGTCGATATCCTGGTGCTCGGAATGCTCGGACATGAAATCCCATCAAGTTGCCGGGGAGGTTCCGTCACAGACGCTATTATAGCCGATGGCCGACGGGGCACCACCGGCGGCGGGCCCCGGGCCGCCTAGCCCTCGCCGGGGTCCCCGGGGCGTCGCCGCTGTTTGGCCTGCGACCGCCGCCGCTTGGAGGCCAGCCGCCGCTGGACCGAGCCGTGCGTGGGCCGCGTCGGCCGCCGCCGCCGCGGGGGCTGGGCCGCCGCCGCCACCAGTGCCCGCAGCTTCTCCAGGCAGTCGGCCACGTTGCGGCCCGCGTCGCGAAACCGCTGGCTGGTGACCAGCAGCTCGCCCCCCGCCGTCACGCGACTGCCCAACTGCTGAAGCAACCGCGCCCGCACGGGCTCGGGGAGGCTGGGGCTCAGCAGGACCCCCCAGCGCAAGGTGGCCTTGCTGCTGACCTTGTTGACGTTCTGGCCGCCCGGCCCGCTGCTGCGGGCGAAGGTGAATTGGAATTCCCGCAAGGGGATGCGAAGGTCGGGGGAAATTTCAAGCATGGGGATTAGTACTACAGCGCAGCTTTTCAAAATGGGTAAGTGTGGTTCCTCTTGGAATAAGGACTTACATCAAGGACGTTTACCCATATTCACAAGCTGCGCTGTAGTATTAGGCAAATTCGGAATTCGGAAGGCGGAATTCGGACGAACCACCGCCCGCCCCACCGTCCGAATTCCGCCTTCCGAATTCCGAATTCTTTCCACCATCCCCAATCCCTAATCCCTTTTCTCTTCCACTAACTGGGCGAAGGCGGTCTTGGCGTGCTCCAGCAACGATTGGTAGTCGATCGTCTCGATTTCCTCGCCCAGCAACTCGACGTCGTAGTAACCGTCGTAGCCGGCGGCCTTCAGGGCCGCCACGATTCCCGCGAGCGGAATGACCCCTTCGCCCAGGCGGCAGCGGTTCTGCTCGCCGCAGGGCGCGTGCTTGGCGTCAGCCAACTGCACGATGGCCACCTGGGAGGCCAGTTGGGGGATGCGGGCCACGATGCCGGGCTCCTGGCCCAAGTGATAGGTGTCGAAGACCATCTTCACCTGCGGGCTGGCCACCGCGTCCAGCATGGCCAAGGTCTCCTCCAGCGTGGTCAGGAAGGTCCAGTTCTCGGCGCAGCCGGGGTGCATGGGTTCCAGGGCCAAGGTCACTCCCGCTTGGGCCGCCTGGGGAATAAGTTCTCGCAGTGCGCCGCAGAGGAGGCGTCGGGCATGGTTGAAGGTATGGCCCGCCCGCGCCCCGCTATAGACCACCAGGCAGCCGGTCCCCAGCGCGGCCGCCGTGCGGAGGGCCTCGGCGGCGTCTTCCACGCTCTCGCGATAGCTCCGTCCGTCGCTGCCGGTAAATCCCCCCGCCCACAAGAGATGGGAGACCTTCAGGCCGCTGCGCGCCAGCAGTTCCAGCCCCCGCCCCTGGCCGCAATCGGAGAGCTTCTGTCGCCATACCCCCATGGCCGGGATGCCGGCGGCGGCATAGCGGGCCACGTCCTCCTCGAAGGACCAGCGGAAGGTGGTCGTTTCATTCATCGACAGCGTAGCCATCCCTGTCGCCCCCACTTTTGGTGTATGGCGTGCGGGTCGCTCCCCGGCCCCATTGCGCCGCGCTCCTCGCCGGATGCAGAATAGTATGGAGAATGGCCGATTTCCTGTAAAGGTGAACCCGCCAGGGAAGGCCAGCCCGCGCGATTGATATTGACCCGTCGCTGGCCGGCGGTGAAACTACCGATCCATGCGCATCCTGACCCGCTACGTCCTGAGCGAGCTGCTCAAGGTCTTCCTGATTTCGCTGACCGGCCTGACGACGCTGTTCGTCGTGGTGGTGGTGATTCGGGAGGCCCAGCAGGAGGACTTGCCGCTGGCCCAGGTCTTGCAGTTGATCCCCTACGCCCTGCCCGAGGCGTTGCGCATGACCGTGCCGGTGACGCTCCTGCTGGCATGTACCAGCGTCTTCGCCCGCATGTCGGGGGCCAATGAAGTGGTGGCGGCCAAGGCCCTGGGCATCTCGCCCATGGTGCTGGTCTGGCCGGCGTTGGCCCTGGCCGCCAGCCTCAGCCTGGTCACCGTCTGGCTCAACGACCTGGCGGTCTCCTGGGGGCGCAACGGCATGCAACAGATCGTGGTCGGATCGATCGACGAGATCATCTACAGCGTGCTCCGCTCGCAGCACCGCTACAACACCCCGTATTTTGCCATCAACGTCAAGGGCGTCGAGGGGCGGCGCCTGCTGCGGCCCATCGTCTCCGTCCAGTCCCGCGGCACCTCCGGCGCCAGGACCCTCACCGCGGAATGGGCCGAACTCCAGGCCGACGCCGTCGAAAACACCCTCCGGATCACGCTCCATAAAGGAACGATCGACGCGGGCAAGCTGACCGGCGAATTGTTCGATGATCCCTACAGGATGGAGATCCCCTTGACCGATGCCAGCCGGGCCAACAACCTCGCCAGCCGGCCCCCCTCTTGGCTCCCCATGCGATTGATTCCCGGGGAAGTCGCCAAGCAGCAGGCCGCCATCGAGCGGTGCGATCAGCAAATGGCCGCCCAGGCCGCCTACCAGATGCTCTGCGGCGACTTCGACCGGCTGACCGGGCCGGCCTGGGATTCCAGCCTCGATCAGCGGCGCGGGGAGCAAAGTCTCCTCTACCGCTTGCTCACCGAACCGCCTCGTCGCTGGTCCGCCGGCTTCAGTTGCCTTTGCTTCGCCTGGGTCGGCGTGCCCATTGCCATCCGCTTCCGCAATCGCGACTTCCTCACCAGTTTCTTCCTCTGCTTCCTCCCCATCCTCATTGTCTACTATCCTCTGCTGATGTTATGTATCCACCTGGCCAAGGAAGGGTTGCTCCCGCCGTGCTCCGTCTGGGTTTGCAACATCCTCCTGGCAGCATGGGGGATTTGGGTACTGCGGAGGGTGGTTCGGTATTGAGGGAGGGATTGGGGCTTAGGGATTAGGGATTAGAGAAGGCAGAGGGCGAAACCGCAAGCGTGCAACCGCGTCTCCTTCGTCCCCTTCTCTAATCCCTAATCCCCAATCCCTAATCCCTCTGTTTCGCCATCCCCCCTGCCACAAGTCCCCCAGTTATCCCCATCTTCCCGGTTCATCCCATAATCCTGCCGGGATTTCCCGTTTTTTTCGGCAAGGTTTATCTTTCTTACTCAACTGTCGCGACCGGCACGTCCGATATAATCGTCACGCTCGGTTCACAGAAGCTCCGCGCAAGGGCTCTGGGATGCAATTTGAACTCAGGTCGAGGGTAAGAATAATGTGGCCGAAACGCATGACATCAGGGTTGGCTGGTTTAGTGTGCCTCTTGTTGACGGGACTTCCCGCGCTGGCCCAGGAAGGGGTGAATGACGCGCCGGCCGCGCAATTGTTCGATCCGGCCGACATCCGGCCCTATGATGACTGGAACGCGCCGAAGGAGGGATTCTACTTCAGCTTCGACGGCATTTTCTGGAACATCTCGGCCCCGAAGAAGACGACCATCGGCGTGCCGGGGCAGGTGCAGGAGCCCTTGGTTGCGAACGCGATCAACACCAGCACGGAGGACACCGGCAATTTCCGCGCCAAGCAAAAGGATGGCGACCGGCTGGAATTCGGTTACACCGACGAGCACAACGGCTTCCTGGTCGACACCTTCGAACTCAACTGCCAGACGCAGATCATTTACGGGGACCATGTCTACGTGGTCTTCAAGGATAACATGTTCCCCCCAACACGCACCTACATAGACCCGGTATTTATTCACACGACGGTCTCCAATCGCACCGAGACCGACGGCATCGAGGCCCTGTACACGTATCGCCAGCACCAGTTCTCCAACGGCGGCCAGTTGATGTGGATGGCCGGCGGCCGCTACGTGCGGTTTGACGACGAGTTCAACTTCACGGGCGTCCAGGGCCTGATCCTCCCGGCCACGGGCATCGAGACTGCCGTCGACACCACGGTGCGGAACCGGATCACGGGACCCGAAGTCGGCGCCCGCTATTATCAGCAGTTCGGCCGCCTGGCCTTCTCCAGCGAGGCCCGCTTCATGGCCGGCGTCAACTGCCAGGATATTCGTCAGTACGGGGCGATGATAACCAGTGTGGTCCCGGACAACGCCTTCGCAAGCTCCGACCACCAGACGACGTTCACGCCCCTGGGCGAGTTCCGCATCGAAGGCCACGTGCAGTTGACGCGGTTGATCTCGATGAAAGTCGGCTGGACGGGCATCGTCATGGGCGGCATCGGCCGAGCGTCGGACATGGTGAACTACGCCTTGCCCACCATGAGCATCAACAGCAGCCAGAACCAGCAGACGGTCTTCATGCAGGGCGTCAACATCGGCGTCGAGCTCAACCGCTAACCGCCCGCCGCTTGAGTGACCGGTTGCCGGCCGAGTTTCTCCCACTCCTCGGCCAGCACCTCCACGGTGTGGCGAATCTGCTCTTCGGTGTGCAGCGAGGTGATGAAGAAGCGTAAACGGGCGGCGCTTTCCTCCACGGCGGGGTGCAGAATCGGCTGCACGTTGATGCCGCGGGCCAACATCGCCTGCGACAGCCGCAGGGCGGAGAGCGAATTGCCCAGGATCACCGGCACCACCGCCGAATCCTGGCTGGTGCCGGTATTCAGCCCCCGCCCACGGGCCAGGGTGAGAAAGAGCCGGGCGTTGTCCCGCAGCCGGGCCACCCGGCCGGGCTCCGCTTCCAACAGCCGCAACGCCGCCAGCGCGGCGGCGGCCCCCGCGGGGGGCAGCCCGACGCTAAACACGAAACCCGGCACCGTGTACTTCAGGTACTCGATCAGTTCCTTGCCGCCGGCGATATAACCGCCGCAACTGCCCAACGTCTTGCTCATCGTCCCCATCCAGACGTCCACGTCGCGGGCCGGAACGCCGAAGTGTTCGCCGATGCCGCGTCCCCGCCGCCCCAGCACGCCCAGCGAATGGGCCTCGTCGATCATCAGCAGCGCCTTGTGGCGCTTCTTCACCGCGACGAACCGCGGCAGATCGGGGATGTCGCCGTCCATGCTGTAGACGCCTTCGATGACCATCAGCACGCGGCGATACTCGTGGCGGAATTGCGCCAGCAGGGCGTCGGCGGCCGCGTGGTCGTTGTGCGCAAAGGGCCGCCGCCGCGCGCCGGACAACAGCGCCCCCTGGATGATGCTGTTGTGCGCCAGGGCATCGTGCAGGACCAGGTCGCCGGGGCCGACGAGGTGGCCGATGACCGTCTCGTTGGTGGAATGTCCGCCCACAAAGCTCAAGGCCGCCTCGGTGCCCAGGAAGCCGGCGAGCGCCCGCTCCAACTCGCCGTGCAGGTCCTTCTCGCCGGACGCCAGGCGGCTGGCCGAGACGCTGGTGCCGTAGCGGTCGATGGCCTCCTTGGCGGCCTTCGACACCGCCGGGTCGCCCGACATCCCCACGTAATTGTAACTGGCGAAGTTGATCAGTTCGCGGCCGCCGATGACGGTGCGGTCGTTGGTGATCCCCTGGTGGACGCTGAAAAACGGATTGCCCACCCCCGGCGCCGCCAACAGGTCCAAGCGCTGGCGGAGCTCGCGGTACTCGGGAAAGAGTTCGAAGCGGTAGGTCTCGGCGGGAAGCTCGCCGGCGGGCGGGAGCGCCCGCTGGCGCGGCTCCACTCCCAGGTGCTGCTCCACGGCGTCGATCAGTTGCCGGGCGGTCTCCAACTGGGGAAGGAGTTCCGGGGGGAAGCGGCCGCCGAAGCGCTCCTCCAGCGAAGCGAGGATCTCCATCCGCTCCAGCGAGTCCAAGCCCGTCTCGATGATCGGCGAATCGAGGGTCAGGCCGGCGTCGCGCTCCTTGGCCACGCGGTGAATCTCTTCCAGCACCAGTTCCGTGAGCTTTTCTTTCTTGCCGGCCGCCCGCGAGCCGTTCTTGGAGGCGTCCACCGCCTGCCCCGCGCGCCGCGGGCGGGCGGCGGCCGGCGGCTCCTCGGCCGCTTCGCGGGTCTCGGGCAGCGCCTCGCCGGCACGCCACCGGCCCACCACGTCCAGCGTCCCGTTGAGGTAGCCGTGGCGGCAGGCATGACGCTGGATCTTGCCGCTGGAGGTCTTGGGGATGCTGCCCGCCTTGACCAGCACGATGGCGTCCAGATGGAGATCGTGTTGGCCCGCCACGGCGCGGCGAATCGCCCGGAAGACGGGCCCGAAATCGGCCTTCTTGTGACGCTCCACCTCCTGGACCACGACCAATTCCTCGCGGCCGTCCCGTTCCGCCGTGAAGGCGGCCCCGCAGTCCCGCCGCAGCCGCGGGTGGCTCTGCTGGACCGTCCGTTCCACGTCTTGCGGATAGTAGTTGGTGCCGTGGACGATGATCAGGTCTTTCAGCCGCCCGGTGACGAACAACTCGCCGTCGGCGATGAATCCCAAGTCGCCGGTCCGCAGAAACGGCCCTTCGCCGCTGTCCTTCAAGTAAGCGTGAAACGTGGCGTCGGTCGCTTCTGGCTGCCGCCAGTAACCCTGGGCCACACTGGTGCCGTGGACCCAAATCTCGCCGATCCATCCCGGCGGGCAGGTGGTGAGGTCTTCCGGATCGGCGATGGCGATCTTCTGGTCCGGCAGCGTCTCGCCACAACCGACCAGCCGCCGCCCGCCGGCCGCCCCCGGCGCCGAAGGCACCACGCGGTTGTTGGCAAGGGCCTGGGCCTGGAAGTCGCGCACCACCGGCGGCTTGGCGACGTAACCGCCGGAAACAATCAAAGTCGCCTCCGCCAGGCCGAAACAGGGATAAAACGCCTCGCGGCGGAAGCCGCAGGGCTCGAAGACCTCGCTGAAGCGATCCAGCGTCTCGGCGCGCACCGGCTCGGCGCCGTTGAAGGCCACCGTCCACCGGCTCAGGTCCAGCGTCTTCCGCTGCTCGGCGGTGATCTTCTGCACGCACAAGTCGTAGGCGAAGTTCGGCCCGCCGCTGGTCGTGGCCGCAAACCGCGAGATCGCCGACAGCCAACGATAGGGCTTCTGCAAAAACGTCATCGGCGACATCAGCACGTTGGGGCGCCCGATGTAGAGCGGCTGCAAAATGCCGCCGATCAGCCCCATGTCGTGGTAACTGGGCAGCCAAAACACCCCCATGCACGACCGCGTGTGCTCGAAGGCATGGGAAATCAACGCCGAATTGTGCACCAGGTTGGCGTGGTTCAGCACCACGCCCTTGGGCGTGCCCGTCGATCCCGACGTGTATTGCAGAAAGGCCAGCGTGTCGCCGTGGATGTCGGGCAACTGCCAGCGCTCGTCCAGCCCCTCGGGCAGGTGACAGGTGTCCAGCCAGGAAAGCTCCTTCAAGTGCGGCGTCTCGTCGATCAGCGCCTCGATGCGGCCCAGCACCGTGTCGGTGGTCAGTGCCACCTTGGCCTCGGCGTCGTCGGCAATCGCCTGGATGCGTTCCAGCGAGCGGTTCCGCCGGGGCGGATAGACCGGCACCGCCACCACCCCCGCGTACAGGCAGCCGAGAAATCCGGCGACAAAGTCCAGCCCGGCCGGATAGAGCAACAATGCCCGCTGCCCCACTAGGTCCAGCGACTCCAGCCAGGCCCCGATCGACCGCGCCTTGCGGTCCAACTCCTCGTAGGTCAAACGAACTTGCTGCGTCTCGCCGTCGACCAGGTAGATGAAGGCCGTGTCCTTGGGCTGGTTGCGGGCACGGTGCCGCACCACCTCGACCAGGGTCGAGGGGCCGAAGAAGGTCCCTGGCAGATAATCCAAGTGCGTTAAATGCGCCACGCTTTCCAACTCCTCACCATGGCTTCGGTTCGTTTCGACGCCCGGAGGAAACCGATCTGTCCCCGTCGGCAAGGTTTGGCTTGGCCGTGGGACCGAATTATTCTATTTGTTCCCGACAACACCTGCAACCGGCCCCCCAGCGCGGCGCTTGACAAGACCCGGGTAATTCATTACCCTACTGGTGGCTTTCCAATCCACGCCCTTGGGGAGGCCGAGCCATGATCGCGTGCCTGTGCCCCGGCTGCGGCAGCAAGCTTTCGGCCCAAGAGGACTCGGCCGGCCGGACCATGCCCTGTCCCGCCTGCGGCGCCGCCGTTGAAGTCCCCGCCGCCGCCCCGGGGGCTGCCCCCCTTGCCCGCCCAGAAACGCCCGAGCCTCGCATCCACACGGTCGAGGCGCATAAGCTACCTCCCCTGGATGCCCCCGCGCGGCTAGATCGCCAGTCGCACTACCTGATCTGCGGCGACACCGACCTGGCGGCCGCCTGGCAAAACAACGGCCGCGGCTGGATGCTCCACACGGACTTCGGCTTCATCAGCGCCACCCTCAACCCCGACCAACTCCCCTCGCAGGGCAATTTCAAGCTCGTCGAGTTGAAGCTGAAAATGACCGACGCCGGACTCTGCCTCGATGACCTCGCCGTCTACCAGTTGGCCGATCGCTGGGCCCTGACCAACCTCGATCGCAACGACGACCGCATCCTCAACGCGGTGGTCGGCCGGGCCGGGCTGGGCCGCGCGCAGAAAGATGCCGTCCGCAACGCCATCCACCAGACGTTCATGCGCGAGGTCTGGGAGCACGCGCACAAGGTCATGGACTACCTGGCCAACGCCGATTACCACGCGCACGGAACGCGGTGAAGGAAAGGGATTGGGGATTGGGGATTAGGGATTAGAAGCGAGCCGCGGGGTTTATCCCCGCGGCTGGGTCGCGCTATCACCGCCGCCCCGAGCAAAGCAACCCGTTCACAACTCCGCCGCCAGGCGGTCGATCTCACGCTGGATCGCGGAAAAGTCGTCGGCACACGGCGTGTGTCGTTTACTTGCAAGCTCGTGCGCCTGCCGGCTGCAGGCCGCCAGGGCCGCGTGCCGCCGGTCGCTGGCATCGAACCGCCGCAGGCCGAGATACTCCAACATGCCGGGCGTGCCAAAACCCTTGCCGCCCACCACGCTGTGCGCCGCAACCAGCGCGCCGGTCCGCTGGCTGTTGAGCACCGCGCAGAGATAATGGGCCTCGTCGGCCGACGCGCAGGCGATCAGCACACACGTCTCCTGCGGCACCAGTGGCCGGCGGCCCAGCAACGGCTCATCGACGGGCTCGACGACCGCCGCGCGGATCATCCGCTCCATCCGCCGCCACACCACCTTGATCGGCGCCACCGTGTAGGGACCGACGTTGTACATCGAGTAGAAGGGCTTCTGCCCCTGGTAGCGGCGATAGGCGGCCCGGCTGCTCAACAGGGGCGCGAATTGCTCCAGGTAGCAGTAGGTGCGGGGATACTCGCGCCGCATCAAGTCCTCGGCGATGCCGGTCCGGCTGTCCACGTCTTGGGCCAGGAGGATATTGGCCGACGGCCGGGCCGACCACCGCCCGACGTCGCCCCAGCGCAGCAGCGGATAGAGCAGCTCCGGCTCGATCGTCTGCCGCACGGCCGGCACGCCGCGCTTGGCCTTGGCGAGGAGATTTTCGACGACCACGTCGCCGTCGGCGGATCTTTCGATCAGCCGCAGCCAGTAGACCGCATTGGCGCCGCCGCTATTGGCGCCCAGGTGGGCCTCGTAGTCCGACGCCCCACGCCCACCCGTTGCATCGGGTGGGAATGTTTGTCCCGCCGACTCCTCCGGTAAGCAGATCAACCACGGCGAGCCGGGCCGCTGGGGGTCGATCGGCCTCGCCCGGCAGACGTGGAAAAAGGGGACTGTCCCCTTTCGCCGGAACCGCCCGGAGGCGGGCACCGACGCGCAGCGTTGGTCGGCGCACAAATGGGGACTGTCCCCGTTTTCCACTCGGGGCGTCCATTTCACGTACGGCACCGGGTACTGCGTCCTGGCCCCCTTCGTCAGCGCGATCGTGGCGGTGCGGCTGGCCGCGCCGGGAAACGGCTTCAGGGCCGCCAGGTCGTCGACGCGATCCACCCGCAGCCAATCGCCCTCGGCCCCCAGGCGGAAGCGACGGAAGCCGTCGCCGGCCTTGGTCTGAAAGAGCGATTGCGTGACGACCATGCCCAGCCGGCCGCCGGGCGCGAGGTAGCAATCGGCGGCGCGGTAGAGCATCAGCATGGCGAGGTCTTTTTTGCCGCCGCCATGCCGGGCCTCGTTGCCGGACAAGGAAAACAGGCCGTAGCGCTCCCACAGCGGCTTAGTCGCCTGGCGATAGGCCGCCGGAAGATTGTCCCAGGCGATCCAGGGCGGATTGCCCACAACAAACTCGAAGGGGTCGCCGAGGGGGACAGTCGCATTTTCGTGGCCTTCGTCCGCAAAAATCGGGAACGTCTTTTGCCGATCTGACTCCGGGGCATCCAGGATCGCATCGCAGCGGTAGACGGGGATCTCGACCGCCGCCTGGCTCGGCAGCAGGTCGACGATGGCCAGCAGGTAGTTGGCCCGAGCGCTGAGCGCCGCCAGGGGATTGAGTTCCAGGCCGACGACGTTTTCGAGGATGCGCCCGGCCAGATCGTCACCGCCGCCGGTCCGCAGGCGCCGGATGGCCGCCATCAGGAAGGCGCCGGAACCGCAGGCCGGGTCCAGCAGCCGGCCGCCGCGCTGGTCCGGGTAGCCCACCTGGTCCAGCACGTGTTCGGCCAGCCAGTTGGGCGTGTAGTATTCGCCCAGGGCGTGCCGCAACGTGCGGGGAAAGACGGCCTCGTAGAGCGGCTTGAAGAGGTCATGGCCGCCGCCGGCGGCGCCGACGATCATCGCCCGCGGATATTCCGCCACTACGGCCGCCAGTTCGCGGACCGTCTGGGCGATCTCGGCCGACCAGGCGTCGAGATACCATGCCGGCGGATCATCGCCGCCGGGGCCGTCGCCGCCACGAAGCTGCGCGATCAGCGGACCGTGCTCCAGGGCCTCGACTTCCCGCCGCAAGCCGCCCGCCGTGTCGGCGTCGCGCCATTGTGCGGCCGGCGAAGGCCGTCCGGCCAGGGCCGCCAGAATCTCGGCCGTCAGCAGCTTGACCGTCAGCAGGAACCAGGTCTGCCGGGCCAATTCCGCCGGTGTGCCACTGCTGGCTTGTCCAGCAGTGTCGTTCCTTCGTGTCAGTGCCTCGATACCCCGCCGCGCCCGCGCCGTCTTCGCGCCGAAGTCTCGCGCCAGCATGGCGGCAATCCCCTCCGGCGCGTCGGCCGCCGCGTGTGGTGGGCTTCTTCCCATGCGGGCCATTGTGCCGGCGGCGGACCGTCTTGGCAACAGCGCGCACGAGACGAGGGGCGTTTGGCAACCCCGGCGGCGCACTCCCCTCACTTCTTTTCGATCACATAGCCCGTCTTAAAGGCGTCGCCGAAGACCAGGTCCAGCCGGGTCAGCATATCGGCCCCGGCCGCCGTCTGTTGGCAGGCGTGGCAACAGAAGCCCACGTCCAGGGAGTAGACCCTGACCGTGGGGACGCTCGAATTCAGCGGCTTGCCGGTAAACGGACAGGCCACCTGCCTGGCCTGGCCGGTCACCACGAGTTGGTAATTCGCCCGCGAGGCATACTTGGCCAGGTCGGCCTGAAAGACGGGAATACAATCAGCGGAACTGAAATAGACTCTTGCCCCCTGGTAATCGATCGCTACCGACGGCGAGATCGGCCGGGAGGTCACGGGACATACGGCGCCGCTCTTTGCCAACGTCTGCTCCGATGGCTGCGCCGCCAGCAGGACAGCCCCGCCTATCTGAGCAAAAAATACTGTCAGGGCCAAAATCGCGCCAGCTTTCATGGTATCGGCTCCTGGGACGACGCGGTTTGGGTGACGAACCGGGGGCGCCCTGCATGGGGAATTATTCGCCCGCGTCGGTTATTGTCAACCACGATGGCCAAAAATAGGGCGGAGGGATTAGAAAAGGGCGTTTTCTTTCCAAGCCCAGCCTGTCTTCGGTGGGACCGGAGTGCGGGGGGGATTGCGAAGCCGCAAGCGTGCGGCCCGCTTCCTTCATCCTTCATCCTTGGTCCTTGGTCCTTGATCCTTCCTTCCCCCTTCCGCCTTCCGCCCTCCGCCTTCCGCCAGGCTCGGCTGGCAGCGCTGCAGTTTCAAATCAGTGATGATGACCTCGGCGACCGTGCGGACGCCCAGCGTCTGGTTGATCTGTTCGTGCAATTGCCGCTTCAAGTCGGTCAGGCCGGGATCCTCGAAATCACCGCTGTGGGCCTTGCGGAGAAGTTCTTCCACGTCTTGCTGGACGTGATATTTGCGGGCGGCCAAACGTTGCCGGGCAGCCAGGTCCACCGGCTCCAGCAGGGAGATGTGCAGGGAGAAGTCGGCCTTGCCGACGCTGCCCCCCTCGCTCCGGTCGCCCTCGAAATGGAAGGCCCCCAGCCCAATTTCCCCGTTGGACGGGGGCTCGGTGTGCAGCCGCACGCGAACGTAGGCCAGTCCGGCCACATGCAGTACGACCGAGACGCCCACGACGATCAGCAACCACTTCGCCGTGAGGAACCGGGCGTAAAACGGCGTCTTGACCGCCGCGGCCGGCGCCTCGACGCTGGCCGGCTCCGCCGCGTCCGCCTCTTTGTTTGGTTTTTCCGCCATGGGTCAACCCAACGTGTCTTCGTTGCGGGTAGGATTCCACTCTGGAAAAGTGTAGCTTAGAAAGCACCGCGAGAGGGGAAATGCTCGGTCCCCTCTCCCCCCGGGAGAGGGCTAGGGTGAGGGCAATGAACATCCAACAGCGCTGGCGGCCCTCAGCCTCCTCCCCTCTCTCGGAGGGATAGGGGAGATGTTTCCTTTGGCGGGCACAAAAAAATTGGGGCCTTTGACGTGCCACGTTCCACAGTGGCAAGCCAGGGGGTAAGGGCAAGGTGACCCTCTGGCTTGAGTCCGTCGAAGGCCCCACGGGCCAGCTCATTTAGGGCAAACCCTTGGGTTCGCCACCATTCCCATTGAGCACGCGCCGTGCCACTGTTTGCCGCCGACAGGCCGCCGAACACGGATTGCAACGGAAGTGATTATCGAGAAACATCTTACGGAAGTAATCTCCGCTCGGTACGTCGACTGGCCCCTTTTGCAGCGGCCGCCGAGAATGTATTATCCTGCAACAGACCGCGCATCATGCCGGCACACCGCCGGTCCCTGTGCCCGACATTCCGGGAGTACGCGATGCCCTCCGCCATGTTCGACCTGCCGCCCGCTGCTGATACGGTGGTCCTCTGCGTGAACCCGAAGGCGGGGCGAGCCTCTTCCCAGCCGCGGATCGACCGGCTCACCGAGTTGTTGGCCGGCAGCCGGTATCAGGTGGAGGTGTTTGCCGACCTCGACCAGGCCGCCGCCTGCGCCGGCGCCTGGCACGCCCAAGGGCGTCTGCGGGCCCTGATCGGCGTCGGCGGCGACGGCACGGCCGCGGCACTGGTCAATCGCACGCCGCCGGGGCTCCCCTTGGGCATGTTGCCCGCCGGCACCGAAAACCTCCTGGCCCGCCACTTCCGCCTCGGCACATCGGCCGAAAGCTGCGCCCGCGCCGTGGCCGCCGGAAGACTGCTGCGGGTGGACGCCGCGCGGGCCGCGGGACGCATCTTCCTCCTCATGGTCGGCTGCGGCTTCGACGCCGCCGTGGTCGACCGCCTGCACCGCCAGCGTACCGGCCACGTCCGCCGCCGCAGCTACTTCAAACCAATCGTCGCTGCCCTGCGTAGTTACCGGTATCCCGAGCTTCGGGTATACTTGGATGAGGGCACGCCGCGGGGGGGCGGGATCGAGTCGCCGCCGCTGACTGCCCGCTGGCTGTTCGCCTTCAATCTTCCCTGTTATGGGGGAGGACTGCGGATCGCCCCCCAGGCCGACGGCAGCGACGGCCTGTTGGACGTGTGCATGTTTCGCCGCGGCAACGTTTGGCACGGCCTGCGTTACCTCGGCGCCGTGTTGCTGGGAAGGCACCAGGCTTTGGCCGACTGCACGATCCGCCGCGCCCGAAGGCTGCGAATCACTGCCGAAGACGAGGTGCCCTATCAATTGGACGGTGATCCGGGCGGGCGGTTGCCGGTCGAGATCGAGACGCTCCCCGGGCGGCTCACCCTGCTGGCCCCGGCCCCGGAGTAAGACATGCCTGAAAACCCCGCCACCATCGGACCTTACCGCTGCGGCCGCGGCCAGCCGCTGCTGGTGATCGCCGGTCCGTGCGTGATCGAGGACGAGGCGGCGACGCTGGCGATTGCCACACGGCTGAAGGAAATTGCGCTGGCCTTGCCGGTGCCCCTGGTCTTCAAGGCGTCGTTCGATAAGGCCAACCGCACCAGCATCGATTCGTACCGCGGTCCGGGGCTGGCCCGCGGCCTGGAGATCCTGCGGCGGGTGAAGGAGAGCACGGGCCTGCCGGTGACGACCGACGTTCATTTGCCCGAGCAAGCGGCCGCGGTCGGTGCGGTCTGCGACCTGGTGCAAGTCCCCGCCTTTCTCGCCCGGCAGACCGATCTGCTGGCGGCGGCGGCGGCCACCGGCCGCGCGGTCCACGTCAAGAAGGGCCAGTTCATGGCCCCCTGGGACATGAAGCACGTGGTGGGCAAACTCGAGGCGGCCGGCTGCCGCCAGGTGTTGTTGGGCGAACGGGGGACGTTCTTCGGCTACGGCCGGCTGGTCAACGACATGCGGGCGATTCCGCAAATGCAGGCGTTGGGCGTGCCGGTGATCTTCGACGCCACCCACAGCGTCCAGGAGCCGGGCGGCCTGGGGGCCGCCACCGGAGGAAATCGGGCCCTGGTCGAGCCCCTGGCCCGCGCCGCCGTCGCCCTGGGTGTGGACGGCCTGTTCTTCGAGACCCATCCCCAACCGGAGGCCGCCCCCAGCGACGGCCCCAACATGATCCCGCTGGATCAAATGGCCGCCCTGTTGGGTCGCCTGCTGGCCATCCGCCAGGCCGTGGAGAAACTGCCATGAAATCCCCTCTCCGACAATTAGGTGCCACTGCTGGCTTGCCCAGCAGTGCAAGAAGCACGGTTGGACAAGCCAACCGTGGCACCCAGCACTTCGCGTCGGTGGCCTTGCTCGGCCTGGCCCTGGTCCTCGGCTGCGACGGCAGCGGCAGCCGCACCTCGGGCGGCGCCCGCCCCGCCGGCGCCGGCAGCGCCAAAGCGACCGTCCGCTATCGCAACGAACTCTTCACCTTCGCCGTCGACAATCTCAATCGCATCGAAGAGTGCGGCACGGGCGACGAGATGTTTATGGAAATCCTGCAGCGGCTGGAGAGGCTGGGCGAGCAAGACCCCGCCACCTGGGACCCCAAGACCGATTCGCTGGCGATGACCTGGCCCCAGCCCGACATGCTCCGCCAGGTGGTCAACCGCCTGAACCAGTGGTTGGCCAGCCAAGCACCGCCGGCCGATTGGCAGCTCGACCCCCTGGTTGCCCAGTTGCCGCCGTCGCTGCGGAAGCTGCCGCCCTTGGAAGACGCCGCCGCCTGGGAGTTCTCCTCCTACGACGGCTTCATGCTGGAAGAAGCGGTTTGGCTGAGCAACCTCTCCGACTGGGCCCGCGGCAAGACCTTGGACGACCTCGATCGGGCCAGGAAACTCTTCGACTGGACGGTCCGCAACATCCAACTCGACCAGGACGCCGTCGAGCGGACGCGGCTGCTGCCCCGCGAAGTGCTGCTGCTGGGCCACGGATCGGCGATGGAGCGGGCGTGGGTCTTCATCCTCCTGGCGCGGCAGCAAGGGCTCGATGCCGCCGTGCTGGCGCTGGACAGGGGGACCGACAGGCCCAAACCGGCGGCGAAGCAGGCCAGCAAGGATGCCCCGCCCCCCCCTGTCCCGCTGGCCGATCTGCAGCCTTGGTGCGTGGTCGTGCTGGTGGACGGCAAACTCTACTTGTTCGATCCGCGGCGGGGGCTGCCCGTCCCGGCGCCGGGGCCGATTGCCGTGGACCGCGGCGGGCAGTTGGACATCCACCCCGCCACGCTCGCCCAGGTCGCTGCCGACGACCGCCTGCTGCGGCGGCTGGACGTCGACCCGACCCACCCCCTTCCCATCAAGGCGGCCGATCTGAAGCACGTCGTGCTGCTGGTGGAAGGCTCGCCGCAGTACCTGGCCAAACGGATGAAGCTCTTGGAAACGCGGCTGGCGGGCAAGCAGCGCATGGTGCTGACGGCCCGGCCGGCGGCCCAGGCGCGGCGGCTGGTGCAGGCGGCCGGCGGCAAGGCCACGGCACAGCTCTGGGCGCTGCCCTACGATACCCTCCAGCGCCGCCGGCGGCTGAGCCCCCAGGGCATCATCCCGCAACTCGTCGCCCTGTTGCCGTTCTATGCCTATACCTCCTCGCCTTTGCACCGTGGCCGCGTGCTGCAGCTCAAGGGACGGTTCAGCGGTGAAACGGGCGCCACCGCCTGCTACCAAGCCGCCCGGCCCGCTAACGAGGACATCGCGGCGGCCCTCCAAGCGGAGGAGGCGGAAATCCGGAAGAAGCTGTCGAGGGAGAAACAACTCGCCGCCATCGAAAACGCCAACGTGTGTGCCGAAATGCGCGTGCGCGGCAAGCAGGACGCCAGCTACTGGCTCGGCCTGGTCGCCTTCGAGCAGGGCAACTATCCCTCGGCGATCGACTACTTCACCCAGCGGACCCTGGCGGCCATCCCCAACAGCCCCTGGCTCGTGGGGGCCTCGTACAACACCGCCCGCGCCTACGAGGCCTCCGGCCAGCCGAAACAGGCCCAGGAGTGGTATTATCGCCCACAGACGTCCACCCCCAGCACCTACGGCAACGTGCTCCGTGCCACCTGGCTGGGGGAGGAGAAGAGGGATTAGGGATTGGAGATTAGGGATTAGAAACAATGCCCACCGGCTGCGCCCGGTGGGAATGGCCGGGGGGCCCCTTGACGCCGATCCGCGGCCCGCACCCCCAACTCAGGTGATATGTTGCCGCGTCCCGAAGGCCCTTGTCGGCAACCGCCGCCCACGATAGAATGATTGGTTTGCTAGTTCCTCGCCCCAGGCAAGCCAGCGACTTTCGGCCCATGAAAGACGGTATCCACCCCAAGTACGTCGAGACCAAGGTCACCTGCGGCTGCGGCAACACCTTCATGACCCGCAGCACGGTCGCCGAACTGAAAGTCGATATCTGCAGCGTTTGCCATCCTTTTTATACGGGCAAGCTGAAGTACGTCGATACGGCCGGGCGGATCGAGAAGTTTCAGAAGAAATTCGCCTCGACCGGCTACACCAGCCTGCAGCGCGGCAAGAAGAAAGCGGCCGAAACCCCCGCCGCAGTGGAGCAGGGCTGACGACTTGTCCGACTTACGGCGTCGGCGGAAGCGGTAGGGTGGGTCGAGCCACCCCTGTAAAGGTCTTACCTATGTTCGCATGGCGAGGATTCTCGCGGTAGATACAT
>JBKQVT010000153.1:0-17381 GCA_052139835.1 Thermoguttaceae bacterium
ATGCTATCACCAATCAGCACTCGCGTTTTTCGCGGGAGATACTCGAACCCAACCTAATTACTGAACAATTGCGTTTTTCATGCTAGCTGCGTTTTTCCCGGGGAAAACGATGCTAGCTACAAAGCTCAGGGATTAGGGATTAGGGATTGGGGATTGGGGAGGGCGGCGAATATCCGCTTGCGGTTTCGCAATTTCGCCCCAGCGGAGCCGCCACGCTCGGCCGCTTCCCCGTCGCCTTGGCCACCGTGGGCAGCTTCAAGGTGAAGGCCGTCCCCTTGCCGACCGTGCTGTCGACGCGGATGCGGCCATGATGGGCCTCGATGATGTCGCGGCAGGTGGCCAACCCCAGGCCGGTGCCGCCCTTGCCGCTGGCGTCGGGGCCGGCCTTGGTGGTGAAGAAGGGATCGAAGATCCGCGGCAAGTGGTCGGCTGCAATGCCGCAGCCGTTGTCGCGGACCACCAGGTCGATCATGTCGTTTTCGGCGTCGTAGGCGAGTTTGATCAGCACCCGCCCGCCGTTGGGCATCGCCTGCCGGGCGTTGATCAGCAGGTTCAAGAGCACCTGCTGGATTTGGTTGCCGTTGATGTAGGCCGTGGGAATGGGCTGAAAACTCTTGTCCACCGTCACGCGATACTTGTTCATCTCCCGTTCCAGCAGCAAGAGGGCATTTTCCACCAGTTCCCGCAGATCGGTCGCCTCTTGGCCGGCGGAGCGGTTGCGGGCCAGGCCCAGCACGGTGGCCGTGATCTTAGCCGCCCGCGTGCTGGCCGCGAGGATCTTCTCGAACGACTTCTCCCGCGTGGCGTTGTCCTTGTGGCGCATGCCCAGCTTGGCGTAGTTGATAATCGTCATCAGCACGTTGTTGAACTCGTGGGTGGTGGTGCTGACCAACTCGCCCAAGGCCGTTAACCGCTGGGCCTGGACGAGTTGCTGCTGGAGCAGTTCCACCTGCTGCTGCAAATTCCTCTCAGACTGACCATGCTCGCTTGTGGACACCATTTGCTCCCAACTACGCGAATAACCCGGACTAGCCTGTTTACGCCATCCGTGACGTTCTCTCTGCTTCGCCTGGTTCGCGTGTCTTAACCTTATGGCAGCGAAGCAGTTAGTCCCGTTTTCCGGTATCGTCAACTCGGCTGGGCAACTGAAAGCGAAGCCGATATAATCCCGGCGAAGCAAGGCGGAGGGCGGAAGGCGGAGGGGGGAAGGAAGAAGCGGGGCAAGGAGAAGCTACGGATGCACACGGTCGAGTTGCTGGCCGAGGCCCTCGATCTGGTGGCACGCCTGGGCTGGCAGGTCCGCCAGGAATGGCTCGACGGCAACGGGGGCGGCCTGTGCGAGCTCCGCGGGCGGAAGATTTTCTTTCTCGATCTGGCCTTATCGCCGGCCGATCAGCTCGAAGGGCTGCTGGACGCCCTGCGCCACGACCCCGCCGCCGCGGGGCTGCCCATGGCCGCAGCCCTCCGCGAGTTGTTCTCCGTGCGGAAGAGCGCGTGAGGTCAGGGAAGCGAGCCGCGGGGTTTATCCCGGCGGTTGGCATGAATGTCCGCTTGCGGTTTCGCAAGGTTCCCGGATACCGTCCGAGGGCTTTTCCATCTATCAGCCGCGTATGGGAGCGGCGCCGCCCAACCACCGGGATAAACCCGGCGGCTCGCTATTTTCCTTCCCCCGTCCGGTAGAGCCGATGCGCTTCGATATACGCCTCGACGGCCCGCGGCGTCAGATAGCGGATGCTCTCGCCAGCCGAGACGCGCCGGCGAATGTCGGTCCCGCTGATGCCGATCTCCGGCATCTCGACCTGATGCCGACGAATCAATTCCAGCCGTTCCGGCGTGGTGAACTCGGCCAACGGGGCAAAGTCCAGCGGAGGCTGGCCGGCCCGGCCCACCGCCACCGGCACGGCCAGTTGGCAGACGCGGCCCGGCTCGCGCCAGTGCGGCAGATCGCGGAGCATGTCGGCGCCGAGGAGGAAAAACAGCTCGCTCCCCGGGTTTTCCTCTTGAAAATGCCGAAGGGTCTCGACCGTATAATTCACCCCGCCGCGGTCGGTCTCGTAGCGGCTGACGGCGAAGGCCTCGTTGCCGGCGATGGCCAGCTCGATCATTTCGATGCGGCTCTCGGCGGGCGTCAGCGGCTGGGCCCGCTTGTGCGGCGGCACCGCGGCCGGCAGAAACCATACCTGGTCCAAATGGCATTGCTGGCGGCAACATTCCGCCAGCAAGAGGTGGCCAAAATGCACCGGATCGAAGGTCCCGCCGAAGAGTCCTAGTCGCACAATTCAGTTCCTGCCTTGTAACGGCGGCCTGCCGGTGGGATATTCTTGGTATCGTCGGTCCCCTCTCCCTCCGGGAGAGGGTTAGGGTGAGGGCGGACTGGCTTAGACCATGTTTTCCGTCTCACGCGCCCAATGCAGCGCCCCTCACCCCGGCCCTCTCCCGAAGGGAGAGGGGGACTCATGCAGCAGCGTCCCAGTTTAGCGGCTAACATTGCCTTCCGCCATGTCCAACCAGCAACGCAACCTCTTCGACACCGAGCCCGCCCCGTGGCAGGAAGACGACCAGGCCGAGCAGTTGGTGGCGACCATGGTCCTTCCCACGGGTCCGGCGCAGCAGTTCGACTACCTGGTGCCCGACCGGCTGCGGGAGCAGATCGAGCCAGGCTGCCGGCTGCGTGTGCCTCTAGGGAGGGGAAACCGGCTGGTCACCGGCTACTGCGTGCGGCTGGAGAGCCGGCCCGCCGGGCCACGGCGGCTGAAGCCCGTCGAGGCGGTGGTCGATCGCCGCAGCCTGCTCTCGCCGGCCATGCTCCGGCTGACGGAGTGGATTGCCCAGCGGTATCTGTGCGACTGGGGGCAAGTCTTGGAGACGGTCTTGCCGGCCGGCGTCCGCACGGAGGCGGGCACGCGGATGACCACGCTGTTGAGCCTGGACGCGGAGGCCGGCGAGAAGATCGCCTCGATGAAGTTGCCGGAGAAGCAACTGGCGGTGCTCACGGCGCTATCGGCCGCCAAGGAGCCGCCGACCCCGCAGGAGTTGGCCCGCATGGCCCGCTGCACGCTGGCGCCGATTACGGCCCTGCGTCGCAAGGGGCTGATTCGGGCCCGCACCAGCCGCCTGCAACGCCAACCGTCGAGCGAGCCGGCCGCCGGCCGCCGCGAGGCCAACCTGACGCCGAACCCCGACCAGGCCAAGGCCCTGGCCGCCATCCTCGCCGCCCTCCGCGCGCAGCAGCACCAGGTCATTCTCGTCCACGGCGTGACCGGCAGCGGAAAGACCGAGGTCTATATCCAGGCGATCCAGGAGGTGGTCAGCTACGGGCGGCAGGCCATCGTGCTGGTGCCGGAGATCAGCCTGACGCCGCAGACCGTGGAGCGCTTTCGCCGCCGCTTCGGCGCCGTGGCGGTGCTCCACAGCCATCTGAGCGACCCCGAGCGGCACTGGCATTGGCAGCGGATTGCCGCGGGCGAGGTCTCCGTGGTGGTCGGCGCCCGCAGCGCGATCTTCGCCCCCACGCCGCAGTTGGGGCTGATCGTCCTGGACGAGGAGCACGAGGGGTCGTTCAAGCAGGAGATTGCCCCGCGCTATCACGCCCGCGACGTGGCCATTGCCCGCGCGGCGGCCGAAGGGGTGCCGCTGGTGCTGGGTTCGGCCACGCCATCGCTGGAGAGTTGGCTCCGCGCCCAGCAGGGCGAGTATCGGCTGGTCGAGTTGCCCCGGCGGGTGCTGGACCGCCCCATGCCGCTGGTCGGCACCATCGACCTCCGCGCCGACGTGCGGCGGGGACAGTCGCACGGCGCCATCAGCCGGCCCTTGCGCCAGGCCATGACCACCGCCCTGGAGGCGGGCGGGCAGGTGATCCTGCTCTTGAATCGCCGCGGCTTCTCCACGCACATCCAGTGCCCTGCCTGCGGCCTGGTCATGCGGTGTCCCGATTGCGACATCGCCCTGACGCATCACCGCACGCAGCAGATCGCTTTGTGCCATTACTGCGATTACGAGGTGCCGGCCCCGGCGGCCTGTCCGGGCTGCGACTTCGCCGGCATCCGCTACAGCGGCCTGGGCACGCAACGGTTGGAGGCCGAGTTGCGGGCCCGCTTCCCCAATGTCCCTTGCCTGCGGATGGATACCGACACGATGCGCGGCCACGGCAGCCACGAGCGGGCCTTGGCCGACTTCCGCTCCGGCAAGGTGAAGATCCTCCTGGGGACGCAGATGATCGCCAAGGGGCTCGACTTCCCCAACGTCACCCTGGTGGGCGTGATCAACGCCGACACGGCCCTGCACCTGCCCGACTTCCGCGCCGCCGAACGGACCTTCCACCTGGTGACGCAGGTGGCGGGGCGGACGGGCCGGGGGCCCAAAGGGGGCCGCGTCCTGGTGCAGACCTTCAGCCCGGACCACCCGGCGATCCGGGCGGCGGTGCGGCACGATTTCGCCGCCTTCGCCGCCGGCGAATTGCCCATCCGAGAGCAGCTCCGCTATCCCCCTTATGCCAGCATGGTTCGGCTGGTGGTGCGGGGGCCGGTCGAGGCGGTGGCGGCCCAATTCGCCCTCCACGTGGCCCAGCGGCTGCGGGCGGCGGTGGATAGCCTGCGGCTGGAGGCCCGCGTCTTGGGCCCCGCCCCGGCGCCGCTGGCCCGCCTGCGGGGCAAGTTCCGCTTCCAAATCCAGGCCCACGGACTGGACGGCGAAACGCTCCGCGCGGCGGTCCGGCAGTGCACCGCCGGGGTGCAGCCGCCGGAGGGCGTGCAGTGGATCGCGGACGTCGATCCCCTGGAGATGCTCTGAGACAAGGCGGAGGGCGGAGGGCGGAAGGGGGAAGGAAAGTAGCGAGCCGCCGGGTTCATCCCGGCGGTTTGGCGGCGCTGCTCCTATGCGTGGCTGCCAAAGGGAAGAATCGCCAGGTCGCGTCCGACGGGAATGCCGAAAACTCCGTCCCTCCCATGCGTCATTCTGGGGGGAAGATTGACACGCCCCCGCCGACGATATTAGCATAAAGGAACCAAGGGGAGGATATGCTCCCCGCACGGTAAACTCTCTGCAGCGAGGTCATTATTCATGTCGGCACGACAAGCAGATACGGTGGCGCGGGGGTTTCGGCGGAGTTGGTGGATTCGGCTGGCAAGCTTGACGGCGGTGAGCCTGCTGCTGGCGGTGCCGGCGCTTCGCGCCCAGGAAGAGGAGCAGAAGGACGCCAAGAGCGAAGACAAGCCCGCGGCCGCCAAGAACGGGCCTCCCGCACCGGAGGACGTCACGCTGAAGACCGACGACGGCATCACCCTGAAGGCGACCTACTATGCCAGCACGAATGGCAAGGAGTCGATCCCGGTCGTCTTGCTGCACGGCTACAAGGAAAGCCGCAAGGACTACGCCGACCTGGCCCCGGCCCTGCAACGCGACCTCGGCTGCGCGGTGCTTGTGCCCGACCTCCGCGGCCACGGCGACAGCACGAGCGGTACGGGCGGCGCGATCGAGGTGGCGCGGATGAAGCCCGCCGACTTTTCGGCCATGAGTTCCCAGGACATGGTGGCGATCCGCAGCTTCCTCATCGACGAGAACAACGGCGGCGGCAAGTCGCCCCGGCTGAACCTCAACAAGCTGTGCATCGTGGGGGCCGGCATGGGAGCGACCGTGGCAGTGAAATTCGCCGGCGACGATTGGAACCAGGCCCCCGCCGGCCCCTGGCAGATGGGCAGCTTCACCAAGGCCCTGGTGTTGATCTCGCCGGAGCTCAACGACCGCCGCCTCGCGCTGGTCAAGCCCCTGGCGGACCAGAACGTTCAAAAGCAACTCTCCATCCTGCTGCTGGTCGGCAGCAAGGACAGCCCGCAGAAGCTCAAGGACGCCAAGAGCATCTTCGATAAGTTGGCGCGTTTTCATCCCCTGCCCGAGGAATCGAAACGGAAGGAGAAACAGACCTTGTACTACGGGACCCGGGACACCAATCTTCAGGGGACCAAGATGTTGACGGACGCGTCGCTGAACGTCCCCGGACTGATCGAGGATTTCATTACCCGCCGCCTCGACGGCCCCGACGCGAAGTCCTACCAGTGGAAGAAGCTGCGGAAGGACCCCTACGTGAAAGAGCCCGGCGAATAGCCGGCCCGCTAGGGGCTGGGCACGGACGGCTGAAGGCCGCCGGCGGCGGCGTCTTCCGCCTTGGCGGGAATCTTCAACTCGGCGCCGATGGGCAGGATCTGCGGATCGCTGAGCACGTCGCGGTTGGCCGCGAAGATCGCCCCCGCCGCCTCTTTCGCCCCCAAGTAACGCTCCGCCAGCGCGGCCAAGGAGTCGCCGTCGACGATCGTGTGGATGCGCGGCGCGACTTCCGGCGCGGCGGTCTCGGGCAGCACTTGCCCCATGGAGATGCCCCACCGCGAACTGCCCGGCAAACCGGCGTCGGGATACGATCGGGCCAGGTCCGGCGGCCCCGCGGCCGTCTCGCTGGGCGTGACGATCGTCACCGCCCGCGGCGGCTCTTGCGCACCCGCCGGCGCCGACTGCGACCCCTCGCACCCTCCCCCCGGCGGCCACGTCGGGTCGGCCGCGACCGGCGGCGCCGCCACGTGCTTCCGCAGAATCAACTCGCCGCTGGTCGCCGGCGCCGGGGCGGCGGGGGGCGGCGGGTCGCGACGGAACAACAACGCCACCACGGTCCCCACCAGCAAGACGCCGGCGGCCACGGCAATCTTCACGCGTTGCTCCATGATACCACTCGTCCCCCTCTGGGAACTATCGGGATCGGCGCCGGCCGGTTTCCAGCCAACACCGCCAAATGGCCCCGCACCGCGCCGCCGCCGGTCCAATCCTAGCGAGTCTGGCGGAAGTGCGGCGGGGGAGATCGCGACGACTTTGCCGTCCGTGCCGACCGCAACGATCACGTCAGGCGAATGTGACCGTCGCGGTCCAGCCGCGGCACGCCCTGGAAACGGTCGATTGCGGCGGCGATGAGAAGATCGTCCTCCATGCCCACCGCGACGAGGTTCCGGCCGCCGGGACTCTTGGCCAGTTGCTCGACCAGCACCTCGGCGGAGAGCGGCTCCGCCCCCAACGCCTGCGGCAAGGCGAAACTGTGCAGCCAGAACTCGCGGGCGGCCGTGGCCTGCGCGTTGAGCACGTAGGTCCTCCCGCCCAACCGCCCGAGCCGCTCGACCAACATGCCGGCCAACAGGATGTCGTCGCCGCTGTACTCGCCGTCCGTGCCCGCACACAACACGTGGACCTGCTCCTGGCCGAGCAATTGTCCGACCACCGCCGTGGCGTTGACGAAGGCCGCGATCAAGACGTTCTCCGCTTCCCGCGCGTAGAGCATCGCGCGGACGCCGTTGGTCGTGCTCAGCACGACCGTCTTTCCGGCCACGCGGTCGGGTGTATACTCCGCCGGCGAGTTGCCCAACGCAAACCCCCGGATCGGCAGCCCCCGCCGCTCGCCGCCCAGCACCCACTGGCCCGCGGGCAGCCGCCGGGCACACTGCCGGGCCTCGTCCACTTCCACGCAGGGGATGACCTCGCGGGCCCCGGCCTCCAGGGCGAAGACGGTCACGGTCGTCGCCCGCAACACGTCGATGACCACCACCGTGCCCCCGGCCAGTTCCTTCGGGTCGGCCAATTTCGGCAGGGCATAGACGTTCAGGATCTGCGACATCGAACTCGCCAACCCCCATTCCTAATCCCTAATCCCCAATCCCTAATCCCTTCCTTCCGCCTTCCGCCCTCCGCCTTCCCCCTTTAGAATACTCCTATCGACGCCCGAACCCAAGAGCCCCCGCCCCCATGCACGGCCGCTGCCTGAGCGATTTCCTGGAAGAATTGGGACAGGCCGGGGAACTGGTCCGGGTGGAGGCGGAGGTCGATCCGCGCCTGGAGATCGCGGAAATCACCGCCCGCGTCTGCCGCCGCGACGGGCCGGCCCTGCTGTTTCCCGCGGTGCGGGGCCATGAAATCCCCGTCCTGACCAATGTGCTGGCCAACGAGGCGCGTTTGTGCCGGGCCCTGGCAGTCGCCTCCTTGGGCGAGCTTTCCGGCCGCATCGCCCGCCTGATCGCCCCGGCCGACAGCGAGGGCTGGTTGGATCGCCTCCGCAGCGCATCGCCGGGAATTGCCCTGGGCGACGTGCTGCCGCGCCAGGTGCGGGCGGCGGCCTGCCAGCAGATCGTCCGCCTGGGCAGCGACGTGGACCTGGGCGTGTTGCCGCTGGTCGAGGCGGCCCCCGACGCCGGGCGTGCCATCGTCGCCGCGGCCGTTTATACCGCGGAGCCCGATTCGCACCGGCAGATCTCCGGTTGCTATGACCTGACGCCGCTGGGGCGCGACCGCCTGGCCGTCGACTGGGCCGCCCAGGATGAGCCGGCCCGGCTGCTGGCGGAATATCGGCGCCGCCAAGGGCGGATGCCGCTGGCGGTGGCCCTGGGGGGCGAACCGGCCGCCGTCTTGGCGGCCGCCGTGGGCTGGTCGCCGCAACTGGACACCTTCGCCCTGGCCGGCCTCTTCCGCCAGCGGCCGCTGGACGTGGTCGCTTGCCGCAGCGTCGATCTGGCCGTGCCCGCCGAAACGGAAATCGTTCTGGAGGGCTATGTCGATCCCGCGGAGCCGGCGGCCCAGGCCGGGCCGCTGGTCACGCCGCTGGGCCTCTACGCCGCCGCCCGCGCGGCGCCCGTGATGCACGTCACGGCCCTGACGCACCGGGCCAATCCCGTCTATTGGGCCATGCTCCCCGGCCCGCCGCCCAACGAAACCAGCGTCATCCACCAGGCCATGGCCGGGGTGTTCCTGCCGTTGGTGCAACGGACCATCCCTGAGTTGGTCGATTACGACCTGCCGCTGTTCGGCGCCGGGCGGCATTGGGCCGTGCTGGCGATCCGCAAGGGCTACGCCGGGCAGGCCCGCCGCGTGGCGGCCTTGGCCCGCGGCCTGCCGCCGCTGGCGCTGGCCAAGTTCCTCGTGGTGGTCGATGCGGAGGTCGACGTGCATGACCATCGCCAGGTGCTGGCGGCCATGGCCGCCGAAGTTAATCCGGGCCGCGACGTGGTCGTCGACGAGGGCCCGCCCGACCCGCTGGATGCCGCCACGCCCGCCGGCACGCTCGGTTCCCGGCTGGTCATCGACGCCACGGCCAAGTTGCCTGCCGAGCGGTCCGCGGCCCCGCCCGCGCCGGCCCGGATGAGTGATTCCATCCGCCAGTTGGTCACCGATCGCTGGCCGGAGTATGGATTAGGTCTTCGGTCTTAGGTCTTGGGTCTTAGTTGCACGCCCCAAGCCCCAAGACCCAAGACCCAAGACCCAAGACCCAAGACCTGCGTTGCCCATGACACTCGACAAATCCGCCGCCCGCATCCGCCAGATGTTCGGCCAAATCGCGCGGCGCTACGACCTGCTCAATCACCTGCTCTCGCTGGGCATCGACCGCCGCTGGCGGCGCCGCACGGCGGAGCTGGTCGCGGCGGGCGAGGGGGCCCAATGGATCCTCGATGTCTGCACGGGCACGGCCGACCTGGCGCTGGCCTACGCCCGGGCCTGCGGCCCGGACGTGCGAATCGTCGGCAGCGATTTCTGCCGGCCGATGCTGGCGGTGGCCCAAGGGAAGTGCCGCCGCGCCGGGGGGACTGTCCCGATTTTCGGGCAGCGACGCGAAGCGTCGGCCCGAAAATGGGACTGTCCCCTTTGGTTCACACAGAAATCGGGACGGTCCCGCGCCGGGGCCGCCGCGCACATTGCCCTCGTCCAGGCCGATACCCTGCAATTGCCGTTTCCCGACGGCCGCTTCGACATCGTCTGCGTGGCCTTCGGGCTGCGCAACCTGAGCGACAGCGACGGCGGGCTGCGGGAGATGGTCCGCGTCTGCCGGCCCGGCGGGCAGGTGGCGGTGCTGGAATTCTCCACCCCCCGCAGCCGGCCTTTGGCGGCCGTCTACGACTGGTATTTTCGCCGCGTCTTGCCCCGCGTGGGCCAGACCCTGGCTCAAAATCGCCAGGAAGCTTACAATTACCTTCCGGCCAGCGTGAGCCAATTCCCCCAGGGCGAGGCGATGCTGGCGCGGATGCAAACCGCCGGCCTGGAGAAAGTGTGCTGCCGCGCGTTCACCCTGGGAATATGCACTCTTTACACGGGTAGAAGGGCCGGCCCCGTCGGCCTGCGAGGAGACGCGTCATGAAGCGGAATATCGTGGTGGCCATCACCGGCGCCAGCGGCGTCACCTATGCCCTCCGCCTCCTGGAGGTCCTCGGCGCCGCCGGCTGCGACGTGCACCTGATCATCAGCCCCGCCGCCCAGGCCGTCTTGAAACAGGAACTCGACCTCACCGTGGACCTGGACAACTTCAATCCGGGCATGCTCATGCTCGACGGCGGCCCCAATCTCAAGGACCGCAAGCTGCAAACCGTCCGCGCCCTGGCCGGCATCTCCAGCGACTCCAGCAACGTCCTGGCCGTCGGCACCGGCGAGGACGGCAAACTGCACTATTACCACTACCGCGACTACCTGGCCGCCATCGCCAGTGGCTCCTTCCTCACCGACGGCATGGTGATCTGCCCCTGCTCCAGCGGCACCCTCAGCGCCATCGTCCACGGCACCAGCGCCAACCTCATCCACCGGGCGGCCGAAGTCCACATGAAGGAGCGGCGCAAGCTGATCCTCGTGCCCCGCGAGACGCCGCTGTCGCCGACCCTGTTGGACAATATGCGTCGGGCGGCCGAATTCGGCGCCATCATCCTCCCCGCCATGCCCGGCTTCTATCACGGAGTCAAGTCCATCCGCGACCTGGTCGATTTCATCGTGGCGCGAATCTGCGACCAATTGGGCATCCAGAACGCGCTGATCCAGCGCTGGGGAGGGTGAAGGAAAGGGGGAGGGCGGAAGGCGGAAGGAAGCGCTGACGCGGAGGGCGTGCCCTGTGTTTTTTCCTTCCCCCTTCCGCCTTCCGCCCTCCGCCTTTGTTTCCGCCCTCCCCTTTTATTTATGCTTCGCCGCATCCGTCAACTCCTGGAAATGATCCGCTTCAGCCACACGCTGTTTGCGCTGCCGTTTGCGCTGTTGGCGGCGGTGATGGCATGGCGCGACGTCCCCCCCCTGCCCTTCCGCTGGCGCGAGCTGCTGGGCATCTTCGTTTGCATGGCCGCGGCCCGCAGCGCCGCCATGGCCTTCAACCGCCTAGCCGACCGGCGGCTGGACGCGCTGAACCCGCGGACCCGCGCGCGGCACTTGCCCAGCGGGGCGCTCAGCGTCGCGGCCGTGGCGGTGTTTACGGCGGTTGCGGCGGCGGGCTTCGTGGCCGGCACGCTCTTGTTCTTGCCCAACCGTTGGCCACTCTACGCCTCGCTGCCGGTGCTGCTGTTCGTGTTTGGCTATAGTTATGCCAAGCGATTTACGATCCTTTCCCATTTTTGGCTGGGGGCGGCGCTGATGTTGGCGCCCGTGGCCGCGTGGGTGGCCATCCGCGGCGAGCTGGCCTGGCCGCCGCTGGTGTTGGGCGGGGCCGTGCTCCTCTGGGTCGCCGGCTTCGACATGATCTATGCCTGCCAGGACGTGGAGTTCGACGTGCAAATGCGGCTGCGGAGCGTGCCGGCCCGCTGCGGCGTCGCCGCGGCCCTGCGGCTGGCCGCCGGCTGCCACCTGGGCATGATCGTGCTGCTGGCCGCCGAGCCGCTGGTCTACCCCGGCTTCGGCAAGCTCTACCTGGCCGGCGTGGCCGCCATGGCCGCCCTCCTGGTCTACGAGCATTGGCTGGTCCGCCCCGACGACCTCTCCCGCGTGAATCGGGCGTTCTTTCAAGTCAATGCGGTGGTCAGCCTCGGACTGCTGGCCGTCGGCACACTGGACCTCCTGCTATGAACACCGCCGCCGCAACGCTGGAGCAAATCGGCAACAAGGTCCACTCCGGCCGGCGGCTCTCGGCCGACGACGGCCAATGGCTCTTCTCGCCCGCGGTCGATCTCCACACGATCGGCCAGTTGGCCGACCTCGTCCGCCGCCGCCGCAGCGGCAACACGGTCTATTACAACATCAACGCCCACCTGAACCCCACCAACGTCTGCGTCTATCGCTGCCCGCTGTGCGCCTACAGTTGCGACGCCGCGGACGCGGCGGCCACCATGCTCGACGAGGAGGAATTGCTCGCCCGCGGCCAGGAGGCCGCCGGTGCCGGCTGCACCGAATTGCACATCGTCGGCGGCGCGCATCCGACGCGGCCGCTCGAGTGGCACGTGGCCCTCCTCGGCCGCTTGCACCGGGCCTATCCGCGGCTGCACCTGAAGGCGCTGACGGCCGTCGAGGTGGCCTGGCTGGCCGAGCGTGCCGGGCGGTCCGCGACGGCCGTCCTCGAAGACCTCATGGCCGCCGGATTGGGCAGCCTGCCCGGCGGCGGCGCCGAAATCTTCGCCTCCGTGGTCCGCCGGCAGATTTGTCCGGCCAAGGCCGACGCCAAGACCTGGCTGGAGGTTCACCGGGCCGCGCACCGCCTCGGCCTGCCTTCCAATGCCACCATGCTCTTCGGCCACGTGGAAACGACGGCCGATCGCGTGGATCACCTCCTGCAATTGCGGCAACTCCAGGACGAGACCGGTGGCTTCCAGGCCTTTGTCCCCCTGGTCTTCCATCCGCAAAACACGCAACTCGCCGCCCTGCCCAAGGCGTCGCCGTTGGAGCAGCTCCGCACGCTGGCCGTCAGCCGCCTGATGCTCGACAACTTCCCGCACGTCAAGGCCTACTGGGTCTCGCTGGGCGTGGGCGTGGCCCAGGTGGCGCTGGGCTACGGCGCCGACGACCTCGACGGCACCGTCCGCCACGAGCGCATCCATCACGACGCCGGCGCCCAATCGCCGCAGGTGCTCGACGTCGAGCAGTTGCAGGCCCTGGTCCGCGAAACCGGCCGCGAGCCGGTCGAGCGCGATTCGCTCTATCGCCGCGTCGTCCGCAACGGCCGCGACTGGGAAGTCGTGCCGAACCCCCCGCTCCCTTGACCGGGAAAGCGTGCTCGATTACGATGGAAGACCTGCACGATAGTCCCCGCGGATGTCCCCACCTGCGACGAGCACTCATGGCAAAATCGCTTATCCGATCCTGGGCAGCCCTTCCCCTCCTGGTCCTCGCGGCCGCGGTGTCGGCTGCCGCGCCGGACGGCGCGAAGGAATCTTTTTCCCCCACGCGGCAGAAGGAAAAGGAGTTCTGCGGCCACAAGGCGGTGCTCTACAGGCACGATTGCCTGAAACAATGGGGGCCGGAGGAAACCGGGCAGCAGATGTTTTGGGTCATCAAGCCCAAAGTGCCGCAAGACGAGAAGAACCCTGCGCCCCGGCCGTTGGTCGTCTACCTGCACAGCGCGGGGGCGGGAGACGAGGCGGCCTCCAATGAAATACCCTATTGCATCCGCTACGTCGATGCCGGCGGGCCGGAGTTCCTCGGCCTGGTCCCCAACTCGTCAACCAGTCCCACCGCGGCCAACGGTTGGTGGGGCTACCATTCCATCAAGGCCGATCCCGCGGCGTACCAGCAGCGGTTGAGCACCGCGGAACGCCGCGTGTTGGCCACCATCGAGTGGGTGGTCGAGAAGTATCACATCGACCGCAATCGCATTTACCTCTGCGGCATTTCCATGGGCGGCAGCGGCACGCTGGGCCTCGGCATGTGCCACGGCGACATCTTCGCGGCCGCCCTGGCGGGGGTGCCCGCCGGCGCCGGTCATGTCCTGCACCGCATGCACTTTCCCACGCCCCCCAGTCCACATGCCCCAGCGGCCGACCGGGAGCAGTACCTGCGGGCCGTCTCCGGCGTGGGCTTGCCCGACGCCCCGCCGATTGTCGACTTCTCCTCGCCGGCCGATACCTGGTCGGAGGGACAGCCGCAATTGCTCCGCGCCGCCCACGACGGCCGGCACCTGATCGTCTTCGCCTGGGGACCGTGGGGACACATCAACCACTACGACGTCGCCCACCGCGCCGCCTATGAATTTCCCTGGCTGCGGATCCGCAAGGATGCGGCCTATCCGGTCTTCACCGATGCCTCGACCGATCAGCACTACTGCGGCCTCAATCCGCCCCATCCGGACGCCGACGGGCAGATCAACGCCGTGTTCCGCTGGAAGAACGTCGAGGACACGCCCCAGAGGTTTTCCATCGAGTTGCGATTGGTCGGAAATTCCGACCTCACCACGCCGATCAAGGTCCCGGCCGAGTCGGTGGTCGATGTCACGTTGCGGCGCCTGCAGAATTTCAAGGTCCGCTCCGGCGCCCGTTGCCCGTGGACCTTCGGCGCCGGCCCGCAGGCCCAGTCCGGCGTGGCGGAAGCGGATGCCGCCGGGTTGCTGACCTTCCCGCGGCTGGTGATCCGCGGCCAGCCGGCGAATTTGACGGTGAAACAGTAGGGTGGGTCGAGCGAAGCGAGCCCCACCGGGACGGTGTAAAGACGGTGTAAAGGGGTCGGGAGTCTTTGATTTGCTCGGATCGACCGAAACAAAGACTCCCGACCCCTTTGTTCCTCCCCTTTGTTCCTCGGAAAACAGAACGATCCCGACCAACATGGACCACCCCGCACCGTCGAACCAGCGGCTCCGGTGGTACAGCCCGAGCAGCCCGACCAGCACCAAACCAATGGCGTGGTACATCTGGTATTGGACAGCGGTGTGATAGGTTTCAAGCTGCTGCGGCTCCAGTTGCGATTTCAGGGCATGGGCACCGAGGGCACCGAGACCCACGGCCAGGGCCGCAAGGACACCGCCGATAGGAATGAACAGAGTGCAGTTCATCGTTGTCTACTCCCCAGGTTTCTCTTCCTCTTGATCCTTTCGCTCGTCCTCATAACGGGCTGATCCTCATAATGGTCGGTTCCATTTTTCCTCCCCGACCGAGCCACACCGCCGTCCAGCCCGCAGTGGATTAGCTCCTGGCCTTGGACTTGTTCAGGGTCACGGCGGCCCGAACGAGAGCCTTCAACGCCTTCTCATCTATCTTCTCGCCCTCGTGGAAGTCAATGGCACGCCTTGTGTTCCCGTCAAGACTGGAGTTGAAGAGGCCCGAAGGATCGTTCAAAGCCGCCCCTTTGGCGAAGGTCATCTTCACGACGTTCTTGTAAGTCTCGCCTGTGCAGATCAATCCGTCGTGCGACCACACCGGAACCCCTCTCCACTTCCACTCCTCGACGACTTCGGGATCGGCTTCCTTGACTAAGGTACGGAGCCGGCTGAGCGTCTCGCCCCGCCAATCGCCTAGCTCCTTGATTCTCTGGTCTATCAGTTCGGAAGGAGACTTTGTTTCCTGCGACCCGCTTTTCTTCATGCCCGTTTCTCCTCTTTCGTCCGGAAGCTTTGATGAGGCTCGTAAAAGAACAACGTGGCGAATTGTGTCCTGTCCCCGCTCAGCCGGATCACGATGTCGTACTGCAACCGGTGGGGACGGAAAAGGGGACATCACTCATTTCTGTTCTCCAGTATGCAAATATCAGTGATGATACTATAACCGCCGCGTGTTGAGGCCCCTTGCTGGTGGACTAGGTTTGAGGTGTGCAACTTCATTCATAGTCCACCAAACAAGGAGCCGTATCATGTGGCATGTTGGGATCGATCTGCACCGCAGCACGGTGGTGCTTGCGGCTGTCAACGACGCCGGCCAATCCATCAACCCCCTCACCATCCCGTGTACGGACACCGCGACCATCGCCCGCACGGCAGAACTGCTGGGGACTTTCCGCGCGGTGATCGAAGTGACGGGAACGTATCGTTGGCTCTACGACCTGCTTCGTCCTCACGGCGCCGTGCTCCTGGCCCATCCCCTGCGGCTACGCGCCATGATACAACGCCGCAGCAAAACCGACAAGCTCGACGCGCAACTGTTGGCCAACCTGCTGCGAATCAACCAGATTCCCCTGGCTTACATCCCGCCGGAGCCCTACCAGCAGTTGCGCGACCTGACGCGCTGCCGTGCCCGGCTGGGCCGCCAGTTGGCGGAGGCCAAGATTCAGTTGCGGGCCTTGCTGGCCCGGCAGAATCGAGAATCGCCGTACCGCACGCCTTTCGGTCCCCGCGGCCTGGGTTGGTTTCGCGGCCAGCACTTTGGGCCCATCGACGACATGGTTCGCGACGAGCTGCTGGAACGCTTCCGCCATTAGGGGACGCGCAAAGGGGTCGGGACGCGCAAAGGGGTCGGAAGTCGATTGGGGACGGTTCATGGTCGAGCCGTCTTCGCTTGTCGGCCGGGAGAACGAAACGTGGACTCAAGGCCGAATTGCTCGGCAACGCGCCGCGCCCAGCGGTCCTCGCCAAACGGCCGGCCCCGCAGAACGCTGCGGCGGACGGCCGCCAGTTCGCCCTCGGTCTGCGGTTGCTGCACCCACCGCGACCAGTCCCGCGGGGCCTGCACCGGCCAGTCGCTAAGGATTTCGCGGAGCGCCGCATCCGCCTGGCAGCGACGCCACAGGCTCGACCACCGCCATTGCTCCACATCCTCCACCATCCCCGCCCGCAACGGGTTGCGCTCGATGTACCGTGCCACGGTCAGGAGGTGCTCGTCGGACTGCACCGGAAACGACTTGAAGCGCCCCTGGTAAATCGGCCCGGTGCCTGACGTGTGGCGATTGGCGTGCCAACGCTGGGTGTGTGTCAGCGTCAGCCATCGCATGAACTCGGACAACTCTCCATCGCCTCGCGGCCAGAGCAGCAGGTGCCAATGATTGGATAGCAGGCAATACGCCAGCAGGCGAAGAGGCGTTCGCTTCAGGGCGTCCGCCAACACCTGCTCCATGGCGGCGAAGTCCGCCGCCTTGCGAAAGAGCCGCATCCGCCCCACGCCCCGATTGAGGACATGGTACACGATCCCGCCTGCACTTGCCCGGATTCGTCGCGGCATGGGCTTATCGTAGCAAAACTCCCCGCGGGCGTCAATTCGACTTCCGACCCCTTTGCGCGTCCTCCCGACCCACGCGCGCACCGCCCCCGCAGACGCCCGGCAGGCCGACTTCTCCGCCCGGTAAATTACGCCTTCGTCCGCGCCGAAGGGGACAGTCCCATTTTCGTCGGACGAAAATCGGGACAGTCCCCGCGTCACCCGGACCAGCCGCGAGAGGCTCAACGGGCACAGGGCCAGCGATGGTGCATCCACCATTACTGCACCTCCGTACACTTCCTGTCAACCACCCGGAATGAGTGCAGCCGTGACGGCCGCGCCCCTTCCACGGATCGCGCCGAGGGGACACAATGGAGGCATGGAACGGAACATCCTCCACATCGCCAGCCGCCGGGACGACGCCCAGGCGGCCGTGGCCGAAGCGCACGCCGCCGAATTGCTGACCTTCCCGCGGCTTATAATTCGTTTCTGTTGCGGAAGGTTGGGTGCCACTGCTGGCTTGTCCAGCAGTGCCGATGCGTCGCCCCACCACACTGCTGGGCAAGCCAGCAGTGG
>JBKQVT010000154.1:0-3829 GCA_052139835.1 Thermoguttaceae bacterium
GCCAGCGGTGGCCGAAGGCGGCGCGGTGGACGGCGGCGGTGGCGGCGCGGGCGGCGCGGACCGAGCCGCACACCGCACGCGCCTTGCACAGCGCCTGCCGCTCCCAGAGCTGCCCGGAACCGGCGGCGAAATAGCGGGCGAACTCCTGCCGCGACACGGCCAGCGCGCCGCTCTTGCCGGTGGGACGCAGCCGCACGTCCACTTCGTAGAGCTTGCCGTAGGCACCCAGGTGGCTGGCGGTCTTGATGATCCGCTGTCCCAACTCGCTGAAGAAGTGCTGGTTCGAGGTGGCCTGGCCGCCGCCGGGGGCGTAGTCGAAGGCCGTCTGGCCGTCGGCCTCGTAGAGGAAGACGATGTCGAGGTCGCTGTGGTAGTTCATTTCGCGGCCGCCGAACTTGCCCAGGGCGAGGACGACCATCTCGCAGGGCTGGCCGGCGCGGACGCCGGCGGCGATCCGCGGCCGGCCGAACTTGGCCGCCAGCCGCTGGAATTCCGCGGCGGCAACCTGCGCCAGGCAGGTCTCGGCGATGTCGGAGAGGGCCCCGGTCGTGGCCTGCACGTCCTCCTTGCCCAGCAAGTCGCGGACGCCCACGCGAAGCTGCTGGTCGTTCTTGAAGCTGTGCAGGATGGGGTCGATGTCCTCGGCCCCGCGGCACAGTTCGGCCAGCATCTCCCGCAGCATCTCGCGCGCCGGCAGCTTGTCCAGCACCAGGCTGTCCATCAGGCCGTCGATCATGCCGGGGTTGCTGGTGAGGATGCCGGAGAGGTGCGGGCTGAAGGCGCAGAGTTCGACATAGAGCCGCAGGCTGGGCGGATTGAAGCTGAACAGTTCCCAGAGCACGCCCTTGCCGCCCAGCGAGTCGCTCACCTTGTCGAGGTTCACCAGGGCCGAGTCGGGATCGGCCGTGGCGGCCAGGGCCTCCAACAACTGCGGGGCGATGGCGGCCAGAAAATGCCGGCAGCGCCGCGCGGAGAGGAAGCGGATCTTCTCCTCGCCCAGCGCCATGAGGTTGCGATAGGCCTGCTTCACGTCGCGGAAGGGATACTTGCCCAGCACCTCGACGATCCGCTCCGGCGGCGGATCGGGGTCCAGCACCAGGTCCGACTCGGCCTCGGTCCCCGCCTCGTCGCTGAAGGCGTCGTGGAGGAGGTGATCGAGCACGCGGCGGTTGAGGTCGGTCTTGCTGCGATAATCGCCGGCAAAGGCCGCCAGCGCCGGCCGCTCCGCCGCGTCGGCATAGCCCAGCCGCAAGGCCAGCTTCCGCTGCTCCTCGTCTTCCTCGGGCAGGAGGTGCGTCTGCAAGTCGAACATGATCTGCAAGAGGTGCTCGATGCGGCGGAGGAAGGTGTAGTTCTCTTCCAGCAGCGCCCGCTCCTGGTCGGTCAGGCAGCCGACGTGCACCAACTGGGCCATGGCCTCCAAGGTGTTGGTGGTGCGCAGCGCGGGCAGGTCGCCGCCGTTGAGCAGTTGCAGGAATTGGATGACGAACTCCACGTCGCGGATGCCGCCGCGGCCGGTCTTCACGTTGCGGTCGTCGCCGCCGCCGTCGCGGTTCTGCTGCTCGATGCGGCGCTTCAGCGCCTTGATGCCGCTGATGTCGGCGCGGCTGAGGTAGCGGCCGTAGACCCAGGGGGCCATGCGGGCGAGAAACTCGCCGCCGAACTCCAGGTCGCCGGCCACCGGCAGCGCCTTGATGAAGGCCTGCCGCTCCCAGGTCCGGCCGCGGAGGTCGTAATAGTTCAAGGCCGACGCCATGCCGGCGACCATTGGCCCCCGCTGCCCCTCCGGCCGCAGCCGCAAGTCCACGCGGTACGCGATGCCCAGGTCGGTGGCCTCGGTCAGCAGGCGGACCAGTTCGCGGGCGAGGTGGTCGAAAAACTCGCTGTTGCTCACCGGCCGCGGGCCGTCGGTCTCGCCGTCGGCGTCGTAGAGGAAGATCAGGTCGATGTCGCTGGAATAGTTCAACTCGCGGCCGCCGAGCTTGCCCATGCCCAGGACGACGAACCTTGCCGGGCGGCCGTCGGGGCCGCGGGGGGTGCCTCGCTGCTGGCGCAACTTCCGCCAGGCCGCCCGCAGCGCCGCCTCCAGGATCGCGTCGGCCAGGTAGGAGATCTGCGCGGTGACGGTCTTGAGGCTTTGCTCGCGGATGATGTCGCCGTAGGCGATCCGCAGCGTCTCCCGCCGCTTGAAGCGCCGCAGCGCGTGGAGCACCATCTGGTCGTGGTCCAGGGCGTCGACCTCGGCCACGAGGTCCTCGACCAGCATCCGCCGCGCCACGGGGGCCCCTTCGGTCAGCCGCAAGAGGTCGAAACCTTCCGGATCGCCCGCCAGCAGGTCGCTGAAGTGCTGGCTGGTGGAGAAGATTTGCACCAGCGTGGGCAGGGCGGTCGGATCGCGCTGGAAGAGCGTGCCCATGGCCAGCGGGTTGCGGCCGGCAGCCACGAAATGATCGAGGTTCTTCAGCGCCATCTCCGCGTCGGCGCAGCCGGGCAGCGCCTGGACCAGTTGCTCGCAGATCACCGCCAGCAGGTCCAGCGGCAGGCCGCTGGCGGCCATGGCCAGGAGGTGGGCATGGGCCTGTTTGAGGTCCGCCACGCCCAGGCTGCGCAGCCACGGCCCCGCGGCGCCGGGGTCGTCGAGGAAGCGGCGGAGGCTGGGGATGTCCATAGCGGGGGCCAGGGGTCAGGGGCCGGGGGCCAGGGAAAGCCGCCGCACTGCGTGCGGCGGGCGCGGCGGAAGTGGTACGGATGCCGTGTGCGCAACCCCATCAATTGCACGCCCCCGCGGCCTCATGGCTTTTCCTCCGGCGTGCGGATGGCGATGTCGTCGTAGTCGGGAATCTTGCTCGCGTCGGTCTCGTGAAGCCATTTGTCGCCATCATCCGCCGTATTCCTGCCGCCGTCGTCCCTGCCGTTGGGGCCGACGCTGTAGAGCAGATAGCCCGCGCCCGGAGTGCGATAGTGGAGATCCTCGCCGGTAAAAGGATCCTTGGGGATCTCGGCGATGTAGGCCGGGCTCAGGTCCTTGAGGCTGGGAGGATAGCGGCCATGGTCGCTGCGGTATCCGGCCAGGGCAAAGGCCAACTCGGCCAACCGCAGGCGGCTGGCCCGCAACGGGTCGATGTTTTCCCCGCTGCCAAAGCCGCTGGGAAGAAAGAGCAACTTGATGAGGTGCCGCGTGACCGCCTTGCGCGACGAACTCGCCGCGAGGGTCTTGGCCACGGCCGCCGGATCGCTCGCCCCGCGGCCCTCCGCCTCCCGCTGGTCGTCGAGATTCTTCAAGGCCATTTTTTGCCGGGCGTAGGTGGGCAGGCGGAATGCCTCGATGATCTGGTCGGTCCCGGCGTTGTTCTCGCGGAGCACGTCGTCCCAATCGACGCGGGGATCGGCAACCAGCTTGCCCAGCGCATCGCGCCAGGGCTTCCCATGCATCAATCCCATCCACTCGGGAAGGTCCCCCTGCGAATTTGCCAGCAAGCAAAGGAGGTCGAGTTCGTACATCCGCTCGCCGGCGTCGAGTAGCTCCGTCATGGCCGACGTGGCGGGGAGTTGCTGAAGATCGGCCTGGAAACGACGTGCCCGTTCGGCGGTAAGCTTGCCATATTGGGCCAGCGCGGCATCGGCCCTGAAGACCCATACTACGATGCCCGAGGCCATAATACGCGAGATCAGAAACGGTCCCCGCGCCATCAGTCGCGCCAGCCGATGACAGGCCAGCAGGTCTTGCCATGCCTCGTCGGTCTTTCCCTCATGGAGGCGGAGCATGGCCCGCGCGACCAAGAGTCGCGCGGCGTCGCGGGTGCGCATCCCAGAAATGGGCTCCAGCAGA
>JBKQVT010000155.1:0-5390 GCA_052139835.1 Thermoguttaceae bacterium
CCGAAGCCGACGCTCACGTTCTGTCCGATGCGGTCCAGCGCCCCTTTGACCTCGGCGATCTGTTCGGTCAGCCGTGGGTAGCCGACGAAGCTCGCGTCGAGATCGTCGCCCAACTGCCAATAGTGGACCTGCGTGGCCAGCCGGGCCAACACCGTCTCCACGGACGGGTACCAGACCTTGGGCCCGGCCGTAAAGACCTCGGCCGCCGAGGCGGCGGCAGGGACCTCCAGCCGCCTGCGGAGTGCTTCGGGCGGACGGGCCAACAGCCCGACCAACTCGATCTCCTGTCCCAGCAGTGCGTCGCTCAACCGCGTGATCTTGTCCAGATGCGCCTCGCGCCCGTCTTCGTCGCACCAGAGAGGGTACTTCACCCAACGGATGCCGGCTTGGCTCAACAGACCCGTCAAGTCGGACACGGACAGGGACCGTTGGCCGTCGGGCAACGACCAGCCGAACTCGCTTCCGGGTAAACTTCGTTCGGGCTGGATCACGGCCAGCGTAAGCTGCCGCCGGAAAGCCACGCCGCCCGGCCCGTGGATCCGGGCCTCGACGCGGTAGAACCCCGGGCCGGAAAGCGGCGGCTGCCATTGGGCCGCGCCCGTCAGGGGCGGCGGCGGTGGTGGGACGGATTGGCAATCCGTCCTACACTGGCCGGCATCGTCGGGCGCGGGCCGAGCCGCCAAAGACCGCTTCTGGCAGTCCAGCAGCGTCCCCCAGACGTCCGCCAGGCGGAACTCGACGTCCGTCTCTTGGGGGCTGAAACCCGACGCCTTGCAGGCCACGTGTACGGGCTGGCCGGCGGCGAAAAGCTGGAGCCGGTTCCCCGTGTCCAGCGTGATCCTCGGCAGCCGCCCCATCCAGACGCCGGCGAAGTGGGCCGATCCGCGCAGGTCGGCCTCGTCCGTAGGCTCGATGTGCAGTCCCACGACGGCCGCCTGGGTCCGCGGATCGCGGGGCGAGAGCGGAAAAAGTTGCAGACGGGTCCAGCCGGTCGTGCCGCACAGGGTCGCCGAGCGGTAGGTCTCCAGCGGCCGACGGTCCTTATCGAGAAAGGCGACCGAGAGCAGCGCCCGGTCGTGCTTCAGCCCCTCGGTCCGCACGTAGCACTCGGCCACATAGTCGTAGAGCGGGCGGACGTGGATCGGGGGGCTTTGGGCCACCGCTGCCCCGCCGTCCAGCTCGATGGCCAGCGAGCGATCGCCGCCCGGCCAGCGGTCCGCGACGATCTGAATGGGAATGTATTGCGGGAAGCCTCTCCCCCGCCGCCGGCTCCAGTTGTCGGGCCAGCCGTCGTAGTTCTGGTCCGACGATTGACCGAAGGTGCAGGAGAAGACCTCGCTGGCGCCCGGATAATGTGCCTCCTTGGGCGCCGCCGCGGAAATCGTTACAATGAGTATCGACCACAAAACCGTCATCGATGGAACGTAACGCACCCGAGGAGTTGCCGCGGCACAGCCCACCGTTTTCCACTATCGACGTTTTCAGGAGTTAGGAGTTAGGAGTTAGGAGTTAGTAGAGCGGGCTTCTAACTCCTAACTCCTAACTTCTAACTCCTAACTTCTAACTCCTTCTCTCACTCGCCGACGAACGGGTTGGTGCGTTTCTCGACGCCGACGGTCGTGGCGGGGCCGTGGCCGCACAGCAGCAGCGTGTCGTCGGGCAAGGTGAAGAGTTGGCGACGAATGCCGGCGATGAGGCCCTCGTAGTCGCCGTCGGGGAAGTCGGTCCGCCCGATGCCGCCGGCAAAGATCACGTCGCCGACGAAGGCCAGCATGGGCTGCTGATCGCGGCAGAGATAGACGACGTGGCCGGGGGAATGACCGGGGACCGAGCGGACTTCCAGGTCGATGCCCGCGGCGCTGAGCACCTCGCCGTCGTGGACGACGGCGTCGGCGGGGGGGCTGACCAGGGGCGTGCCGAAGGCGGCCGAGAGGTTCAAGGCCGGGTCGGTGAGTTTGGCGGCGTCGCCGGCGCCGACGACGAGGCGGGCGTCGGGCCAGCGGCGTTTCAGGGCGGCGTTGCCGGCGATGTGGTCGGCGTGGCCGTGGGTGATGAGGATAGCCGCCGGGGTGAGATGGTTTTTTTCCAATTGGTCGCAGATTTTTTCCGGTTCCAGCCCCGGATCGATCACCAGGCACTCGGCGCGGTCTTGGCGGTGGGCGAGGTAGGTATTTTCGCCAAAACCGGCGGAAACGACGCGAGTTACCCGGATTGCGGAAGGCGTCACAAATTGGTCTCCCCCGGAAGCTGCTAGTTGGGTAAAATATGCCGGTTATCGCGATCTAGGCGCGTCTTGCCGTAGCTAAACGGCATAAACCGGGGCCTGGAACCGAAACATTGTAATCGCGACAAGCGGAATACGCGATAGCTCGAAGAGTGGGGCAAGATGGGTCCCCAAGGGACCGCCTTTTTTCCCGCGTGCGGAGAGGGCCCCCATTCTTCGACGAGAAGAATGCATCGACCAAGGAGGGTTTTTCTGATGTTTCGTCGCAAGCGGATGTCTTGGTGCCGGCTGCCGCTGCTGCTGGCCTGTACGGTGTGGACGCTACCCCTGTTGGCGCAGACGGCGCCCGGCGCGCCGGGGGCCGGACCGGGGGCGGCGGCCGCCCCTGCCGGGGGCGACTCGCAAAGCAGTGTCTACACCCGGCCGGTGCGCGTCGCCGAGCGCACGGAAGTCTTGGCCCCGCCGGCGGACAGCGGCCTGCGTCCCGGCGATCCCCACGAACATCCGCTGATGCCGGCGCTCCGCTGGGCCCGCCAGGGCCTGAACCAGATCGAGAAGATCCACGACTACTCGGCCACCTTGGTGAAGCGGGAGCGGCTGGGCAACAGGCTTGGCGAATACGAGCACATGTTCATCAAGGTGCGTCACCAGCCCTTCAGCGTGTATATGTACTTCCTGGCCCCCTCCGCCAAGAAAGGCCAGGAGGTGATCTACGTCGCCGGCGCCAACAACGGCAAGATGTGGGCCCACGGCGTGGGCATCCAGGACACGATCTTCGGCACCGTTTCCCTGGAGCCCGAGGGCGTGGTGGCCATGCAGGGCGAACGCTACCCGCTGACCGAGTTGGGCATCCTCAACCTGACCCACCGCCTGGTCCAGGTCGCCGAGCAGGACACGAAGTACGGCGAATGCGAGGTGAAGTTCTTCAAGGGGGCGAAAATCAACGACCGCGTCTGCACCTGTGTCCAGGTCATGCATCCCAGGCCGCGGCGCAATTTCCTCTTCCACCTGGCGCGGATTTACGTCGACGACCAGTTTAACGTCCCGGTGCGCTACGAGGCCTATGAGTGGCCCCGGCGTCCCAACGGAAAGCCCGAGCTGATCGAAGAGTATACCTATCTCAACCTGAAGCTCAACAACGGCTTCACCGACGCGGACTTCGACACGCACAACAAAGACTACCACTTCCGCTAAATCGGGTTGCGTGATCCTGGGAGGAATCCCTACGGAAGTGACGGGCATCCTGCCGGGGTCGCGCAAGGTCATTAAGACGTTCCGCGCGGACGCCGGGTAAGTTATGGGGCACGTGCCCGATCAAGCTCCCCGCCGCTCTCGACGCTGGCCCGGCCTCGCCTGGCGCGTGGTCCGGGCGCCGTTGATCGCCTACCTGGTGCTGCTGCTGGTGATGTGCTTCCTCGAAGACTCGTTCATCTTCGTGCCCTCCGGCCCCGCCGAAGGCGACTGGCATCCGCCGGGGCTGGTCTTCGAGGAGGCGCGCTTCCAAGCCGCCGACGGCAGGCGTTTGCACGGCTGGTATCTGCCGCATCAGGGTCCCCACGCCGCGATTCTCTTCCTGCACGGCAACGGCGGCAACATCACCCATCGGGCCGAAGCGCTGCGCATGCTGCACGATCGCGTCGGCGCGTCGGTGCTGATCTTCGATTACCGGGGTTACGGGCGGAGCGAGGGGCGGCCCAGCCAACAGGGCGTGCTGGCCGACGCCCGCGCCGCGCGGAAGTGGCTCGCCGCCCGCGAAGGCCGCCGCGAAAACCAACTGGTGCTGCTGGGTGAGTCGCTGGGCGGCGCCGTGGCGGTCGACCTGGCCGCCGCCGACGGCGCCCAGGCCCTGGTGCTGGAAAGCACGTTCACCTCGGCGCCCGACGTGGCGGCCCATCATTATCCCTGGTTGCCGGTCCACTGGTTGATGCGGACGCGATTGGATTCGCTCTCCAAGATCGCCGCCTATCACGGCCCGCTGCTGGAGAGCCACGGCCGGCCGGACACGATCATCCCCTTCGCGCTGGGCCGGCGGCTGTTCGAGGCCGCCAACGAGCCCAAGCAGTTCTTCACGATCCCGGACCGTGACCACAACGATCCCCGGCCGGATGAGTATTACGACGCGCTGGCGAAGTTTCTCGCGAAGTATGGAGGATGACGCGGGAGGGCGGAGGGCGGAAGGGGGAAGGCGAAACCCCTTGCGTGCCGCCCACCCGCTTCATCCTTCATCCTTTATCCTTCATCCTTTATCTTTCCTTCCCCCTTCCCCCTCCGCCTTTTCGCTCCCCCCCGTCACGTCCCCACCGAAAGGTGGGTTTCCGCATACGCAACCAAAGGCTAACATAAAAGGGGGGATGAAAGTGAGGGGGGCGCGGAAAGGCCGCAGCGTGCGATTTCCGCCGATCCGACGAGTCGCTGGCCTTGCTGGAGAGCGATGATGAGGAACCGTAAGGGCAAGGTCGTGCCTGTGCCGGAGGTGATCGTCAGCGGCGCGGGCCTGCGAATCATCAAGTTCCTGGTCGGCAAGCCGCCGCAAACCATCAACGACTTGATGCGCGCCAGCCGGGTAACGCGGACGGCGGTCAAAGAGCAGCTCAACGACCTGGAGTCGGCGGGCCTGGCCGAGTGTACGATGGAGCACCTCTCCGGCCGCGGCCGCCCGCGGAGGCGCTACGGCGCCACCCGCGCCGCGCTGGCGCTGCTGTTTGCCAGCAACCAGCGCCTCGTCGTCCCGGCCATTTGGCAGGCGTTGGAGGAGGTGGGCGGCCGGGAGTTGAACAAGAAGATCCTCCGCCGCACCAGCCGCATCCTGGCCAACTATTACAACGCCCGCATCTCCGCCACCGAACCGCGGCAACGGCTGCAACAGTTCGTCGATCTGCTGCGCGCCGACGGCGGACTGCTGGAGCTTCACAGCGAAGGCCAGCATCTAGCCCTCTACAAGCGGACTTGCCCGTTCATCGCCATGTTCGACGACACGCGCAACGTCTGTAGTCTCGATCTGGACATGATCCGCAGCGTGGTCGGGGCCCCCGTCCGCCAGGCCGCCAGTCGCCACGACGGCGAGCCCTGCTGCGTCTTCGAGTTGGTCAACGGCCAGAAATAAGGCGGAGGGCGGAAGGCGGAAGGGGGGAGGAAGAACGGCACGGCTTACGCCGTCTTTATCCTT
>JBKQVT010000156.1:0-9215 GCA_052139835.1 Thermoguttaceae bacterium
TGTCGTTCCTTCCGCCGTTTGCCCTTTCCTCGCCGCGGGGAATCTGCTACGATCCGCCCCTCTCCATCGGGCCCGATCGAGGTGGATTCCCATGCAAGTCTTAGCGCTGGTCGAGGGGATTGAGCAACCCTGTTACCGCTATCGCTTGGAGGCCTTCGCCTGGTCGATGGCCCAGCAAGGACTGTATTTGGAGGCTGTCCCACTGCGAAGGGGACTGCTTGCGCGTGTGGCGCAACTGCTGGCGGCGCGGCGGGCCGACGTGGTAATCCTGCAGCGCAAGCTCTTGCCGCTCTGGCAATTGGCCCTCCTCCGCCGGGCGGCCAAACGCCTCATCTACGACGTCGACGACGCCCTCTTCCAGCGCGACAGCTACCAAGTTCGGGGAGCGGCCAGCCGCATGCGGGCCCGGCGTTTCGCCGCCACGGTCCGCGTGGCCGACCTGGTGATTGCCGGCAATGAATACCTTCGCCAAAAGGTGGCCGCCTGCACGGAGCCCGGCCGGGTGCGGGTGGTGCCGACTTGCGTCCAGCCGCACTGGTACGCGGCCGCGACGCACACGCGGAGCGGCCCCGCCGCCCGCCTCGTGTGGATCGGCCAGCACAGCACCTTGGCCTCGCTCCAATGCGCCGCCTCGCACCTGGCTGCCGCGGCGGGGCAGTTGCCGGGACTGGCGTTGCGGGTGATTTCCGACGCGGCGCCGCAGATCTCGGGAGTGGAAGTGGTGCGGCGGACCTGGTCGCCGGCCAGCGAGGCCGCTGAACTGGCCGACGGCGATATCGGCGTCAACTGGCTCCCCGACGATGCCTGGAGCCCCGGCAAGTGCGGCCTGCGGGTGCTGCAATACATGGCCGCCGGGCTTCCCGTGGTGGCCAATCCCGTCGGCATGAACCGCACCCTGGTGGTTGATGGGGAGACGGGCTATCTGGCCTCGACGCCCGAGGAGTGGGCGGCGGCCATCGCCCGCCTGGCAGCCGATCCGGACCTGCGGCGGCAGATGGGCGCGGCGGGCCGGCGGCTGGTCCTCCATCGCTACAGCGTGGCGGGTTGGGGCCCGCGCCTGGCCGCCGCGGTGGCCACCGTGGCCCGCGACCGCCAGCCGCGGCCCGGCGGCGTCCGCGTCTTTGGCCCCCACTGGATCTGGCGACCGACCGGCATGTTGACTACCGGGAACCCATGAAGACGCGGCCGGCCATGGCGTTGCTACTGTCCGCGGTCGCGGCCCTGGGCGGCTGCACGGCGCCGTGGGTTGTCCAGCGAAATCGCGCCTTCGACGTTGCCTTGCCCCAGCGCTACAACGTGGCCCGTCCACCGCTTGTGATCCATAGCGACTTCCCCCTGCCGGCCCACGACCCGCTGCTGGACGAGCTGATGGCCCAGCGGCGCGAGCTGGGCCAGAGCCTGGGCCTGCCCGAGACCGCCGCGACGGTCCAAGTCTACCTCTTCGAGAGTGCCGAGCGGTTCCACGAGTTCCTCCGTGCCCGCCATCCGAATTTTCCCGACCGCCGCGCATTCTTCGTCGAGACTGACCGCGAGTTGATCGTGTATGCCCAAGGGGGCGATCGCCTGGCCGACGATCTGCGGCACGAGATGACGCACGCCTATCTGCACAGCGTGGTGCCCGGCGTGCCGCTGTGGCTGGACGAGGGGTTGGCCAAGAACTTCGAGCTGCCGCGCGGCCAGCAGGGGCTCAACCCGCAGTATGTGCAGCAGATCGCCCTCGCCATGCAGCAGGGCGGCTGGCACCCCGATCTCCGCCGCTTGGAACGTCTCCCGGCGACGGCCGACATGAGCCAGGAGGATTACGTGGAGGCGTGGGCGTGGGTGCATTACTTGCTGCACTCGCAGCCGGCCTGCCGCGACCTGCTTTGCCAATACCTGGCCGAAATCGGCGGCGGCGCACGTGCGGCGGGCTCCTCAGCCCGTGTGGCGCGGTTGTCCACCCGCTTGAGGGCGTTGGTGGGCAATCCGGAAGGGGCGCTTTTGGACCACGTGCGGCAGTTGGCGGCGGTTGTGCCGCGTGATGCGAGCGGGGGCGGGAAATAACCGCAGTGCATGTGAAAAATGCCCGTGGCCCGGCTGGTGAAAAACGCCCGCGGCACGTATAATCGGTGCCTGCCGTCCGCATACCTGGGGCCCACGTTCCCGCCTATGACGTTGACGTATCGCACCTTCCGCAACACCGATCCGCCCCGATTGGCCTCGATTTGGCGGAGCCGTGCCGGGCAGCAGGCCCTGGCCCAGCCGCTCTCGGTCGATCTGCTGGAGCAGTACGTCTTCGCGAAGCTCTACTTCGACTACCAGGGGCTGATCCTAGCCTGCGACGACGGCGAGGCGGTCGGGTTCGCCCATGCGGGCTTCGGCCCGGACGACGAAGAGCGCGCGGTGTCGACGGAGATGGGCACCACCTGCCTGGTGCTGACGCGTCCCGATAGCCCCAGCACGGACGTGGCGGCGGGATTGCTGCAGCGGAGCGAGGCCTATTTGCGCCGGCAGGGGGCGAAGGTGATCTATGGAGGGGGAATTCGCCCCCTGAACGCCTTCTACTTCGGGCTCTACGGCGGCAGCGAGATGCCGGGGGTGTTGGACACCGACCGCGTGGCCCAAGAGGCGTATCTCGCCCGCGGCTACGAGGAGATCGACCGCACGCTCGTCCTGCGGCGCGACCTGGCCACCTTCGAGGCGACCGTGGATCGCCGCCAGATGCAAATCCGCCGCCAGATGGTGGTCGAGGTGGCCGTCGACCCGCCCTCGCGGACGTGGTGGGAGGCCTGTATCCTAGGCCAGTTCGACCTGACGCGCTTCGCGCTGGTGCCGCGCGGCGGCGGGCCGCCGGCGGCCACGGCGACCTTCCGCACCACGGAGTTCACCGACACCTCCAGCCCAGGCCGCGTCATGGCACTAATCGAGTTGGTGGTGGCCGAGGCCTATCGGCGTCGCGGGCTGGCGCTGTTCCTGCTCAGCGAGGCCTTTCGGCAGTTCACCCGCCAGGGCATCACCACGGTCGAGGCCCAGGCGATGCAGCACAACGTCGCGGCCCTGGGAATGTATCACAAGCTGAACTTCCAGCAGATCGGCCAGGGGAGCGTCTTCCGGAAGCAAGGATGAAGGATAAAGGATGAAGGATGAAAAGGCGTGGCGTCGACTTCTCCATTCATCCTTTATCCTTCATCCTTGATCCTTATTTTCACGCTGCCTTGCGGCGCGCGGCGCGCGGCTTCCGCGTGTCCTTCCAACGCCGGTGCAGCCACCAATACTGCTCGGGACGGCGGCGGATGGCTGCCTCCAACTCCGCGGTGTACCACTGCGTCAGCGCGGGGACGCTCTGCATCTCGTCGCCGCCGTCGCGCGGATCGACGATGGCCTCCAAGAACATGTCGATGCGCAGGGGCTGATCGCGGCGGAGCGACGTGCAGACGGCCACCAGGGCCTCGTGCTCCATCGCCAACAGCGCGATCGCCTTGTAGGCCGAGGCCGGCCTGCCGAAAAACTCGACCCAGCAGCCCTTCTCGCCGGCGTACTGGTCGGCCAGAAAGGCCAGCGTGCCGCCCTGGGCCAGCAGGCTTTCGATCTGGGCCGAACCGCCGTTCTTGGCGATCAAGTGCTGGCCGGTCAGGCCGCGGAAATGATTCAGATAACGGTCGAGATAGCGATTGTCCAGCGGCCGGGCCACCGAGTAGGTGGGAAAGCCCAGAATTCCCAGCCCAAAGCCGCCCAACTCGAAATTGCCGAAATGGGCCGTGACGATGATCACCGGCCGCCCGCTGATCATCGCCCGCAGCAAGGGCGCCACGTCGTTCAAACCGAGGTAATCCCGCCAGTTGGTCTCATGGATCTTCCGCGGCGCGTGGGCGACTTCCCAGACCAGGAGGAAGAGGTGTTCCCACATCTGCCGGGCCAGGTGGTTGCGGGCGGCGGCCGAGAGTTTCGGCAGGGCGTGGGCGAGGTTCTCCTCGATCACCCGGCCCCGCAGCCGAATCACGTCGTGGAACAGCCATGCGAGAGTGCGGGCGATGGCCCGGCCGCTCTCGATCCGCATCGCCTGTACGATGCAGATCAAGATGCGCACCAGCACGTAAGCCAAGTAATCCACCATGCGCGCGGCCCTCCCTGGCCGGCGGCTATTTTCGCAGGAACGGCCGTGCGGGCCAAGAGCGAAAAAAAGGCGGAGGGCGAAATAAGGCGGAGGGCGAAATAAGGCGGAGGGCGGAGGGCGGAAGGGGGAAGGAATGCCGGAAATGGCTGCTTCCGCGTCAGCGCGTCCTTCCCCCTTCCGCCCTCCGCCCTCCGCCTTATTCACGGCGGGTCCCAGCCGCCGGGATTCCAGGGGTGGCAGCGGGCGATGCGGCAGATGCCGCGCCAGGCGCCGCGGACCGCCCCGTACTTGCGGACCGCCTCGATGAAATACGTGCTGCAACTGGGCTGAAAGCGGCAATGCGGCCCCAGCAGCGGGCTCAACAGCAGCTTGTAGAGCAGGACCAGCCCAATGAGTCCCCATCCCAGAATCTTGCCCAGCAGTCGAAGCATGGGGGCTAGGGGCTGGGGGCTGGGGGCTGGGGAGTTGAAAGGCCCCCGGACTGCGTCCGGGGGGCCAATTTCCGCCCCACGCGCGCGGCCAATCGCGCGAGCGAGGCCAGCAGCGCGGCCAATTCCGGCTTGGCCGCCGGACGGGGAATTACGATCAGGTCCACGCCGGCGGGCAACTGCGGCCGGCTGATGCGGAAGGCCTCGCGGAGGAGGCGGCGCCAGCGGTTTCGCCGCACGGCGTTGCCGATCTTTCGCGACACGCTCAGGCCCAAGCGCGGGTAGGGCAGGCCGTTGGGTCCGCCGTAGACCAGGAGGTTATCGTCTCCGGCGATGCAGCGGGCGCGATAGATGCGTTGGAAATCCAGCCGGTGGCGGATCCGCACCACGCGAGGCAGGCGCTGGTCGGCCATGGCTTACCACCGCAGGTTCTGGCGTGGGTTCGACGGATAGCGCTGGTCGAGTTGCTTCAGCGTTTGGCGATCGGCCGGGTCGAGGTCTTTGGGCAAGACGACTTGGGCCTCGGCCAGCAGGTCGCCCGCGGCGGCCCGGGCGCCGGCCACGCCGTGGCCCTTGATGCGGAATTTCGTGCCGCTGGACGTGCCGGGGGGGACGGTCAGCGACACGGTGCCGGTGGGGGTGGGCAGATCGACCTTGGCCCCGGCCGCCGCCTCGCCCAACGTCAAGGGGACGCGGACCAGGAGGTTGTTTCCCCGCCGGGAAAAGCAGGGATGCGGCGCGACGTGGATGGTAATGAGGATATCGCCGGGGGTGCCCTGGCCGGCGGCCGGCTCGCCCTGGCCGCGGACGCGGATCTTCTTGCCGTCCTCGATCCCCGCCGGGATTTTCACCATCAGCGTCTCGGTCTTGCCGGTGGGCCGTTGGACCCCCAATTGCACCTCGCCGCCGGTGATCGAGGTGGCGAAGGGGATTTCCAGTTCGGCGGCCAGGTCGGCGCCGCGGCGGCGGGCCGTGCCGGCGCGGGCCGTGCCACCGCCGCCGCCGCGGCGGAAGTGGGCGAACAGATCGCCCAGCCCGCCCGTGGGCTCGCCGCCGAAACGCTCGCCGAAGAACTGGCTGAAATCGACGTCCTCGGCGTGAAAGCCGCCGGGCCCGGCGTGAAACTCCGCCCCACCCGGCGCCGCGCCCCAGGCCCCGGCCCGCGGGCCCCCGGCCCCCATCGTCTCGAACGAGCTGCCGTAGCGGTCGTACATCTCCCGCTTTTCCGGGTTGTTCAGCACGTCGAAGGCCCGCTGAATCTGCTGAAACTTCTTCGTCGCCGACTTGTCGTCCGGATTCATGTCGGGATGGAACTTCCGCGCCAGCTCGCGATAGGCCTTCTGGATGTCGGCCTGCGAGGCGTTCCGCGACACGCCGAGGATCTTGTAGTAGTCTTCTGCCATGGGCGGCTCGAAGTTCCCCTCTCCCAAAGGGCGACGGGGGATGCTGGTGGGCGGCGGGGTCCTCCTCGGCATTGTAGGGTTTCCCTCCTGCTCTTATCAAGCCGGGCTTACACCACTCGCGCGTGGGGGGGTGGGGGGGTAGGGATTAGGGATTCGATAACGTGGCACGCCGTTATGAGTTCCTCCAAGCGTGAATCGCTGCCCTAGAATTGTTCATGCTCACAAACCGATGTCGATCTGTGGCCTTTGCCTTGGCGGCCGCCTTGGCGGCGGGCGTACCCCGCGGCGCCGCCCACGCGGCCGGCGAAGGCATCCTCACGCTCAACGTCACCGACAGCAAGACCAACGAGCCGGTGGCCTGCCGCCTGCACCTGGTCGGGCCGGGCAAGAAGGTGCGGAAGGCAGAGCCGCTCCCCTTCTGGTACGACCATTTCGTCTTTCCCGGCAGCGTCCAACTCAAATTGCCGCTGGGCAAGTACACATTCGAGCTGCAGCGCGGGCTGGAATACTACACCGTCAGCGGCAACTTCAAGATCAACCCCTTCGCCGAAGACTCCAAGGACATAGCCCTCCGTCGCTACGTCGACCTGACGACCGAAGGCTGGTACTCCGGCGACCTCTACGTGCGGCGGCCGGTCCGCGACGCGGAACTGCTCATGTCGGCCGACGACCTGCACGTCGCCGAGTTCGTCACCTGGTGGAACGACAAGGTCGACGCCCCGCCGCCCCCGGCGAAGAAGAAGAAGGAGACCGGAAAGAACAAGGGGATGGCGAGGGAGAGGCAGCGGGAGGTGGAGAAGCCCAAGCCGCTCGTCTGCTTCGACAAGGACCGCTGCTATCAGGCCCTCGCCGGCGGTTTTTCCCGCGCCGGCACCGAGTTGCTCTACTTCAATCTCACCGCCCCCTTGCGGCAGCCGCTGGGCGAAGGGGAGTATCCGTCGGAGATGAAGTTTCTGCTCAAGGCGCGGGAAAATCCCGACGCCTGGGTCGATCTGACCACGCCCTACTGCTGGGACCTGCCCATGCTGGTCGCCCTAGGGCAGGTCGATTCGATCGAGGTGCTCAACAGCCGCTTCTGCCGGCATGCGGTGACGACCGACGAAGGCGAGGGCAAGCCCCGCGACCGGAAGCTCTACCAGGGTCCCTTCGGCAACGCCCGCTGGGCGCAAGACATCTACTTCAAGCTGCTGGAATGCGGGCTGCGGATCCCGCCCAGCGCGGGCAGCGGCTCGGGCGTGGCGCCCAATCCGGTGGGCTACAACCGCGTCTACGTCCATCTCGACGGCGAGTTCAGTTATGAAGCGTGGTGGAAGAACTTCCGCGCCGGCCGCGTCTTCGTCACCAACGGACCGCTGCTGCGGCCGACCGTCGAGGGGCAGCCGCCCGGGGCGGTCCTCCACGGCGAGCCGGGAAAAGAACTCGAAGTCGAGATCGGCCTGAGCCTCTCCTTCGCCGATCCGGTCAGCTACCTCGACATCATCCAGGACGGGAAGATCAAACATTCCGTCCGCCTCGACGAGTTCGTCCACAACAAGGGCCGGCTGCCCAAGCTCACCTTCAAGGAGAGCGGGTGGTTTCTCGTCCGCGCCGTGAGCGACCTTTCCAACAGCTACCGCGTGGCCATGACCGCGCCCTACTACGTGGAATTCGGCTACCACCGCCGCGTGAGCAAGCAGGCGGCCCAGTTCTTCCTGGACTGGGTCGTCGAGCGTGCCCGGCAGCTTAACGTGTCCGATCCCCAGCAGCGGAGCGAGGTGCTGGAGTATCACCGCAAGGCGCGGGATTATTGGCGGAACCTGCTCTCCAAGGCCAATGCGGAATGATGCGAAGGCGGAGGGCGGAAGGCAGACAGGTTCCCCTCTCCCTCCGGGAGAGGGCAGGGTGAGGGCTGTTTTTCAGCCCCCGAAAGGCACCAGCAGCGACATGTATCAGAGCCACCGCTTGCTATCGGCGGCGGTGATCACACGAACCTTGCAAGCGGCGTAGTCCTTTGCCGGGAATGGGCGGCGCAGGGAAATCTTGAAGGTGGTGTCCTGGCCCGCGGGCAGCTGCCAGCCGTAGACCTCTTGTTGGCTCGCGTCGAAGAGCTCGCCCTTCGAGTTGAAAAACTCGACCTGGAAACGAACGTTCTTCCAGTCCACTGAACTGAGATTCTTCACCTTGCCGACGACGAGGACAGCCGGGCCGGCTTGATCCTCGACAAACTCCATCCTACTCTCGACGATCTTCACCTCGTCGGCGTGCTTGGAGAATTGCTCCCACTGCCGAAAGGGCTTCAAAATCGGGGCCGGCGGGGCTGGGGCGGACGGCGGGTCGACGACCGGGTCTTCCATGGGCAGGGCCTGGCCGTGGCCGGCCGCGGGGCGACGCAACGACTGGAAAAACGCCTGCATCGGCCGCGGCGACTGCTCCGGCGGCTGGCTGACGCCTTCCTCCTCCCCCGGCTGCTCTTCCGGCGACGCCGCCTCCTCGCCGGCCTGTTTCCCCTCCGGCACAGGCTCGGTGTTGGAAACCTGCTTGACGGCTCCCAGGTCTGGGACCGCGCCGGGAACGGGCGCCGGGAGCAAGGCCGACGACTCGATGGTGAGGTTGTTGACCACCCGTTGCACGCCCTCGGGTTCCATCGCCAGGTGCAAGGCGATATTGGCTTGCCGCTGGTCGTGGACCTGGCCCTGCAGCCAGGCGGTCCCGTCCTTGAACTTCACGACAAGTTTATAGTGGTGGAGCTTTCCGCTCTGCCACAGGTGGGCGCCAATCTGGTCGGCCATGCGCTGATTGGGGTCCGCGGCCAGGGCCAAGACGGGCACCAGCGTAGCCGCCACCACGAGACTCGTGTACAAACGTCGCATGCTTTTCCGTCCTTTCCATCCTGATCCGACGGATCAACAATGTGCAGTGGCCGCGTGCCGGCGGAAGGGGCCGCCCGTATGCCGGGGACTGGCCCCGTCAGCGGTTACCACCCCCGTGGGCAACGTCCGTCGCCGATAGTTGCTTCATAATAGGTTTCGGTTAACGATTGTACCGAAAGGTAGCTTTTCTTCGATTTTGCCGAGCCTGCCGATTGTAGCGAAGATGCCGGTTGTGAGGACGGGCAACGTAAGACATTACAGTGGCGAGGCTTGCGCCTTTCCCCCTCACCCCGACCCACTCCCGAAGGGAGAGGGGGACCCAGAATCGCCGAGCCATCGCCGATGCTCTACATCTTGTGGTGGATCTTCGGGCCCACTTGCCTTACGATCACCTGGAGCTGGTCCACAATCCGGTCCACGCCGTCCACATTCCGCGCCGTCT
>JBKQVT010000157.1:0-8647 GCA_052139835.1 Thermoguttaceae bacterium
GAGAAGGGGAGAAGGGGAGAAGGGGAGAAGAGGAGAGCTGACGACGCCATGTCCTTTTCTCCTCTTCTCCCCTTCTCCCCTTCTCCTCTTCTCCCGTGTACTGACCACTAACCATTGACCAGCCATCATGTCCAGCGGACCAGTAGGCGCGATCAAGGGGGGCATGGCCTACGTCCAGGCTTTTTTGGACGACAACCCGGTCACCCAGGGCCTGGCCAAGCTGGGGACCAAGCTGCGGATCTGGCAGGCCAACCTCTCCAAGCTCGGCAGCCGGGCCTATGGCGGCGAGCTGCCCGAGCCCTTCGCCGCGATCGCCCGCTTTGCCGCCTCGCCGGCGGGGGCCTTCTCGGCCCTGCTGGGAGCCGCCGAGCACACGGCCCACGCGCGGGAGGAGATGCTCCGCATGGCGCAGACCACGGGCCTGACGGTCGAGAAGTTCTCGGCCCTGGCCTACGCGGCGCGGCGGGCGGGGCTTTCCAACGAGGACCTCGCCGCCAGTCTGCGGAAACTCCAGAGCAGGGAGTTCCAGGCAACGTTGGCCGGCATCGGCGGCAAGGGCGCCGGCGGTCCCAACGCGCAACTGATCCAGAGCCTGGGCATCACGCCGGGGATGGCGCCGGACGAACAGTTGCGCAAGCTGACCAAGGAGTTCGAGAAGCTGGATTCGGAGAGCCGCATCGGCCTGGCCAAGCGGCTGGGGATCACGGAGCTGCTGCCGCTGATCAACGGGGGCATCGAGAGTCTGGACGCTTTGACCGCGCGGGCCAAGGAGCTGGGGCTGGTGGCCAGCGAGCACGACGCCAAGGCCGGCAAGCGGTTCATGATGGCCTGGGGCGACCTGAAGGACGTGCTCAATTCGTCCGTCTCGGCGATCGGCGGGGCCCTGGTGCCGGCGATTACCGCCCTGAGCAACTCCATCGTGCGGATCGTACTGCCGGTCCGCGACTGGCTCCGCGAGCACAAGGGCCTCACCCAGGCGCTCTTCTACGCCACGGGCGCCATCGTGCTCGGGGGGTTGGCCCTCAAGGGCTTTTCCATGCTGGCCGGCTACGCCGCCCAGGCGATCGGCGGCCTGCGTACGGGCCTTTCCCTGTTGATGGCTCCGCTCCGCGCCCTGGCGGCAAACGTCGGCGGCCTCTTGAGCGGCGCAATGCGTGGCGCCCTGTCGATCGTCAAAGGCGTGCTGGGCACCGTCTGGGACCTGGGCAAGGGGCTGGTCTCGCTGGCCTGGCAGGGCATCAAAATTGCGGCAGGCGCGATGTTCTCCCTGGGCAAGGCGGCCATCGAGGCCGGGATCTCGATGGGCGGCCTGCTCTTGGCGACGGCCACCAGGCTGGGCAGCGTGCTCCTGGATCTGGGAGGCACAGCCAGCAAAGTGGCCAACTCGATCGTGGCCGCCCTGGCCGGGGCCGCGGCCTCGGCGCTGGCATCGATGGCGGCCCTGATTCCCACCGTGGTGGGATTGGCCGTGATGGCCGCACCGCTGGCGATGCTGGCCACGGTGGCCTGGAACCTGGCCAAGGCCCTGGGGGCCGGCGTCAAGGGATTGGACTTCGTCAAGCCGGCGAAGACCGCCGCCCAGGCGGTACGCGGCCTGGCGGACCAGGTGCAGACCGACTTCGGCCGGCTACGCGAAGCGATCGGCGGCCTGGGCGGCTATTTTTCCGGCTGGGGCGGGCTGGCCAAGGGCATCTTCCGCGACGTCTCCAGCGCCGTCCTGCGCATGAAGGACGATGCGCTGACCGCTTTCCGCGCCTTCCAGGATGCCATGGCCCTGGGCGACCTGGGCGCCATGGGCCGGATCCTCAAGGACGGCTTCACCATTGCCTGGGGCGAGATCTCCAACGCCCTGGCCGGTCACTGGGACGAGCTGGTCGGCGGCATGGTCAACGCCCTGGGCGGCGTCTGGGTCGCCATGCGGACCGGGGTGGCCTGGGTGGTGATGGAATTCGAAAAGGCCTGGCCCAAGGTGACCCAGGGCTTCCACGCGGTCTGGGCGCAGGTCCTGCTCAGCATCAGCCAATCGCTGGCGGAGGTGGTGGGCGCGATGAGCAAGACGCTTTTCCAGAACGAGAAAAAAGGCTTCTGGGACTCCAGCCGCATGGGCGCCACCGAGTCCCTGGCCATGGTTGCCGCCATGAACCAGGTCCAAAAAGTCCAGGAGGCGATCGGCTCCGCCGCGGCCAAGGCGGGCGGCGACTTCACGACCCGCAAGAAGGCCGAGGGCCAACAGCAGGTCGCCAACGAGGCGGCGGAGCAGGGTTTCGCCGGCGCGCAGGAGGATGCCAAGAAGCAGGCCCGGCAATGGGGACAGGCGGGCGCTGACTTGCTGAAGGGCCTCAAGCCCGGCACGCCGCAGGCCGAGATCGATGCCGCGCGGCGGGACCTGGCCGCCCAACAGAAGCGGTTGGCCGACGCCAAGGCGGCCATGGACGCCGCGGACAAGCAAAAGGGGCAGGACGACGGCAAGCGATTCAACATTGCCGGTGAGACTCGCGGCACGTTCTCCGGAGCGGCCGCCTCGCTGATGGGCGGCGGAGGCAGTGTGGGAGAACGGCAGCTCACGGCCGCCGAGAAGGCCAACGCCAAGCTCGACGAGATCCGCCGCTTGCTGAGCATCAATACGCCGGCGGAACTTTCCAGGGCCCTGCAACAGGCCCTGGCCACACCTTAGCAAAGAAAGTGAACCGTGGATTTCGCGGATGTGTTCCATGAATCACAGTCGTCGCGCTAGCTCCCTCTTATCCGCGTTATCTGCGTAATCCGCGGTTCAGACTCTTATGCAGATCTACGAAGACAATCCGACCTACCAGCTGACCGCCACGAGCATCTCGCAACGGTACAATATTATCGAGGCCGCGGGCCTGGACCGCTGGATAATCCGCGCGGCCCTCTTGAGCTATGCGCCGGTGTCCAATGCCCCGCCCGGGGCGAGATATGCCTGGCCGCGCCGCGGCCTGACGCTGGATGAGGTCGATGCCTCGGCCGGCGTCTGGAAGGCCAGCATCACCTGGGCTTCTCTGAACTACCAGTACGCCACAAAGATCGGCGGCCAGCAACAGCAGGTGCAAATGAGCCGCCAGCTCCGCGGCGTCTTCGGCGATCAGACCGCCGTGCCGAGCTGGATCATGAACGCCTACAACGCCGGCGGCATCGGCGTCGTCGTCGGCTGGGACGGCCACACCGCCCATGGGACCTCGATCTACGTCCCGCAGCGGACCTGGACCGAGTCGGTCGAGATCCCCGCGAGCGATTACAGCTTCGACTACGAGCAGCAGGTCGAGGCCCTGCAGAACACGCCGCTCAACGAAGCCCCGTTCCGGGGCCGCGACGTGGGCGAGGTCCTGTTCCTGGGCATGAACGCCCAGCTCAACGCGCAGAACCCGGATTTCGTCAGCGCCGCCTTCGAGTTCAGCTCGATGCGCAACAACAGCGTGCAGAACGGCAACCAGATCAGCATCGACGGCATCAGCGGCATCTCCAAGGGGGGTTGGGATTATCTGGACATTTTCTTCAAGCCCACGCTAGACGAGGCATCCTCCAAAGTCGCGCCCAAGGCCCAGTACGTGCTGGTTCACCAGATGTACTACATCGGCGACTTTTCCGTGCTCAACATCGGCACCGACGAGAACCTGCCTCTCTGGAAAGGCCCGATAGGCGGGGATTAGCGCATGCCCTACAACTTCCAACGGATCAAGGCCGGCCAGATCTTCCGGCCTAACGAGCCGACGGCCAACGCGATCCTTTCGGCCGCCGAGAAGGAGGCCCGCCACGGCCGCGACCCGGGCCGCTTCAATCCGTTCGATTACGTCTACCGCGGCAACCCGATCCAGGTCCAAAACCAGGACGGCGCCGCGCTGGGCCGCTTCAGTGTCGTCGGTCTAGGCAACGCCCTGATCACCGATGCCGAGAACCTGAGCGAGTTCCAAAACTATCCCCGCCTGACAGTCAGCGCGCCGAGCTTCCCCGGGGATGCCGGTGCCGTCGCCGTGCTGCTGGAGCCGCTGGCGGCCGGCGCGATCGGGCTGGCGGCCCTGGCCGGCGTGGTGCCCTGCCAGGTGCAGGTCACCTCCGGCCTGGATTGGTATTGGTTCGCCGACGTGCTCTCGGGCGACCCCACGCAACTGCTTTTGCAGCCCTGGGGCCGGGCCCAGGTGCTTTGGAAGGCGCCGCCCAGCGGCGGCTGGGGCAGCAACGGCGGCACGAACACCGTCTGGGCCCTGGTCCAGCTCGGCCTGCCCAGCGGCTTGACGCAGGTTCGCGCCACGCTGACGTCCCAACTCAACCAGGGCGGCTCGGCCGGCTTCACGATCGATGGCACGGCCGGCTTCGGCACGCCCTGGTCGGACACGGCTTACGATGCCTACCTCGGCCCCGACGACTCCCTGGCCAGCGGCGCCGAGTTCCGCGCCTGGTGGGACATCCTGGCCCGTCAATGGGTCGCCGTGAACACCGGTTGCCCGAGCTGACCGTCGTGGTTCCTGTTTTGGTTCACCACTAACCACTAACCACTCGCCACTCGCTATGCGCTCCCTCGGCCGCTTCCCCGCTTTTCCCTTCCGCTGCGGTTGCGGCTGCACCTATTGGGAAAATCTCTTCCCCGGGCCCTCGCTCAATGCGCACTGGACCGTCAACGGCGGCTCGGCATCCATTGCTGCACCGACCCGCCAGGCGACGTGCACGGCCGTGCTGGGCAACTTCGTCGTCTCGGGAGCAACAATCACCGCCGCCGGGACCGGCTACGCCACGCCGCCGACGGTAGGCTTCTCCGGCGGCGGCGGTTCGGGCGCGGCGGCCACGGCCGAGGTCTCGCCGGCCGGCCAGGTGGTCCGCATCGATATCACCAACCCGGGCGCCGGCTATACCTCCGCGCCGACGATCGCCCTGGTCGGCGGCGGTGGCAGCGGCGCCACGGCCACTGCCGCCATCACCGGCGGCGTGGTTGGCGTCACCATTGGCGACGGCGGCGCCGGCTACACGCAGGCTCCGCAGGTCCGCCTCATCGGCGGCGGTGGCGGCGGCGCCCGGGCCACGGCCGCCATCGGCAGCGGCGGCGCCGTGGCGGGCATCACCGTCTGGTCCGCCGGCAACTATAGCTCGCCGCCCACGGTCGAGATTTCCGGCGGTGGTGGCGGCCAGGTGACGCTGGCCGCGGGGACCACGATCGTGTCCGACGTCCTGACTCCAAATCAGACGGCCTACGGGACCGTGCTGGCCAACATCGCCTTCGCCTCCAGCTCTCCGCCCGGCACCGTCGTCCGCTTGATTTGCAACTATACCGACCCCGGCGACTACGCCTTCGCCGAATATGCCTTGATAGTCGTCGGAGTGGCCGTCACGATGACCGACCAGGGATCGGGCTATACGTCGGCCCCATCGGTGACCTTCAGCGGCGGAGGGGCTGCCACGCAAGCGACCGGCATCGCCCTGCTCGACGGATCGCCGGGCGGACCGTACACGATCAGCGGCGTGGCGATGACCGGCCAGGGATCGGGCTATACGTCGGCCCCATCGGTGACCTTCAGCGGCGGAAAGGGCACCGGGGCCGCGGGGACCGCGACCCTCGAGATCCAGGCCGTGATTCGCTGCGGGGTGCGGACCGGCGGCACGGACACCTACGGCGGCACGATCGCCGAGGCGGACAACCCGACCCTGGGGACCTCGTATGGCGGCGTGCCGTTGACCGGAGGCTCGCCCTTCCAGCTTTGCTATGCTCCCGATCGGATTGTAGCGACGGCCCAATTTCTGGCCAGCATGGTCGGAGCCGGTTTCGCCACTACGATCGGCAGCTCGCAGTGCGGCGTGGCCAGCGCCTCGGGCGCAATCATCCAGGATTTCCGGCTCAGCCAGAGCGCCACCAAACAGGCCGGCTGCCCGGTCCCCGCGGCCGTCTGCGGGCAGTGGAACTATTCGGATCTCGATGCCTTCCTGACCTACGCCGGCCTCTGCGACCTGGCCCCTGAACAATGGATACTGGATCTCGGCGGCACGGGGTTGACCAACGGCGTCACTGGGCTTGCCTCACAGGGCGTGGCCAGCATCACGATCACCGATGGCGGATCCGGTTACTACTTTGTCGGGCAGACGATCACGGCGAACTTCAGCGGCGGCGACGGCTCGGGCGCGACGGCCCAGGTGAGCACGGTCGACGGGGCCGGCCACGTCACCGGCGTCTACGTCACCGCCGAAGGCTCGGGCTACACCTCCGCGCCGACCGTCACTTTCACCGATCCCAACGGCGGCACGGGCGCGACGGGCACGGCCGTGCTGGGGCCGGTCTACATCCCGCAGCCATGCACCGGCTGTGCGAGTGTCAGCGGCGAGTACACCCTCTCCCAGTGCCCTTGGGACGCGGGCTCTGCGGACCATGATCCGGCGCCCTGGGCCAACAGCCAGTGCTATCCGGCCCACCCCGTCCCCCCAGCTTACGTCGGCGCGCCGAATACGCCGGGCGGGCAGTGCAAGTGGTGCTATTATGGCACGACGCCGTTGTGCGATAGCAATTCCCTGTTTCAGGCCGGCGTGGGCATCTACCCGACAACGATCGCGGTCGGTCCGGTGCTCAGCCTGACGCTGACGGCAGCCGGCAACGGTTACACGTCGGCCCCGTCCATTACCATCAGCGGCGGTGGCGGCACGGGCGCGACGGCCAGGGCGGTGATTCAGGGAAGTCCGCTCTCGGGATTGACGCTGACGGCAGCCGGCAGCGGCTACACGTCGGCCCCGTCCATCGCCATCAGCGGCGGTGGCGGTACCGGCGCGACGGCCAGGGCGGTGATTCAGGGCGGCTACGTGTCGGCCATCACGTTGACGGCCGTGGGCAGCGGCTACACATCTCCGCCCGCGGTGAACGTCAGCGGCGGGGGCGGCACAGGGGCCACGGCCGCGGCGGCGACCGTGGGCGGCTACGTGTCGGCCATCACGTTGACGGCCGGCGGCTCGGGCTACACCTCGAATCCCGCGTTGACTTTCGCCGGCGGGGCCGGCACGGGGGCGACAGCTACGGCCTCGGCAGTCGGAGTGCCGGGCTACTTTTTCGAGGCCGACCTGTACATCTCTAGCCTGCCGATCCCCAGTACCTGCCAGAGCGTCTTTTATTCGCAGGTCCTCTGGCAGGCTCATTACCGGTCCGCGGCGTTCCCCGTGCTGACCAACCCCAACTGCACCGATCCGCTGGGCGGCGGCCATGCCCTCGCGCTGAACCTCTCCAGTTCCACGGCGCTGGCCTGGTTCGGCGGCTACCTCTGCGGCACCGATGCGACCGGAAATCCGCCCTCCATCATTACCCTGAAGTACTGACGAATCCTATGGACTGCACCTTCCGAGAGCTTGGGCGAGCCAACGGCATCGGCCTGCATCGCTGCACCGTCTGCGGCTACCAGCGATCATCGCCCTATGAATCCTGCCGGCTGCACCATCCCTGCCGGGGCACGCCCGCAGAGCACGCGCGCAAGCGGGCGGCCATGCTGCAAGGAGAGCTGCTTCCGAGCACCAGCCATCTTACGGCGGCGGAATACGTCCGCCTGTCGGTTCGCCGGCGTTGGGCGACGTATCCCGAGGGAGAGGTCCGGCCGCTGGCGGAGATCGAGGGCCGGATCGCGCGCGAGGAAGCGGCGGGCAGTTTGCCGACCGGTTGCCCGAGCAAGTTGGACGGCTACGTGGCTGCCCTGCTTCGTCCGATCCCTACTCCCGTAGCTCGGCCGTGATGCGAACATTGCGGACCTTGACGAACACCACCGGCTCATCGATCGAGTTGCGACGGATGCCGGCCCATCGCCGAAACAACAGGGAGCAAGAAAAGCTGGGCGGCCACGAATGAAACACGGATCGAAGTTGTTGCTGTCCCAGCGCCGGACTATAAGCCCGTCATGCCCGTGATTCTGCCCTACCCCGAGACCCGCCAGGTCTTCTGCTACGACTGCGGAGCCAACGCCCTGGCGTCGATGCTGGTCTACGCCGGCGTCGAGGAAAGGGAGGACCGCATTGCGATTCTCGCGCGGACTAGCGAGGATGGCACCGACACGCGAGGATACCTCGGCGTGTTGGATTACTACGGCCTGCCCTACCGTGCCGGCGGGGGAATGACGCCTGGCGAGCTGCGGTTCGCCGTGGACCGCGGTTGGCCCACGGCCCTCACGCTGCAAGCGTATCGCTGCAGCAGCCGGCCATACCGCGACCTCTGGGACGATGGCCACTGGGTGGTGGCCATCGGCTACGACCGCCGGCGGATCCTCTTCGAGGACCCGTCCAGCTATCACCGGACCTGGTTGGCCGACGGCGAGCTGTTGGAGCGCTGGCACGACGTCGACGCCGGCCGGCAAATCTTCCATTGGGGCTGCACGCTGCGGGTGCGAGGCGTCTATCGGCCGAAAGCGATCGGTCACATGGATTGAGACCGGCATTTCCCAGGAAATCCTCGGTCCGGTTTTAGCTTTCAGCGTCCAGCGGGCCGGCCTCGTTTTCGCGGCCGGGCCGCTGCCCATGCCTCGACGTCCGCCCGCTCGACGACCTGCCAGCGGCCGGCGACCAGGCGTGAAGAGACATCGCCGAGCCGCACCGCATCCCGCAGGGTCTGCTCCGGGACGCCGACGGCCTCGGCCGCCGCAGGAATGGTCAGCGCTTCGGAGGCTGCTTTTCTTCTTGCCAT
>JBKQVT010000158.1:0-13233 GCA_052139835.1 Thermoguttaceae bacterium
TATAGTGCACCCAAGAAACTGGACCACGACTTTGAGTCGAATCCCTGGTAAGATTGGTCCAGTTCTTGGGAGAAAGGCATGGGAGCGAAGCGGCGACGGATCGAAGCGGCCGTGAAGGCCAAGGCGGCGTTGGCAGCCGTGCGGGGGGATCGGACAACCAGCGAACTGGCCTCCCAGTTCGGCGTCCACCCCACGCAGATCGGACAGTGGAAACGACAGTTGCTCGACGGTGCGACGGAGCTGTTCTCCGGCGACCAGCGCCGCAAGGTGGAGAACCAGGACGCCCTGATCGCCGAACTGTACGAGCAGATCGGCCGGCTGCAAATGGAGGCGGCGTGGCTGAAAAAAAAAAGTTGCCCGACTCGATTGACTTCAAGCGGGGGTGCATCGATCGGGAAATGCCGGGCTTGAGCGTGCGTCGGCAGTGCGAGCTGCTGGGGCTGAACCGGTCGAGTTGGTATTACCGGCCGACGGGCGAGTCGGCGGAGAATTTGCAATGGATGCGTCGGATCGACGAGCAATACCTGAAGACGCCGTTCTACGGCAGCCGGAAGATGGCAGAGGTGCTGGGCATCGGCCGCGGCCGGGCGCAGCGTCTCATGCGCCTGATGGGCCTGGAGGCCATCTATCCCAAGCCACGTCTTTCGCAGAACACCGCCGAGCATCGGATTTACCCGTATTTGCTGCGGAATGTGGCCATTCTGCGGCCCAACCAGGTGTGGTCCAGCGACATCACGTTCGTGCCCATGCCGCACGGCTGGATGTACCTGACGGTGGTCCTGGACTGGTACAGCCGCTACGTGCTGTCGTGGCGATTGTCGAACACGCTCGACGGGCGGTTTTGTCTAGAGGCGTTGGAGGAAGCCTTGGCCCGCGGCACGCCGGAGATTTTCAACACCGACCAGGGTGTGCAGTACACGGCCGCAGCGTTCACCGATCGGCTGGAGTCGGCGGGCGTGGCGATCAGCATGGACGGTCGCGGCCGTTGGCTGGACAACGTGTTCGTGGAGCGTTTGTGGCGGACGGTGAAGTACGAGTGCATCTATCTTCACGATTACGCCACGCCGCGTGCCTTGGAGGCCGGGCTGGCCGCGTTCTTCCTGTTCTACAACGACGAGCGTGTGCATGCCGCCTTGGATTACCTCACGCCGGCGGCGATCTACGCGGCGGCGTGAGGCGTGAGAACGGAGTCATGGCCGTGGTCCAAATCAACACGAAATCGCGCGCAACAAATGGGGAAAACCAGTACGCACCCAACGTGGGGGTGTGCTTCCGCGGCCGCGCGAAACCCTTGGAATGGGTTTCGCGGGCCGCCAGTTCCCGCCATCTAAGAATTCGTAATCCGTGGTCTAGACAACCAGGTCCACCTCAGTGTGCCAACCCGGCGTCGGTTACCTTGGTGCAGCCGAGGTGCAACTTCCGGAGTTCGGTCAATCCCTTGAGGTGCCTCAGTCCAGCGTCGGTCACCTTGGCCTCGGTGAGGTCCAGGCATTCGAGTTGGAGCATTCCCTGGAGACGCTCCAGCCCGGCGTCGGTCACCTTGGTTTTCCAGAGGATCAGTTCGCGGAGCTGGCTCAATCCCTTGAGGTGTTCCAGCCCGGCGTCGCCGACCCGCGTGAAGCTGAGGTCCAACTGCCGGAGTTCGGTCAACCGCTTGAGGTGCTTCAGCCCGGCGTCGGTCACCTGGGTGCCGTTAAGGTTTAGCACCCGGAGTTGGGTTAATCCCTTGAGGCGTTCCAGCCCTGCGTCGCCGACCGGGGTGCCGATGAGGTCCAGCTTCTGAAGTTGGCTCAATCCCTTGAAGTGTTCCAGACCGTCGTCGCTGACCGCGGCATACGCGAGCATCAATTCTCGCAGTCGGGACAATCGCCCGACGCGTAACATCAGGGCGTCGGTGACCTTGTCCCCGCCGAGCGTGACCTCTTTCAGATCCAAGAAGAAATCGTCGCCCAACAGCCTGCACAGCCACGCTGGTTCAGGCGGTCTCGGCCGCTGGTCCCGCCAGTCTGTAAATGGCGACCGATCGGCTTCATTAGCGTAGTAGACGTGTTCCCCGATCTTTAGAATGCCTTCCACCGCCTCGTGTTGGTTCCTGGCCGCCTCCAACTCCGCGGCCAGCCACGCGAATGGCAGGGCCACGGCCACCGTCAACGCCAACAGCGAGAAAAGGCTGTACTGGAATCGCCACTTGAAAACCAGGGCAAGCAGGAACCAGCCGAGCATCAGCACCAGGAACGCCCCAGCGCTGCCCACCGCGACCAATACCGCGTGACTCTTGTGCCAGGCGAACCACTGGAATCGCTCGGACAGCCAGAGCAGCGCCTCGACCGCCAGCAGGACCGCCAGCAGGCGGCCCGGCGTGGGGAAAAACCAGCGGGGTTTGAAGGCGTCGGTCATGGCGTCATTATAGCCCACGCCCGACGATGATTGAACGGCGGATAGCCGGCCCACGCAAGGGATTAGGAATTAGGGATTGGGGATTAGGGGTTGGCAGGTCAGGCCCGAAGGGTGGAAACAGCCCTTGCCCACCGGCCGCCAGAGGAAATAATTCCCAGGCAGCAGGAGACGCCCGAACACAACCCCTGGTAGATGTGCTGTGTTCTCCGTGCCGCCGTGGTGAACCTGTCGTTGGAAAATCGGCCGCAAGACTCTAACCCCGAAAGGTGTCTCATGCGATTTCTCTTCAAGGCCCAGTGGCCTGTCAAGGCGGGCAACGCGGCAATCAAGGAGGGACACATGCCGGACACGCTCCGCGCCATCCTCGACGAGCTGAAGCCCGAGGCGGCCTATTTCCTGGCCTCCGAAGGGATGCGGACGTCGCTCTTGGTGGTGAACCTCGACGACGCCTCCGAGATTCCCGCCCTGGCGGAACCGTGGTTCCACGCCTTCCACGCCGCCGTCGAACTGGTTCCCGTGATGACGCTGGACGATCTGAAGAAGGCCGGCCCGGCAATCGAGAAGGCGGTGAAGAAGTTCGGCTGAGGACCGCCGTCAGCCGAAGATCCACCGATAGACCGCGTAGAACACCAACAACGCCCCCACGATGATCCACCAGGGCTTGCGGGCAGGCGGCGGATCTTCCTCCGAAATGTAGTTGCCGCAGTGGGGACAACGCGGCGAGTCTTCATAGATCGGCCGTCCGCAAGACGGACACGGAACCGTGCCGTCCTCGTCTCCGCCGCCGTTGTTGTCCTCTTCGTTCCACATGCGCTGCTCAATACCGGACGCCCAGGTTCAACGAAACAAACGGACCGCTACCCAGATTCACCCGGTCGAAATCGCTCGAAGAGAACAACGACGTGCCCTCGAACGAATAGCGGTCGAAGACGTAACCGGCGGACAGCGAGGCCGTCCAGTTCCGCAAGAGCATCATCTGCAGCCCCAGGCTCACCCGCTGATCGTAAGTGAAGAAGCGGTCGTTTTCCTCCGGGCGGTCCAACAGCTCGTACTCCTCGTTCGACCAGTCGTAGGCGGCAAAGGCGCTGAGGCGCGTGGTGAGGCGGTAGGCCGCCTTGACGTGGATGGTGCGGATGAGCATGTAGGACGCCTGGAACTGAAAATCGTCGCTCGGCCGCCAAAGCACCATCAGGGGAAGACCGATGTTGGCGTGGAACTGCGGCGAGGGGTTGTAGCTGAAGGCCACCCCCGGCACCGGGAAGTTCAACTCGCCGGTGGGCGAGTACATCAGGGAAAACACCCAGGCATTGTGCTCCCCCTGCGGCACCCGCAGCATGGCGTTCATGCCGACGTACATCTCCTGGATCGCGGCGAAGGGATGGTCGCTGGCCGATCCGATGCTCAGGCCGCCGCCGGCCACCCAGCCGTTGTTGAGTTGCCGGACGTACATGAGCCCGAGCCGCACGTCCCAGAGGTTGGCCGGATAGGGCTGGCCCGTGTCCGGCAGGATGGCATCCGTCTCGTCGAGCCGGTTGCGGACGCCGCCGGTCAGGCCGACCGTGTTGATCGTGTCGGACCAGAGCGGGTGGGTAAAGGAGAGGTCTTGCCCGACCATCTGGAACTGCGCCGCCTGTCCCTGGACGGGAACGTTGGGAAACCAGGTGGTCGTGTAGCGGATCGAGTCGCAACGGAACATGCCGCCGCCGAAGCCCTCCATCATGCCGCCCCTTCCGCCGAAGTCGCCCAGCCCCATCACGTCGCCCGGCGGCGCGGAGGCGCGATTGTCGCGCTGCCAGGAATCGGGACCCGGCGGCGACTCAGCGGGCGAAAGTTCCGGCCAGGGTGCGGCGGCCGACGGCAGACCGCCGTTGGGCGGCGCCGCGACGGAAGGAAACGCCGCCCCCGGCACAGGCTGCTGATTCGGCGGCGGTCCCGGCGGCCCAATCACCTCCTGCGCCGCGCAGGCAAACGCCAGCCCGACCACGAGCATCACGGCCGCGACCATTTCGACGAACGACCGAAGTCTCGGCATCACGGTGCGGGCCTGGATGGCGATTGCTGTGGGTCTTGCAAGCGGGCGGCAAGTCTATCACAAAGCCCGCAGCACCGTTATGCCGCTTTTGCCGGCGACGAGCCGGGCGATGGCGCCGAAATACCACCGATCTGGGTGGGCCGCCGACAGGGCGACCGCAGTGGACACGAAGCCGCGCAGGGCAAAGAAAGCGAATTTCGTCTGGCCTCAACCGCCGAAAGTGTGTATCCTGCCGCCGCCTTGACTGACCGGGCGCCGCCCGGCAAACCGGGAGCCAGTTGCGAGGGAGGTGCGGCGATGATGATCGAACGATTCGCCCGCGGTCGCGGTGCGTGGGCCGCCGTGATAGCGGCCGCGGCGTGTGTCTGGGCCTTCAGCCCGGCGGCCGCGCTGGCTCAGTACGGGGGCCATGGCGGCGGCCGGAACAACAACGCCGACAAGCCCAAGCCCGACTCGTCGGATTCCACGCCGGCCTATAAACCGCTGCCCACTCAGGCCCCCCTCACCCCGCACGGCGGCGATTACGTCTCGACCGAGACGAACTACTACGAAATCGTCTACATGCCGCTGCAGACCCGCATCTACTTCTACGACGACAAGCTCAAGCCGCTGAGTGCCCGCGACGTCCATGCCCGGATGACCGTGCAAATGCCCAGTGAGAACACCCCGCGGCAGCTTCCCTTCCAGTACGTGACCATGCCGCCGGGCGTGACCGAACAGGACTACGTGGTGGCGATTTTCGACATCCGGCCCTTGCAAAACAAGGAAACCAGCGTGACCATCGAGTTCAGCGGGCTGGCGGACCGCCACTATCCGACGGCCTCGTTCACGCCGAATTACTCCCACTTCGCCATCCGCCCTTACGTGGCGAAGGTCTTGGCGACGGATGCCGACCGCGCCGGCATTGCGCGGCAGCGGATGTGTCCCGTGGCCGGGGTTCCGTTGGGGAGCAAGGGACCGATCGCGAAGGTGTATATCGGCGACTATCCCTTGTATCTCTCGGGGGAGGACTGCATTGCGGCGGTCCGCGAGGCCCCGCAGCGATTCTTGCCGCCTCCGCCGGGCGCCGTCCCCGCGCGTTGAGTTCTATTTCCGCCAAATGCTGAAATAGGACGAATAGGACCCATAGGACCTATGCGTCCTATGAGACTCATGAGTCTCATCTCCGGCGTTGCCATCGGCGACGCCCCCGGCGCGCAAAAAAAAGCCCCCGGAAAGGTTGTGTCCCAGGGGGGCAGAGGACACGATACTTTTCCGGGAGCGATTGGACACTGGGCGCGCTGCCGGGCGTAGGCCCGCGGCAGGCGTGCTGGTATATCCGAAGCGAGCCGCTTACATCCATGCAAGCGGCCAATCGCTTCGCGGCCCGCAGGAAGGGCGTCGTCGCGACCTTCCCAGGTGCAGGCCCATCCACGTGGATTATCGGGTTTCTTCGTCTGGATGCTTCCCGGCGGCGTTTCCTGGCCGTCGTTGCAGCATTCATGAGGGGGCGAGAATAGGGCATTTATCTTTTGGCGTCAAGGCCGATTTTTCCTGCCCGGCGAAAAAAATCGGCCCCCCGCCGCCGCGGGACTTTCCCGACTTGGTCAACCCAAGGGGACAGTTCCATTTTCGGGTCGACGCTACGCGTCGCTGCCCGACAATCGGGACAGTCCCCCGCCGCGGCCGAGCCTTCCTACCCAAGGGCGTTTCGCGTATAGTATAGCGTTGGTCCAGACGCCTCCCTTACTCGCGCGAACCAAAGGGGACAGTCCCATTTTCGGGCCGACGCTTCGCGCTGCTGCCCGAAAATCGCCCGCAGTCCCCCCGGCATCGAGGAGACATCGCCATGTCCGAAGTGATCGAGCTGACCTACCCCGGCAAACTCCGCTGCAGGGCGACCCTGGCCGCCAGCGGGCAAGAACTGGTGACCGACGCGCCGCGGGAAAACGGCGGCCTCGGCGAGGCCTTCTCGCCCACCGACCTCCTGGCCGGCGCCCTGGGCACCTGCCTACTGACCGTGGTCGGCATCGTCGGCCAGCGGAGCAACATCGACCTGGCGGGCATGACCGCGCGGATCGAGAAGGAAATGTCTTCCGGCCCCGTCCGCCGCGTCGGCCGCATCAAGACCGTGGTCCACATGCCCAAGGGCTTGAAGCTCTCCGACGCCGAGCGGTCCAAGCTGGAGAACGCCGCCAAGCTCTGTCCGGTGAAGCAGAGCCTCCATCCGGAGGTCGAGGTCCTGGTGGAATTCGTCTATCCGTAGTGAGCCGTCATTGCTGCCGGCCTTCGCGCAGGCGGGCACGGATCGCGGCCAGCCGCTTGGCCAGCTCCTGCTCGAAGCCTCGGTCCACGGGCCGATAGTACTCGCGCTCGACGCCCAGGTAATCCTGCGCGGCCACCGCGTCGGGCTCGTCATGGGCGTAGTGATAGGTCTGACCGTGGCCCAGCCGCTTGGCCCCGCTGTAACCAGTGCCGCGCAAGTGGACGGGGACCGGCAGCAGGCGGCCCTCGCGGACGTCGCGGCGGGCCTCGCCGATGCCGACGGTCGAGGCGTTCGACTTCGGCGCGCAGGCCAGATAGGTGACGGCCTGGGCCAGCGCGAGTTGGCACTCCGGCAGGCCGACCAGCTCGCAGGCCTGGGCGGCGGCCATCGCCAGGGGCAAGGCCGCCGGGTCGGCGTTGCCCACGTCCTCGCTGGCCAGGATGACCAGCCGCCGGGCCAAGAAGCGGACGTCCTCGCCCCCTTCGAGCATGTGGGCCAGCCAGTAGAGGCCGGCGTCGGGGTCGCTACCCCGCACGCTCTTGATCAACGCGCTGATGACGTCGTAGTGGGTGTCGCCCTGGCGGTCGTAATGGACCGCCTTCCGCTGCACGGACTCTTCGGCCAACTGGCGGGTGAACTCGACGGCGGCGTCGCTGCTGGAGAGGACGCCGACCTCGAGCGCCGAAAGGGCCCGGCGGGCGTCGCCGTCGCTGGTCTCGGCGAGGAACTCCAGGGCGTCGTCATGGAGGTGAATCTGGCGGCGGCCCAGGCCGCGATCCGGATCGGCCGCCGCCCGCCGCAGGAGCGTCTTGATGTCCTCGTTGGAAAGCGGCTCGAACTGGAAGATGCGGCTGCGGCTGACCAGCGGGCTGTTGATGGTGAAGAAGGGGTTCTCGGTGGTCGCCCCCACCAGGATCACCACGCCCTCCTCGACGCCCGGCAAAAGGACGTCCTGCTGGGCTTTGTTGAAACGGTGGATCTCGTCGATGAAGAGCAGCGTCTTCTGGCCGTCGGCCGAGAGGCGGTCGTGGGCGGCGGAGAGTACCTCGCGCAGTTCCTTCACGCCGCTGGCCACGGCGCTGAGTTGCTGGAAATGGCTGCGGCTCTCTTGGGCCAGCAGCCGTGCCAGGGTGGTTTTGCCGGAGCCCGGCGGGCCGTAGAAGATCACCGAGCCCAGGCGGTCGGCCGCCAGCAGCCGCCGCAGCAGCTTCCCCTCGCCAAGGAAATGTTGCTGGCCGACGAACTCGGCCAGCCGGTCCGGACGCATCCGCGCGGCCAACGGCTGCGCCGCCCGGCGGTTGCTCTCCTCGTTGGCATCGAACAGCGACATGGGATGGCGAAGTGCTTAGTTCTTAGTGCTTAGTACTTAGAGGATGGACCCCTTCTGCCTCGTCAGTCTTCCTTCAGCGGACCGCCCTTGGGCAACAGCGCGCGGAGCGGACACGACGGGCACTTCGGCGCCGTTTTGTGGCAATAGTCCTTGCCTACCCGCACCAGCAGGGCATGATACTCATTGTACAGCGCCGCGTCGGCGGGCAAACCGCTCTCGAAATGCTCCTGGATCTGATCGTAGTCGGCGTCGAAGGCGATCCAGCCGTGGCGGGCGAAGATGCGGTGCGTGTAGGCATCGACCACGAAGCAGGGCACCGCGCCGGCGTACAACAAGATCGAATCGGCGGTTTCCCGACCGACGCCGTGAACGGCCAGCAGTTCCTTTCGCAACGCCGCGGGCTCGGTGCCGAACATCGCCGGGACCGAGCCGTCGTAGCGCCGCACCAGGAACTCGACCAGGCTCCGCAGCCGCTTGGCCTTGACGCGAAAGTAGCCGGCCGGGCGAATCAACTCCTGCAACTCTTCCTCGGGCACGGCCGCCAGGGCGTGGGGCTCCAGCACCTCGGCCTGGCGGAGGTTTTCCATCGCCCGCTTGACGTTCTTCCAACTGGTGTTTTGCACCAGCATCGCCGAGACCATCATTTCAAACGCCGTATCGGCCGGCCACCAATGCTGGGGCCCCAAGGCGTCGAAGAGCCGGTCGTAGATTTCTTGAAGGATTCGGGGCATGGCGCGTGGGGACTGGGGGCTAGGGGCTGGGGACTGGGGTTTGGAAATTGCAGGCGCTCGGGGGCCCTGAGTCTGACCATGGGTACAGAAACCGTGTACCACGCAGCCGCCGCGATAAACCCGACGGTTCGCACTGCATCTCCAGCCCCTAGTCCCCAGCCCCCAGTCCCTTCCCTCCGATTCAATCTTATCGGTTTTAACGTTCTTGCCAAGCCCGCGGCTCAAGCGGCACGCCGGGCAGGGTCGAAGATATTGCCATGACGGCATCGCCTTCCGTTTCCGGCCCCCTGCATCGGGCGGCCGCCCGCTATTGGACCGAGTCGCGGCAGCCTTTGGCCAGCTTGCTGTTCGTCACGCCGCTGTTGGTGATATACGAGGTGGGTGTGCTGGCCTTAGGGCCGGCCGGTGTCCGCAACGGCGTAGACGCCTTGCTGCGGCGGGTCCTCGAACGATTGGGGTTCAGCCAGTATTTCCTGCTGCCGGTCCTGACCATCGGCATCCTCTTGGCCTGGCATTACTTGACGCGCCGCCCCTGGCGGGTGTCCGGAAGCATCTTTTATGGCATGATCGGCGAGTGCGTGCTGCTGGCGATCTGCCTGCGTTTGCTCTTGCAACTGCAAGGCCTGCTGCTGTCCACCGTTGCTGGGGTGGTAACGCTCGACATCGGCGCCGTGCTGGGGTCGATGACGGCCTACCTGGGCGCGGGCGTGTACGAGGAACTGCTGTTTCGCCTGCTGCTGTTGCCGCTGCTGGCTTGGGTGTTGCGGCGGTTCCACGTGGCCCCGGCGGCCAGCATGGCGGGCGCCGTGGTGTTGAGCAGCCTGTTGTTCGCCGCCGCCCATTACATCGGTCCCTACGGCGAGCCCTACACCACCTTTAGCCGCTTCTTTCGGACGTTCTTCTTTCGGACGTTGGCGGGGATGTTCTTTGCCGTGCTGTTCGTGTATCGCGGTTTCGGCATTGCGGCGGGGACCCATGCCGGCTATGACCTCCTGGTGGGATTGGCGGAACTCGGCGGCGGCGTGTGAGCCGGTGGCGTCAGCCACCGGATGGGACCGCCCGGGCGTACTGCGGGAAGCGGTCTTGCAGGGCCTGCACCGTGAGTTCCTCTTGCCGCAGGGCCTCCATGGCCAACACCGCGGCGTCGGCCGCCTGGATCGTGGTGATGCAGGGAATGCCGTGGGAGACGGCCGCCGCGCGGATGCGTCCCTCGTCGGTGCGGGCGCCCTTGCCGCTGGGGGTATTGATCACCAGCCGCAAATCGCCGTCCACCATGAAATCCAACAGGTTCGGATGCCCCTGTTGCAGCTTCTTCACCCGAATCGCGCGGATGCCGGCCGCCTCCAGGCACTCGGCCGTGCCGCGGGTGGCCAGCAGTTGGAACCCCATCTTCTCCAGCCTGCGGGCCAGCCCCACCACGTGCTCCTTGGCGCGCTCGGCCACGCTGAGAAAGATCTTGCCGCTGGTGGGCAAGATCGTGCCGGCGGCCAACTGGCTCTTGGCAAAGGCGATGGAGAAGCGGTCGCTGATCCCCATCACTTCGCCGGTCGATTTCATCTCCGGCCCGAGCACGATGTCCACGCCGGCGAACTTGACGAAGGGGAAGACGGCCTCCTTGACCGAGACGTGGCTGGGGATCGGCTCGCGATCGTAGCCCTGTTCGGCCAGCGACACGCCGACCATGACCTTGGCCGCCGCCTTGGCCAGCGGCATGCCGGTGGCCTTGGAAACGAAGGGCACGGTGCGGCTGGCCCGCGGATTCACCTCCAGGACGTAGACCACCGGGCGGCCCTGCTCGCGCTTCACCGCGTACTGCACGTTCATCAGGCCGCGGACTTGCAGTTGCCGGGCCATCATGCAGGTCGCCTCGCGGATCTCGGCGACCACGGGGCCGGGGAGGCTGTAAGGCGGGATGGCGCAGGCCGAATCGCCCGAATGGACCCCCGCCTCCTCGATGTGCTCCATGATGCCGGCGACAATGACCTGCTGGCCGTCGGCGATGGCGTCGACGTCGACCTCGGTGGCGTCTTCGAGGAAGCGGTCGATGAGCACGGGCTGGCCCTGGGCGACGACGAAGGCCGCGGCCACGAAGCGCTCGAACTGGGCGGCGTCGTAGCAGATTTCCATCGCCCGCCCTCCCAACACGTAACTGGGCCGCACCAGCGAGGGGAAGCCGACGCGGGCCGCCACGTCGCGGGCCTGGGCCATGTTGCGGGCAATGCCGTGGGCCGGCTGCTTCAGGCCCAGCCGGTTCAAAATGTTGGCAAACTTCTCCCGGTCCTCGGCGTCCTCGATCGTCTCCACGCTGGTGCCGATGATGGGCACGCCGGCGTTGGCCAGCGCGCGGGCGAGGTTCAGCGGCGTCTGCCCGCCGAACTGCACGATCACCCCGTCCGGCTCCATGCGGTCGCAGATGTTCAACACGTCCTCGGTCGTCAGCGGCTCGAAGAACAGCAGGTCGCTGGTGTCGTAGTCGGTGCTGACGGTCTCGGGATTCGAGTTGACCATGATGGACTGGATGCCCAGTTCGCGCAGCGCGAAGCTGGCATGGCAGCAGCAGTAGTCGAACTCGATTCCCTGGCCGATGCGGTTCGGCCCGCCGCCGAGGATGATGACCCGCCGCTGCCCCGGCTGTTTCGCCGGCGTCTCGTCCTCGTCTTCGTAGGTCGAATAATAGTAGGGGGTGTAGGCCTCGAACTCGGCGGCGCAGGTGTCGACCGCCTTGAAGGTGGCGACGATGCCGCGGCGCTTGCGGTCGGCGCGGACGTCCATCTCGGTGGCGCTGCAAAGGACCGCCAACTGGCGATCGGAGAAGCCGCACTGCTTGGCCTGGCGGAGCAGCGCGTCGTCGACGGCCGCGAGGCTGCCGGCCGCGCGGAGGCGGTCTTCCATGGCCACAATCTCCCGCAGGTTCTCCAGGAACCAGGGGTCGATGGCCGTGAGGTCGTAGATTTCCTCCAGCGAGATGCCGTATTTCATCGCGTAGCGGAGGTACCAAAGCCGCGACTCGCCGGCGCTGGCCAGCTTCGCCCGCACCTCCTCTGCGGAGGGCTGTTCGGCCGTGCCCCAGAGGTCCTTGCCGTCACAGCCGAGGCCGAAGCTGCCGACTTCCAGGCCGCGCAGGGCCTTCTGGAACGACTCCTTGAAGGTCCGCCCAATCGCCATCGTCTCCCCCACGCTCTTCATCTGCGTGGTCAAGACGGCGTCGGCCTCGGGAAATTTCTCGAAGGCGAACCGCGGGATCTTGGTCACCACGTAGTCGATGGTGGGCTCGAAACAGGCCATCGTCTCGCGGGTGATGTCGTTGGGCAACTCGTGCAGCCGGTAGCCGACCGCCAGCTTGGCGGCGATCTTGGCGATGGGAAACCCCGTGGCCTTCGACGCCAGCGCGCTGGAACGGCTGACGCGCGGATTCATCTCGATGACCACCATGCGGCCGTCTTGCGGGTTGACGGCGAACTGGATGTTCGAGCCCCCTGTCTCCACGCCGATCTCGCGCATCACCGCGATCGAGGCGTCGCGCATCCGCTGATATTCCTTGTCGGTGAGCGTCTGCGCGGGGGCCACGGTGACGGAATCGCCCGTGTGCACGCCCATGGGGTCGAAGTTCTCGATCGAGCAGATGATGACGACGTTGTCGTCGGCGTCGCGCATCACCTCCATTTCGAATTCCTTCCAGCCGATGACCGATTCTTCCAGCAGGACCTGGTGGATGGGCGAGGCTTCCAGGCCGTGAGCGACCAGGGCGTCGAATTCGGCGCGGTTGTAGGCGATGCTGGACCCGGTGCCGCCGAGGGTGAAACTGGGCCGCACCACGCAGGGCAAACCGATCTCGGCCACCGCGCGGCGGGCATGCTCCAGGTCCGTGACCGTCTCGCCGCGGCAGACCTCCAGCCCGATCCGCTCCATGGCCGCCTTGAACCGGTCGCGCTCCTCGGCCTTGGCAATGACCTCGGCGCTGGCGCCGATCATCTCCACGCCGTACCGCTCCAGCACTCCATGCCGCGACAACTCCATGGCCAGGTTCAGGCCCGTCTGTCCGCCCAGCGTGGGCAGGAGGGCGTCGGGCCGCTCCGCCTCGATCACCTTGGCGATGATCTCCCAGGTGAGCGGCTCGATGTAGGTGCGGTCGGCCATTTCCGGATCGGTCATGATCGTGGCCGGGTTGGAGTTGACCAGCACGACCTCATAGCCCTCTTCGCGGAGGGCTTTGCAGGCCTGGGTGCCGGAATAGTCGAACTCGCAGGCCTGTCCGATAATGATGGGCCCGGAACCGATCAAGAGAATTTTCTTAATATCATCACGACGTGGCACGGGATTCTCCTAACCTCTCTGGGGCCCTTTGGGCGTCTCTAAAATCCCCCAATCTTAACACAGGCGTAACGGGCGTTACAAGGGGCGAGAGAAATCAGGCGTAGTCTGGCCGAAGTCTTACGGAGTGAAAACCGTGTCGGGCGCCCCCCCACCAGCGTGGTGGTTGGGCCGGCGGCAGAATGGC
>JBKQVT010000159.1:0-17168 GCA_052139835.1 Thermoguttaceae bacterium
GTCCCGCGCCTCAATGGCCGGGTAGTCACGCCGCTGCTGACGCAGAACACGTTCTTCCTCTTCGGCGATGGAAACCAGACCACCGAGCGCAACCAGATCGAGACGATTGCCGGAATTCCCGCCATGGGGCTGGAGGGATACTGGATGGACGCCGGCTGGTTCGAGGGCGGCTGGCCCAGCGGAACGGGGAACTGGTTCCCCAAGAGAGACCATTTTCCTCACGGCCTCCGCGTCGTCGGCGATGCCGCGCACAAGGCCGGCCTGAAATTCGTCCTCTGGTTCGAGCCGGAACGGGTAGACAAAGGCAGCCGGATCGCCCGCGAACATCCCCGCTGGCTGCTGGCGCAGCAAATGTTCAATCTCGGCGACCCCCAAGCGCGGCAATGGATGACCGACTTGCTCTCCCGCTGCATCTCAGATTGGGGAATCGACGTCTACCGGCAGGACCGGAACTTCTATCCTCTCCTCATCTGGCGGCAGAACGATCCGCCGAACCGGCAGGGCATCACGGAGATTCGCCACGTCGAAGGGCTGTATGCGATGTGGGACGAGTTGCTCAGGCGCCACCCGGGCTTGATCATCGACAACGCCAATTGGCGAGCCACGGGCCCGGACCTCGAAATGGTGATGCGTTCCGCCGGGTCCTGGACCTGCAGCGAGGCCGCCGGAGCCGGCACAAACCCGGTCTATAACCAGTCGCAATTGGCCGGTCTGAGCCTGTATCTTCCGCTGCACGCCTCGCTGCTGTTCGGGACCGATCCCTACACGGTTCGGAGCGTCGCCCGTCTCGGCACAAGCCTCAGTACCCTCTCGGGGAATTCCTCGGCAAAAGAGATGCGACGCGCGGCGGCGGAGATCCGATCGTTGCGCCCCTTATACCTGGGCGATTACTATCCCTTGATGGAAACCGACCTTGACGAGCGCCACTGGTGCGGCTGGCAGTTCGACCGCCCGGACCTGGGCCAGGGACTGGCCATCTGTTTTCGCAGATCGGCCAGCCGTGATGCGGCCCGCGACGTGTCGTTGCAGGGCCTGGACCCCGACGCCCGTTACGAAGTAACCTTTGCCGAGAGCTACGACGTGAAGGAAAAACGCCTGTTGACCGGCCGGGAGCTGACCCGGCTGCGCGTGGAGATCGGCAAAGCACCGGGGAGCTTGCTGGTCCGCTACTCCAAATCCCGATAGTGCACACCACGTGTGGTTTGCCGGTCCCGGGCCATTTCGATCCGACCGCGCCCGCGTGCTTGCCAATAGTTAGGTAATGTGTCCCTTCGAACTCCGGCATCGCCCCGGCTGGAAGGCCGGCTGCGGGATCGCCCCAAATTACCCAGTATATGCGCCTGTCCCCCCCTTTTTTTTCTCCATCTTGATCGACACCGCCGAGTCGTGCGACACCCCCAACATAATCCCGCGGTAAATCAAAGCAAGCGGAGCCAAAGGGGAAGGCGAAAAGGGGGAAGGAGAGGACCTCCAATCCCCCGTCCCCAGCCCCCAGCCTCTTGCACATTCCTTGTGGCGGATTATAATGAGTTGGTGTAAGTTTTCACCGCCCCCCCTTTAGCGGTCATCCGGTGGGCGTCCTTCCGCGGGAATCTCCAGACGATCTACCGCGGTTGACGGGCGCTGCCGCATGGCTGCCCTGCCTTGAGGAGTCTCACCATGGTTGCACCGTCTCGCTGTCGACGCTGGTGGAGTGTTGAATTCTCGCGGACGTGGGTCTTGTTTGCCCTTGGGGTCGTGTGCGTCGCGGCCGCCATCGCGCGGGCCCAGACCTCCGCCCCCGCGGGTCCGCCGCCGCTGGAAATCACCGCCGACACCGTGCTCGATCCCGCCAAGACCTACGGACCCATCGTCATCAAGGCCTCGAACATCACCATCGACGGCCGCGGGGCGTGGGTCATCGGCGCCACCCAGGGCGATCCCAAAGATTTTAAAGGCATCGGCATCGCCGGCAAGGGCGTCTCCGGGGTCACCCTGAAGAACATCAACGCCAAGGGCTGGGACATCGGCTTGAAAATCCAGCACGGCAGCAAGTGGCTGGTCGAGGGCTGCGACTTCTCCGACAACTTCCACTATCCGGCGGCAGGCTGGGGAGAACTCGGCCAACACGGCGGCATCGTGCTCGACAGCGCCGATCATTGCACCCTCCGCAAGAACAAGGCCAACCGCGTCTGGGACGCCTGCAACCTGGTCGACTCCAGCGACAACCTGATCGAAGAAAACGACTTCTCCCATACCTCGAACACGTGTGGGAGGCTGTGGAACGCCTGCCGCAACCGCTTCGTGAAGAACAATCTCAGTTATGGGATCCGCATCAGCAAGGGCGAGGTCCACGCCCGCGACTCGGCCGGCGTGCTGGTCCTGGCCTGCTCGAACGACAACTACTTCGGCGACAACGACGTCACCTACGGCGGCGACGGCATTTTCCTGCGTCCCTCCGGCGGGCCCAGTTGCGGCAACGTGCTGGAGCGCAACGACACCTCGTACGCCAACAACAATTGCATCGAGGCCCAATGCGCGGGCAATACCTACCGGCAGAACAAGGCCAACCATGGCAGCCACGGCATCTGGATCGGCCTGTCGAACGAGTCGATCATCGAGGGCAACGAGTGCTGCTACAACGGGTTGCCCAACGGGATCCACAACGCGGCGTGGCAATTCAAGTACGCGCCCGGCGGGCAGCAAAACGGCGCCGGCGGCATCATCATCCTCGGCTGGTGCAACCATACCATCTGTCGCGGCAACAAGTGCATCGGCAACAACGGCGCCGGCATCTGCCTGGCCATCAACGCCTCGCCCCAGCAGCCCAACAGGGTCTTCCACTGGATCATCGAAAACAACATCATTCGCGACAACCGCTGGGGAATCTACCTGGAGTGCACCGACTGGATCGACATGGCCGGCAACGTCATGAAAAACAATCGCGACGGCGATATCATTCGGGGCGCCGTGAACACGAACATCACGATCCACCCCGACGATCCCAAGATCACCTGCTCGCCCAAGGCCAGGCTGGTGCCGCCGATCGCCGGCAAGCCGGGCGACCTGGTCCCCGCCAAAATGGGCCAGGAACTGGTGTTTGACGCCTCGGGCAGCAGCGACCCCGACGGTCATCCGCTCACCTTCCGCTGGGACTTCAACGACGGCACACCCGCCGCCACCGGACCCCGCGTCACTCACACGTTCCAGAAGGTCGGTCCGCACAGCGTCGGGGTGACCGTCAACAACGGCCGCTTCTCGGACCTCGCCTATGGCAACTTCCTCGCCTACGAGGACGTCCCCGAGCCGGCCACCGAGGGCCACGCCGCCGACTGGTCCTGGGAGGAACTCCAAGGACGCAACTACCAATGGCACGTGCCGAAGGGGCAGAAACCCTCGGACGCCCCGGTCACGGTGGTGGCCAACCCGCAAACCAAGGTCGAGATCAGCGACTGCCGCGAAGTCCACCTGGTGGGCAATATGTCGTTGGGCCTCCGCGTCGCCCCCGCCAGCGAAGCCGCCATCCGCATCCTCTATCCACGGGCGAAGAACGCCGGCATCCCCTTGGCGGGCAAGACCAGCCTGGTCTTCTGGGTCAAGACGATCAACAATAACACCCACGCCTGGAAGGGCCTGCTGCCCACGGTGACGATCTACGAGTCGCCCACCAAGTTCTGCGAACTGCGGCCCAACGACGACCCGAAGAATTGGCAGGGCGGCCTCGATTGGATCCACAAGACCATCCCGCTGCACGGCAACGACGTGTGGAACCTCAGGGGAGAGGTCCCCGCCACGATGAACTGGATGACCATCGAGTTCTTCCCCTGGGGCGTCGGAAAGTACCAATTTTGGCTTGACGGCATGACGGTGAAATAGGGCGTGGGGCGCATTAACTCGTTGTTGCCAAACGCTTTAGCGCTCCGCAACTTCCTATGCCACAGGCGCGGATAGTAGTCCTTGCCGGGCATACCGAGGATACGCATAATTGCCTAGGAATGACCATATCCCCATCCAGGCACCGCGATGAAGAAACTCACCTTGAGAGCCCATGCGGATGTAATCGACCAGGCCCGGGAACTTGCACAGCGGAACGGGACCACTGTCTCATCCCTGTTCGAGCGGTTCGTGCGGCTGCTGGCGCGGCGGCGCCGTACGGGCCGGTCCCTCGGGCCGCTGGCGCGCAAGGCCACCGGCATGGTCGCTCTGCCCAAGCGACGAGCTGCGCGGGAGATCCTGGCCGACGCCCTGCTGGAGACGCACGGCCTGCGCTGATCAGCCGCACCCCGACCACTTCCCGCGATCCTCGCTTCCGGTGCTTACGCCGGCCGAATTCCTCGCCGCGCACTGCGTGGAGCTGAAGTGAAGTTCTCGCCCCGGGGCGCGGAGGGGCTTCCCCCTCACCCCGCCCTCTCCCGGGGGGAGAGGGGGATCTCACTTACAGCTTGAAGTTGAAGGTGTGGGTGACCAGCCGCCCGAGCCGCGTGCCCAGCGGCAGCCAGTCGGTATGAATCTTCCCCTGGCCGAGCAGACCCAGCCGCATCAGGTGGTGGGGATCGTCCAGCGGCACGTGGGCCTCGTAGGAGGTGCTCTGCGGCCGCTCCACGTTGCTGGCCGGGTCGGTCTTGGTCGCCAACATTCCCCCCGCCGTCGTCGACAGCCGCTTGGGAGCGACTTTCATCTCGCTCGGGGAAAGCTCGCTGATGCGGCTGTGAAAGGTGTCGTGCGGCAGTTCTTCGAGCTTGACGTCCACCAGCGCTTCGCGCCCCTGGTCGATGAGCTTCTTCACGTCTTCGATATCGCCTTGATCGATCACCAGGTTCGCCTGGAGCTTCGTGGGATCGCCGATCTGGCAGAACATCACGCTTTCGTTGTGCGGGCCTTCGTGGAGATAGGCGCCGAGGTTCTGCGGGTCCAGGGGCGTGCCGGACCAGTCGGGCAACTGCCCCTCGGGATCGTCGTGGGCCACGGTGGCCGGCGGCGGCAGGACCGTGCCGTCGGCGGGCGCCTTGAGGAGGAGACGCTGCTGGTCGCGCACTTTCTGGGCCAGTTGGTCGGCGACGGTTTTCAGGGCCTTCTGCACCTCGGGGATCTGGGCGGCGGCGTGCCGGTCGTGCAAGCCTTCGCGGCGCAGGTTTTCCAATTGCGCCGCGTAGCGTTTCTGCTCGCCGCGGAGTTTTTCGATCTCCAGTGCCAGCTCGACGTTCTCCAGCAAGGCCAGCGGCTGGCCCGTGGTCACGCGCTGGCCCGGCTTCACGTAGACGGCCACGAGCTTGCCGCCGCCGGGGACGTCGACCCATACTTGGGCCGCGTCGCGGGGTTGGATCTCCAGCGTTGCCATCACGCTGTGCGGTAGGGGGAGGAAGAGGACGGCCGCCACGACGGCCGCCAGGATGCCCAGGGTGGCGTACATGCGCGGTTTTTTCACTTTATCGAGCCTCCCGGGGACGTAGAAGAATTTTCCCACCTGGTAAAGCGGCATGACCACCAATCCCCACAACGACGCCAGGGCGATCATCTGGCCGATCCTCTCCAGGTGGTAGGGCTTGAAGACCTTGTAGAGAAACCAGAGGATGGAGAACACCACCACCCAGCGATAGACCGCGGCGGCCACCGAATAGAGGGCGAAGAAGATCTGGTTGCGCGTGGGGAGGAAGGGGTCTTCGGGCTGTTCCAGCCCCAGGCACCAATCGCCCAGCTTGCGGCTGAGGATGCTGGTGGCCTTCTGCCGCAGGTTGGGGATCTCGGTCAGGTCGGCGAGGATGTAATAACCGTCGTAGCGCAAGAGCGGGTTGGCGTTGAAGACCAGGGTGCTGACCGAGCAGACGAACATGATGTTGAGGCAGAGGTAGTAGAGCACGCCCGGCTCGCAGTTCCACCAGACCCAGGTGGCCAGCGAGGCCAGCACCAGCTCGACGTACATGCCGGCGGCGCCGATGGCCGCCCGATGCCATTTGCTGGGCAGCATCCAGGAGTCGGAGACGTTGCAGTAGAGGCAGGGTGTGAGCACGAGGATCATCACGCCCATCTCGTGGCACTCGCCGCCGAAGTGTTTGCAGCAGAGGCCGTGGCCGAACTCGTGCATCACCTTCGTCACGCACAGCACCACGGAGAGCCAGAAGGCGTTGGAGAAGCTGAAGAACGTGTGGAAGGCCGGCAGCTTGGCGCGGAAGACGTCGAAGCGGACCGTCACCAAGGTGGCCGCCGAGAGGATCAGCAGCAGGCACATCGCCACCACCAGCGGGGCAAAAAACCAGCGCACGTAGGGGTAGAGCCGTTCCAGGAAGCGCTCCGGGTCGAAACCCTTGAAGCGGATGCAGAGGATGTTGGACAGGGCGTTGATCCATTCCTTCCGCCACCGCTCGCTGCGGCGTTTGCACAACTGATGTCCCTGCCCCGGGGCGGCGACCACCACCAGTCCGCTGCGGTGGAGCATGCCCAAAAACTGCTGGAGTTCCTCCAGGGTGATCTTTTGCGGGGGGAATTCGTCCTCGAAGCGCTCCTTCAGCTCATCCAGGCTGGTCTGGCCGTCGAGCATCTGGAGGAGGGCGTATTCCTCCTCCTGGAAGCGGAAGTAATTCAGGCCGATGGGGTCCTTGACGACCCAGTAGGTGCGTCCCAGGTAATGCTGCTTGCGCGCGGAGAGGTCGGGCCGCTTGCGGATGGGCATCTTCCGCGCGGAACTGGAGACCAGGCTGTCGTGCAGGGTAACCATGGGAGAGAGGGACTAGGGGCTGGGGACTGGGGACTAGGATCGAGAGTCTCGTTCCTCTAGTCCCTAGCCCCCAGTCTCTAGTCCCTTCCCTTTGTCCGGATCGTCATCGTGGCGCTCAATCCGGGACTGAGGAGCCAGCAGTCGTTCTCTTTTTCATTTTGCACTTCCACGCGGACGAGGAAGATGTCGCCGGCCTGGATGTTGGGATCGACGAAGACCACTTTGCCGGGAAAGGTCCGCGGCTTGTTGCCGGCCAGCACCACGCGGACCCGGGCCTCGCCGCCTTGGAGGTCGGCGGGCCCATAGTCGGCGGCGCTGACGCGGCCCTCGACGCGGAGGCGGTCGATGCGGATGACGTGCATCACCGGATCGCTCGGCTGCACCCATTCCCCGGCGTGGCGATGGACCTTGTCGACGAGGCCGATTTGCGGCGAGCGGACCTGGTGGCGGCGGACGTTTTCCTCGGCGGCCTCGACTTCGGCCTTGGCGACTTCGGCCTCGTGGCCGGCGATGCGGAGTTCCAACTGCGCCTTTTCGATGCCCAGCGTGGCCTCGGTGTACTGCATCAGTTTTTCGCGGAGGACCTCGGCGGGGACGCTGCCGGGGACCTTGCGGTTGGCCTCGGCGTTGACGAGGTAATCGGCCTTGGCCACCTCGGCCTTGGCCTTGGCGAAGCGGACGTTGATGTCGTCGGCGGCCTTCTCCTTGGCGACGGCCAGCTTGGCCTTGGCCACCGTGACTTCCATGCGGGGTTTGGCGTCGTCGTCCTGCGCCAGCAGGTCGCCGACGGCCACGGCCTGGCCCTCTTTGAAATTGATCTCTTTGAGCACGCCGGGTTCCTGGGCCGGCACTTCCGCCTCTTCGATCACGGAGACCAGGCAGTCATCGATCTTGGCGTCCGCCGCGGCGGGCGCCTGCCGCGCTGCCCCAGCAAGCAGGAGCACGGCGGCAAGGCAAGAGATGGTTGATTTCATGGCGTTGCTTCTAACTCCTAACTTCTAACTCCTGACTCCTAAAAGTCGCTACAGACGGAAGAGGATATGTGATTGAATGAAGGCGATCAGGCTGTGAAACATGACGTAACCCACCGGCCGCCGGCCGCAGTAGACCTTGGCCGAGACGCTGGCCCCGGGGCGCGGATCGGACAGGTCGCTCTTGTTGATGGCCACTTTCACCAGCACGGTGTTGCCCTCGTCGCCGCGGACTTCGGCGCTCTCGGCGACCTCGCACACCTTGCCCTGGAATTTCGTGCTCGGGTCGGTGGCGAGAATATAGGTGACGTTCAACTCCTTGGTCAGTTCGTGCTGCGCCGAGGTGAGGAAGCCGACGTCGTTGTCGGGGAGCTTGAGTTCGAGCTGCCAGGGGCCCTTGGGGTCGGCGACGCGGAGCAGCGTCTGCCCGCGCTGCACGGGTCGGCCGCTGAGGCGGTCCTTGAGGTCCCAGGTGACGACGACGCCGTCGATGGGGCTGCGGACCGACAACTCGTCGATGCGTTTCAGGTCGAGGTTCCGTTGGGCCTTGAGGTTGACCAGTTTCTCCCGCGATTCGGCCAGCTCGCCGAAGATGCGGATGCGATCTTCGCTGCGGAGTTGGCGGTCGTCGAGCATGCGCTGCCGGGAGTGGATACCCTCTTCGACCTCGACCAGTTGCCCCTCGACCTGGATCAGGGCCTGCTCGGCGTCGGTGTTGCGGAGGCGGACCAGGAGGTCGTGCGTCTTGACCGTGTCGCCGGCGTGCACGGGCACGCGGTCCACCACGCCGTCGATGCCGGCGAAGACGTCGCGGCGCTCGACGGGTTCGAGGGTCCCCTTGCACTGCACGTTGAAGTCCCAGGGCCAGAAGCACAGCGCCGCCAGCAGGGCCAGCACCGCGGCCGTGATGGTCAGCGTCTTGGGGAGGGTGCGGGCGCCGACGATCCAGCGGCCCTTGCCCAGCGCCCGCCAGACGGGCATGAGAAAGAGGTTCTGGTGTTCCAGGGCGTTGGCCATCGCCAGGGAACTGTGCCGGCAGACGACCTCGACCCGCTGCGCCATGGCCGGCGCCGGCCGGCTGTCCTCGATCTGCTCGACGATCAGTGCGCCCACCACCGGCGGCGGCTCCGTGCGCTTTTCCGCATCGTCGTCCTCGTCCGGCGGCGGACGCCGCAAGGGGAGCACGGCCACCGTCTTCGAGTGCGACTCGTCGACGTACTCCTGGACGGCCTCCTCCACCTGCGGGGCCATGTCCGCCGTATCGCCCGTGTACCAGATGGCCTCGCCGCTGCGGACCACGGCGGAGGCCAGCCGCCCCAGCAGGCGGATGGTGTTGGAACGCTTGTCGAAGACGTCCTGGCCGCTGACCGCCTCGATCACGCACTTATTGCCCTTGCGGACGGCCACGCTGACGCGGTCGCACTCGATCAACCGCCGTCCCTCGTTGGCGATCGTGTAGGCGGTCTCGATCGGCTCCAGCGAGGCATGGACGGTGCGGGTGAAATCTTCCAGGCGGGACCAAAGGACCTGGCGGTCGGAGAAGTGCCGCAGTTGGCGGCTCTTGAGGAAGTCGCCCGCCCGCTGGCACATGTCCAAGAGGAAGCGGAGGTAGCCCCGCTGGACGTTCGGCTCGGTATCGCTCCGCTGGAGGATTTCGACCACGCCCGTCACTTCCAAATCGGTCCGCAGCGGGGCCAACACGAGGAGGTAGTCGGTCAGATTGGCCCCCCCTTCCTCGCCGCCGGTGCCCGAGTGCGGCGGCACCAACATGCCTTCCGTCGAGGCGAGGCATTGGTACAAGAGCCGGGCGTGCCGGGCCTGGGCCTCGGCGTCGTTGCCGAAGTAGGCAAGCTGGAAGTTGATCTGATATTGCAGGGCCAACTGGTTTTCTTCGTTGACGGCCCAGACGGCCCCCCCCACCGCGGCCAGCGCGGCAACAACCCGGCCGAGGAATTCACTGTAGAACTCCCCGGGACTGACGTCGCGCCGCGACAACTGCTCGATCTCTTGGACCAGGGCCTGGATCTGCCGCTTGGTCTGTTCGACGAGCTGCTGTTGGTCGTGCGGTTGTTCGATGCTCATGGTCACGTCCTGCCGGGTCCAAGCTAAATTAGACCAATCCCCAACGTTTCCGCAAATACCACTCCACGGCCAAGAGGCCGATCAGGGCCAGGAAAAACGGCCACTTGTCCCAAAACGTCTTCTTCGTCTCCTGCTGGATTTCCAGGTTTTTGGTTTGGTGAGCCAACCGCTGGATCAACGCGGGAAGCTGCTCGGGGGCCAGCGACCGGCCGCCGGTCATGGCAGAGAGGCTCTCCATGGCCGAGGCGTCGGCCGAAGCGTTGTCCAGTTCCAGGTCTTGCTCGAAGACGGTGAACCGCGCGCGGGCGTTCCCCAGGAGCTGGTCCTTCGCCGTGGCCGTCACCTCGACCGCGTAATCGCCGGCCGCCTGGGTCTGCCGGAAGGAGCCGGCCATCTGCTCTCCCTGGTGGAGCAGCGCCAAGGGGGTGCGGCTGCCGTCGGGCAGCACGATCTCGGCCTTGTAGTCGGCGTCCTTGACCGGATCGCCGCTGGGCGACTGGGCCCCGGCGGTGAAGTCGACGCGCTCGCCCGGAGCGAAACGGCGCTTCTCCAGCCGCACCCAGACGTTGCCTTCCTGGGTCTGGTCCTTGCGGGCCAGCCAAAGGATGATTTGCCGCCAGAAGCGTTTATGGGCGGCCTCGAAGCCGTGCATCCACCAGTGCCAGGTAGTGTCGCCGGCGAAGGCCAACACGCGGCCGGCGCCGTAGTTCTGCGCGACCAGCAGCGGCCGGTTCTCGCCGGCGTCGGCTAGCACTTTGGCGCCGCGGGCCAGCCGCAGAAACTGGTTGGCCCCGTCCAGGGGCGGCAGCTTCGACCACACCTCGAGGTTCTCCTTGTCGCTGCCGGAGAGCATCAAGGCGAAATGCCGCCGGCCCAACTCGGTGGGCATCATCTGCAGCGGGCCGGGCCAGTGCAAGTCGCTGCGGATGCGGTCGTCGAAATTCTGCCGGTCCAGGCGGTCCATCATCACCGGCAGGACGTCGGCCAGCGGGGTCTCGCTGTAGCGTCCCGGGCCGAAACTGTGAAAGCCGCCCAGCATGATCAGCCCCGCCCCGGCGCTGACCGCCTCCGCCAGGTCGTGGAGTTCCGGTTCCTTGTCCGTTTCGCGGAAGGCGGTCGAGTCGACGTCGCCGAGGATGTAGACCTCGTACTTGCCGGGGCGGAAGCAGGCCCCCAGGTCGTTGGGGCGGGTCTCCGGACGGCGGGCGTCCAGCCGCAAATAATCGACGTGGATGTCGTGCGAGGCGTCCAGGGCCTGACGGATGAACTTCTGCTCCACCCGGTACGCCCCCTCGATGTACAGCACGTTCAGTCCGCCCTTGAGCACGTGGACGAAGGTGCTGAGTTGGTTGTTGGTCGTCACCAGTTCGCCGCGCTGGGGCTCCGCCGCCACGGTCAGCTTGCACTCGCCGGTCGTCTGCGGGGCATAGGTGAATTTGACGGGGATGACCTGGCCGTCGGCCACCGCCTTGACGTGCTCCTCGGCCACGACCGCCATCTTGCCCGGCGAGGTCTCGAACAACAGCCGCACGGGGATGAGGCAATTGACGTAGCCGTCGATGCGGATCAGGACGGTGACGGTCAATTCGTTTTTGACGAAGACGGTGGGAGGGGCCTGCAGTTGCTGGACGGCGACGTCCTGGGCGGCGCCCAGGCCGAGCGACCGGCCGAAGACGACGGTGAAGAGCGGATCGCCCTGGTGTTTCAGGGCCGCGGCGGCGTCTTGCGGGGGCAAGTCGCGGGGGGCCAGGGCCCGCGGGGCGCCGTCGCTGAGCAGGATCATGCCCAGCAGCCGCTTGCCCGCCTCCCCCCGCTGCGCGTCGTTGATGGCCGCCCCGATGGCGGTTTGCTGCCCTTGGGGCTTTTCCGGCAGGGCGATCTTGCCGTTGGCGGCGATTGCCAGCGGGCGCGTGTTCTGGTCGAAGGCGTATACCTTCACCTCGAAGTTGGCCATAAGTTCCCGCAACGCAGGCGCGGCATCATCCAAGGCGCTCCGCAAGGCGTCCCAGCGCGTCTTGCCGTCCAGGGCGTCGGGGATCGACATGCTCCGCGAGGTGTCGGCCAGGATGATCAGCGTGGCCTTTTCCTTCTTCGTTTCCGTGTAGACCAGGGTGGGGCGAAGCATGGCCAGGATCACCAGGGCGATGACCGCCGCCCGCGCCGCGGTCAGCGCCGCCCGCCGCCGCCAGGACATCTGCGCCTGCGCCGGCCGCACCAGCAAGAGGCCCGCCAGCAGCAGCGCCGCCAAGGCGACCAGCAGAAAGCTGTCGGCAACGGGGTAGAAGTAGAGGTGAAACATGGCGGGGGTTGGGAGTGGGAAGTTAGGAGTTAGGAGTTAGAAGGGGGGAAGTTGGGGGTCAGGGATTAGGGGCGTTGCACGTTTCACCGCTTTGGACTCCAAATTCTAACTCCTAACTCCTGACTTCTAACTCCTGCATATTATTCCTTGTAAAAGCGGTTGGCTATGAGGCACTCGGCGGCCAGCACCAACACGACCAGCAAGATCAAGCTGGGAAACAATTCGCCCCCCACGCGCGCCATGCTCACGCTGCGATCGATCTCGTCGCGGCTGTGGGCCAGTTGGTATTTGAAGGGGCCGAACAGCTCCTGCAGTTGCTTCTCCGTGATCCGCTGGAGCTGGGTTTGCTCGGGGGCGAGGTTGACGCTGAAGCCGAGGTCCACGCCGGCGGTCTTCCCCCCCGCCTGAAGCCGGTATTGCCCGGGCTGCTCGGTGGTCGTGATGATCAGGGCATGTTTCTTCAAGTCGGCGGCCTGCGGAGACTTCAGGCCCGGCGCGGTGAGCACGTAGGTCTGTTGGCGGGTTTGCTCATCCAGGGGCAAGACGGCGGGCTGGCCGGCGACATAGTTGAGTTGCTCTTCCTCGCCGCCGACGAGGTAGGAGATCATGCCGTTCATCAGGATCACGAAGGGCCAGTCGGTGTCGGCGACCGGCAGGAGGTTCCAGGGGTGGCGGTCGAGCTTGGGCGCGTCGGAGACCGGGGTGGTCATGGTCAGGACGCGGCCGTTGCCCACCGCGCGTTCCAGCAGGGCGGGTCGGCCGTCGAGAAAGGGCATCACCACGCCCACGCCGGCCGGCGGCGGCTCCAACTCCCAATAGCGGAACACCGGGGCGTCGTCCCAGGGGACCTCGGTGGCGCGGCCGCGGAAATCGGCCAGCACGGGATGTTCCAGCGCGCGGGGGGCGAGATAGACGTCGCCCTCCGGCCGCCGCGCCTGCCGCAGCAGCTTGCCCGGCAACAACCGCTGCGCGGCGGGGAGGTTGAAAGGCGCCAAGGGGTGGGCGTTGCGGCCCAGGAAGATCGCCACGCCGTGGCCTTCGGCGGCATAATCGGCCAGTTTCTGCCAGACCGCCGGTTCCAGCGGCGCGGGGTCGACCAGGCACACGGCCGCAAAGCCGTCCAGCGCCTGGCGCGGCAACTCATCCAAGCCGATGACCTGGCAATCGAAGCGGGCCCGCCCCTCCTTCACCGAAATCGCCGGGGCCAGCGCCATGGAGAGGAACAGCGCCCGCTCGGCGGCGGGCTTGGCGGCGGCGATCAAGATCCGCCAGGGGGGCTTCACTTCGACGGTGAAGTAGCGGGTGTCGTCGGCCGCCAGGCCGTCCTGCCCGACGATCCGCAGCAGGCCCTGGTGCGTGCCGATGCCCAGCCCCTCGACATGAAAGCTCGTCTGCTGCGCCCCTCCGGGGGGCAGCGCGAACGTTTTCTGTTCCCGCTTGGCGTCGTCCAGCAACAGCTCGACGGTGCGCTGGCCGCCGGGGCCGATGCAGGACAGCTCGCTGTCGATGTCCAGCGAACCGAGGTTGGACAGCACCTGGTGGGAGAGGTGCACTTCGCCCAGGGAGAAATCCACCGGGTCCTTGATTCCCACGTCGATCAGGCAGACGCTCGCCCCGGGGGCCTTGGCCAGGCGATCCTGGAGCGCGGCGGCCGTTTCGGCGGGCCAGGCCGCCGCGGCAAGATCGGTGAAGACGTAGATTTCCTTGCGCGGCAACTCGCTCTTCTCCGCCAGCAGTTCGACGGCGTCTTGGACCACCCGCACCAAAGGCTGGGAATTGGTCACCGTCTCCAGCCGGCTGATGCGTTGTTTGGCCACGCCGCGATCGGCGGCGAACCCGCCGCCGCCCAAGCGCGTATCGAAGACGGCGAGCTGGCTTTCCGGGGGGAATTCCGGCAGCAGCGACAGGCCCCATTGGCGGGCGACCTCCAGGCGGGTCTTGTTCTCGTGGCGGTAGGCCATGCGCGGCGCGGCGTCGAAGATCAGGGCCGCCGCCACCGGCGCTTCCTGGCTCCCCAAGATGCTGCCGCCGGAACGCATGCTCGGCCGCGCCAGGGCAAAGGCCAACAAGGCAATGATCGCCATCCGCAACAACAGCAGCAGCAGGTGCCGCAGCCGCAGCCGCCGCTGGTTGGCGTCGTGGCGCGTCTGGATGAGCCGCAGCGCGGGAAACTCCAGCAGCTTCGGCTTCCGTCGCATGATCAAGTGCAGGACGATGGGCACGCCGACCAGCAGGGAACCGAAAATGAGGGAAAAATTGACGAAAATCATGGGAAGCAGGAAAACCCGCGTCTTGGCAACGTCACCGCGAGAAGTTTCTCACGCAAAGGCGCGAAGGCGCTAAGGCGCAAGGGCGCGGAAAAGAACAGGCGAAGAATCGGTTTGCTCGGCGGGCGTCGACTCACCAGTCACCTCCTCATTTCTTTGCGGCTCTGCGCCTTGGCGCCTTGGCGTGAAATCCCCCTATCCAAGGACCATGCCGTCGGCCTGCTCGCGGTTCTTTATCCTCGCTGGGATCGGTTTACCAGGTATTCGGTCAAGGCCCGGTCAAATTGCATGCTCGTATCCAGGGGGACATAGTCGATGCGGGCTTGGGAACATTCGCGGCGATAGGCGTCGCGAAAGTTGTGCAGCTCGGCCAGGTAGTCGCCGCGGAAGGCGTTGGCGTCCACCGCCAGGCGGCGGCGGTCCTCGGGGTCCTCCAGCTCGACCAGGCCGTGGAAAGGGAAATGGACCTCGGCCTCGTCGAGGATGTGAAAGAGGATGACGTCGTGGCCGCCGTGCCGCAGGCGATAGAGCGATTCCAGGATCGGCCCCGGCTCGCCCAGCAGGTCGGAGAAGATCATGATCAGGCTGGCATGGCGGAGCATGGCGGCCAGTTGGACCAGGCTGTGGGCGATGTCGGTGGCGCCCTGGGGCTGCAAGTTGGCCAGCAGCGAGAGCACGTCGCCCAGGTGCCCGCGCCGCGTCCGCGGCCGCAGACTGTTGCGGATGCGCTCGTCGAAGGTGATCAGCCCCACGGGGTCCTGCTGGTGAATCATCAAGTAGCAGAGCGCGGCCGCCAGGCAGATGGCGTAATCGAACTTCGTCAACTCCTGGCGATAGGTGTAGCCCATCGAACGGCTCAAGTCCATCACCAGGTAGCCGGTGATGTTGGTCTCGGCCTCGAATTTCTTCACGTAGTACTTGTCGGTCTTGGCGTAGATCAGCCAGTCGATATCCTTGGGATCGTCGCCCGGCGTGTATTTGCGGTGCTCGCTGAACTCGACCGAGAAGCCGTGGAACGGGCTGGCGTGCAGGCCGTGCAGGAACCCCTTCACGATGAACTGCGCGCGGAGATCCAGCCGCTTGATCTGGCGGATGACCTCGGGCTTCAGGTACTGTTCGGCGCTGGGCATGGGGGGAAGGTCTTGGGTCTTAGGTCTTGGGTCTTGGGCTAAGTCCTAAGACCAAGACCTAAGACCTATGTTGTTTCTGTCCGCCGTCCGCTACTTCTCGTATTTCGGTATGACCGGCGGCGGCGTCTCGCGGACGAGCCGCGCGATGAGGTCCTCGTTGCTCACCCCTTCGGCCTGGGCCTGGAAGTTGGTGGAGATGCGATGCCGCAACACGGGCACGGCCACCTTCTGCACGTCCTCGATGGCCACGGAGAACCGCCCGTCCATGGCGGCCAGGGCCTTGCCGCCCTGGATCAGGAATATCCCGGCCCGCGGGCCGGCGCCCCAGTCGACCAGGTCCTGCACGTATTTCGGCGCCGTTTCGTCCTTCGGCCGCGTCGATCGCACCAGCCGGCGGACATACTGCACGATATACTCGCTCACCGCCACCTTGCCCACCAGGCCTTGCAGGTTCACGATTGCCTTGGCCGAGAGGATCTTGCGGACCTCGACCTTCTCGCCGCGGGTCGTCTGCGCCAGGATCCGCTCTTCCTCGTCCGCGCTGGGATAGTCGACCTTGATGTTGAACATGAAGCGGTCCAGTTGGGCCTCGGGCAGCGGATAGGTGCCTTCCTGCTCGATCGGGTTCTGCGTGGCGATGGTGAAGAACGGTTCGGGCAGGGAGTAGGTCTTCTGGCCGACGGTGACCTCGCGCTCCTGCATGGCCTGGAGCAGGGCCGCCTGGGTCTTGGGCGGGGTGCGGTTGATTTCGTCGGCCAGCAGGATGCTGGTAAAGACGGGTCCCTCGACAAAGCGGAACTCCCGCCGGCCCTTGTCGTCTTCCTCCAACACGTTCGTGCCGGTGATGTCCGAGGGCATGAGGTCGGGCGTAAACTGGATCCGCTTGAAGGGGATGTCGAGGATCCGCGCCAGGGTGCTCACCATCAAGGTCTTGGCCAGACCCGGCACGCCCACCAGCAGGCAGTGGCCGCGGGTGAAAATGGCGGCGAAAATCTGCTCGATCACGTCGTCCTGGCCGACGATCACCTTCTGCAATTCTTCCTGCATCAGCTTGCGGTGCTGACTGAATTCCAGAAGAACATCACCCAAACTGCGGGGCTTGGTCATGGAGATCGGCGTGGAGGGGGTGTTTGAAGTGGAAGTTGCCAACGGAAATCCTTTATACTGTAATACGACGGTATTCGTCTATTCTACCCCATCGGGGCCGAATTGCCCATCTGTCGAAACCCGGATATGCGTGCTTAACCGCCGAATGCTATTATACTTATAACCATGAAAACTCCTATTCTCACCCTCCTGGCCGCCGGCCTGCTGCTGGCATCGACTGTAACGGTTGTCAGGGCCGATTTGTCGCCCGACGACGTCCGCAACGCGCTGAATGTGGGCATCCGCTATCTTAAATCGTCTCAGACCAACGGAAAATGGTCGGAATATCCTCAGCATGAGGGGGGGGTCACCGCCCTTTGTACCCTGGCCCTGCTCAACGCCGAAGAAAACCCGCTGGAGGACCCGCAGGTCAAAAAAGCGCTCGATTACCTCCGCGGGCTGCGTCCCGAGACGACATACGTCGTCTCTCTGCAAACCATGGTCCTTTGCCGTGCAACCCCGGTCCTCGACGCGGACATCATTGTCCGCAACGTCGAATGGCTCGAAAAGACGCAGATCAAGACCGGGCCGGCGGACCGCGTCGGTGGCTGGACCTATCCGATCCCGCCCAGCAACGGCGAC
>JBKQVT010000160.1:0-17575 GCA_052139835.1 Thermoguttaceae bacterium
CTTGTGAATCTAGGCAAGCAAAAAGCCCCTTGCGCATGGTCGTCAAAGTCGCTCCCAATGACGCTGTCGAAATAATCGGCAAAGTTTGCCAAGCACTTGATAGATAAGGCGGAAGGCGGAAGGCGGAGGGCGGAAGGGAGGGAAGCGGGGCGAGCCGCGGGGTTTATCCCCGCGGTTTCTCGGCAGCGGGCGAAACGGCAAGGGAGCCGGGGGCGTCAGGCTCCGGATAGGATGGAAGGGCGGAGGGGGACTGGGGCAAGAAGGGATTGGGGGCTGGGGATCGGTAAGGGTGGAGGGTGCTGCCGCGATTGCTGTCCTCGTCTTCCTTCCCCCTTCCGCCGCCCGCCCTCCGCCTTACTTCCGTCGCGGGCGATAGAGGTCCGTGGCGGTGCCGAAGTAGACTTCCGCCGCGCCGCCGAGGGTTTCACTCAGGGTGGGATGGGGATGGATCGTCTCGACCAGGTCGCCGACGGAGGCCCCCATTTCGATGGCCAACACGGCCTCGGAGATCAAGTCGCCGGCCCCGGCGCCGACGATGCCGCAGCCGAGGAGCTGGCCGCTCTCGGGATCGATGAGCCACTTGGTCAGACCTTCGGTGCGACCGATCGACTGGGCCCGGCCGCTGGCGGCCCAGGGGAATTGGGCGACTTCGATGCGGCGGTCCTGTGTGCGGGCTTCGGTCTCGGTCAGCCCCGCCCAGGCGATTTCCGGATCGGTGAAGACGACCGCGGGGATGGCCCGCGGTTGGAAGGCGGCCGTCTGGCCGGCCAGGACTTCGGCGGCCACCTTGCCCTCGTGGCCGGCTTTGTGGGCCAGCATCGGCTGGCCGGTGACGTCACCGATGGCCAGGATGTGCGGATCGGCCGTACGCCGTTGGGGATCGACGACGATGAAGCCCCTGGGGTCGACTTCCACCTTGGTGTTTTCCAGGCCGAGACCGTCGCTATTGGGGCGGCGGCCGATCGACAACAACACGCGGCTGAACCGGCCGGCCTCTGTCTTTCCGCCGGCCTCGAAGGTGGCTTCGATCGCGTCCTTCTGGTCAGTCAAGCCAAGGAGCTTGGCATTGAGGTGGATGGCGGCAAACTGCTGTTCCAGTCGTTTTTGCAGTGGCCGGACGAGGTCGCGGTCCACTCCAGGCAGCAGTCCGTCGGTCAGCTCGACGACCGACACGCGGCTGCCCAAGGCGGCATAGACGGCCCCCATTTCCAGGCCGATATAGCCGCCGCCGACGATCAGCAGGGAGTCCGGCACGTCGGGCAGTTCCAGGGCGGCGGTGGAATCCATCACCCGCGGCGTAGCCAGGTCGAAGGCCGCGATCCGCGTCGGCCGGGAGCCGCTGGCCAGGATGCAATGCTGGAAGTCGATGATCTCGTCGGCCAAAGGTTGATCGTCGACGGCCGCCAAGCGGAGCGTGTGCGAGTCTGCAAACGAGGCCCGAGCGCGGAGCACCTGCACCTTGCGTTTGCCGCTGATTTGTTTCAGCCCGGCGGAGAGGGTGGCGATGACCTTCTCCTTCTGCGTCCGCAAGGCGTCGATGTCGACGGCCGGCCGTGGAAAGGTCACGCCCCAGGCGCGGAGGTGTTCGGCCTCGGCCATGCCCTTGGCCACGTGCAGCAGGGCCTTCGAGGGGATGCAGCCGCGCAGCAGGCAGACGCCGCCCAGACGCGGTTCGAGGTCGACCAGGGTGACTTGCATTCCCAGATCAGCGGCCCGGAAGGCGGCGGCGTAGCCGCCCGGTCCGCCGCCGATGACGACAAGTTGGGTGTTCATGGGAAAGGGATTAGGGATTAGAGGAAAGGGGGAGGGCGGAGGGCGGAAGGGGGAAGGGGAAGCGACTGGCCTTCCGCCTTCCGCCCTCCGCCTTTCCTTACATCAAAAGTCTTGCCGGTGCTTGGAGGTACTCGATCACATCGTTGAGGAAGCGGCCGGCCGTCGCGCCGTCCACCAGGCGGTGGTCGTAGGAGAGGCTCAGCGGCAACATCAGGCGGATCTCGACGCGGTCGGAGTTCTGCCCGCGAACCATGGGCATCCGCCGCGCCCGGCCCAGCAGCAGGATCGCCACCTCGGGATGATTGATGATGGGCGTGCTGTAGGCGCCGCCCACGGCGCCGAGATTGCTGAGGGTGAAGGTGCCGCCGCGGAGCTCGTCGGGGGCGAACTGGGCCGCGCGGGCCCGCTGGGCCACGGTGGCCAGGGCCTGGGCCAGTTGGGCCACGGTCAGCCGATCGGCGTCGCGCACGACGGGCACGACCAGGCCCCGCGGCGTATCGACGGCCACGCCCAAGTTCACGTACTCCTTGTAAACGACCTCCTCTTTCTCGTCGTCGAGACTGGCGTTGAGCGCCGGGTGATGGCGGAGCGCCAAGGCGACGGCCTTCATGACAAAAGGCAACAGCGTCAGCCGGACGTCCTGGCCCAGGTAGCCGGCCAGCACGCCGGCGCGGAGGGCCTCCAGGTCGGTGATGTCGGCGTCATCGAAGTTGGTCACGTGCGGGATGGTGCTGGCCGCGCGGGCCATCCGCTCGGCGATCGTGCGGCGGATCCGCGACATCCGGTCGCGGCGGACCGGTCCCCAGGCGTCGCTGCCCGGCTGACCGGGCGATTGCGAAACCGCAAGCGGAGGCGCAGCGGCCGGTGCGGACACCGCCCGCACGTCCTCGGCCAAAATGCGTCCGTGCGGCCCGCTGCCGTGAACGCGGCCCAAATCGACGCCCAATTCCCGCGCCAGCCGCCGCACGGCGGGACCAGCCGGCACGATCCCCTCCCCCTCCGGGGGAGGGTTAGGGTGAGGGCGCGTTGCGGTTGGCTGGATTTTCGTAGCGGCTAGGGACTCGGCCACTACCGGTGGCGGCTTCTCCGCCGATTCCGCCTCGGCTTCGAGCGTGAGGACGACTTGCCCCAGCTTGACCGTATCGCCTTTCTTGACCTGGAGTTTGACGACCTTGCCGGCGTGCGGGCAGGGGATTTCGACGATCGCCTTTTCCGTTTCCAGTTCGACGACGCCCTGGTTGGCGGTGATTTCCTCGCCCTCGTGGACGAGGATGTTGACGATATCGCCGCTGGCGATGTTTTCACCCAGCTCGGGAAGTTTGAATTCGGTAATCATGTTCCTTCCGACCGCAATCGTGTTGGCATCGTGCGTAGTATAGCGACGTTCGCAAAATCCCTCAACCGGCCGTGGCCGGGTTCGGCTTGTTCGGGTCGAGGCCCAAGGTCTTGATCGCCTGCGCGAGCTTCGCCTGGGGAAACTGGCCGCTATGGGCCAGTTGCGCAATCGCAGCCAAGGCGATGTTCTCGGCGTCGACCTCGAAGAACCGCCGCAATTCCCTGCGGGCCTCGCTGCGGCCGAAACCGTCGGTGCCCAGCACGGTGTAGTCGGGCCCCACCCAGGGCGCAATCGCCGTCGCCACGGCGCTGACGTAATCCAGGGCGGCCACGATGGGCCCGGCGTCGGCGGCCAGCACCTGGCCGACATAGGGCTCGCGGGGTTCTTCCCGGGGGTGCAGACGGTTCCAGCGCTCGCACTCCCGCGCGTCCTGGCAGAGGGCCTTGTAGCTCGTCACGCTGTAGACGCTGCTAGCGACGCCGAACTTCTCAGCGAGGATGTCCTTGGCGCGGAGCGACTCGCGGAGGATGGCCCCGCTGCCCAGCAGCCGCACATGCGGCGTTTTCGGCCCCGGCTGGTCCCCGGCGAGGCGATAGATGCCGCGGCAGATGCCGTCGGTCGTGCCGATGGGCAGGATAGGCATCTCGTAGTTCTCGTTCATCAGCGTGAGGTAATAGAAGATGTCTTCTTCCTCGTAGAACATGCGGCGGATGCCGTCCAGGATGATGACCGCCATTTCGTAGGCATAGGCCGGATCGTAGGCCTGGAGGCTGGGATAGGCCATGGCGTAGAGGTGGCTGTTGCCGTCCTGATGTTGGAGGCCCTCGCCGGCCAGGGTGGTGCGTCCGGCGGTGCCCCCCAGGAGGAAGCCGCGGCAACGCATGTCGCCGGCCGCCCAGATCAGGTCGCCGATCCGCTGGAAGCCGAACATCGAGTAATAAATGAAGAAGGGAATCATGCTCAGGCCGTGGCTGGAGTGGGCGGTGCCGGCGGCGATGTAGGACGCCATCGAGCCGGCCTCGGTGATCCCCTCCTCGAGAATCTGCCCGTCGGTCGCCTCGCGATAGTAGAGCACGGTGTCGGAATCGACCGGCTCGTAGAGCTGGCCGACGTGCGAATAGATGCCGAACTGGCGGAAGAGGGCCTCCATGCCGAAGGTCCGCGCCTCGTCGGGGACGATGGGGACCACGTACCGGCCGATGTTCTTGTCGCGCATCAGGCGGACCAGCAGCCGCACGAAGGCCATGGTGCTGGACACTTCGCGGCCTTCGCTGCCGGCGAAGAATTCGGCGAAATCCTCCCATTTCGGCGGCTTCAGCTTGATCGTCGGCGCGCGGCGGCCGGGCACGAAACCGCCCAGCCGCTTGCGATGCCCTTCCAGGTAGCGCATCTCCGGGCTGTCGGCCGGCGGCTTGTAGAAGTCGGCGTGGGCCGCCTGCTGGTCGGAAAGGGGAATCTGGAAGCGGCTGCGGAACTGGACCAGCTCGGCCTCGTTGAGCTTCTTCTGCTGGTGGGTGACGTTGCGGCCTTCGCCGGCCTCGCCCAGCCCGTAGCCCTTGATGGTCTTGGCCAGGATGACCGTGGGCGAGCCGCGATGCTCGACCGCCGCCTGGTAGGCCGCGTAGACTTTGAGCGGATCGTGGCCCCCCCGCTGCAACTTGCTGAGCTGATCGTCGCTCAAGTCGGCGACCATCGCCTGCAGCCGGGGATCGACGCCGAAGAAATGCTCGCGGATGTAGCCGCCGTGCATGACGGTGTATTTCTGATACTCGCCGTCGACGACCTCGCCCATGCGGCGCACGAGCAGGCCGTCGGTGTCGCGCTCCAGCAGCGGGTCCCAGTTGGAGCCCCAGAGGACCTTGATCACGTTCCAGCCGGCGCCGCGGAAGGCCCCCTCGAGTTCCTGCACGATCTTGCCGTTGCCGCGTACGGGGCCGTCCAGCCGCTGGAGGTTGCAATTGACGACGAAGATCAGGTTGTCTAACTGCTCGCGGCCCGCCAGGGTGATGGCCCCCAGGGCCTCGGGTTCGTCGCATTCGCCGTCGCCCAGGAAGGCCCACACCCGCGAGGCCTGGGCGTCGGGCCGAATGCCCCGATCCACCAGGTAATGGTTGAACCACGCCTGGTAGATGGCCATGATGGGGGCCAGGCCCATCGAGACCGTGGGGAACTCCCAGAAGTCGGGCATGAGCCAGGGGTGCGGATAGGAGGACAGGCCGCCGCCGGGGGCCAGCTCGCGGCGGAAGTTTTTCAACTGCTGTTCGGTAATTCGCCCCAGCAGATAGGCCCGCGAATAGATGCCCGGCGCCGCGTGGCCCTGGAAGTAGACCTGGTCGGGGGCGTGGGCGCCCTGCTTGCCGTGCAGGAAGTGGTTGAAGGCGACTTCATAGAGCGTGGCGGCCGAGGCATAGGTCGAGATATGGCCGCCGATGCCCGGACTTTCCTTGTTCGCCCGCACCACCATCGCCATGGCATTCCAGCGGATGATGCTCTTGATCTTCCGCTCCAACTCGCGGTCGCCGGGATACGGGGGCTGCTGATCGGCCGGGATGGTGTTGACATAGGGCGTGGTGGCGCTGGAGGCGAAGGGCACGCCGCGGCGAAAGGCCTGCTCCTTGAGCCGCTCCAGGAGGAACTGGGCCCGCTGGGGTCCCTCGGCCTGGCAGACGTAGTCGAGGGCCTCGAGCCACTCGGCGGTTTCCCGCGGGTCGTCGTCGCGGGCCAGGGTGGGGAGTACTCCGTTGGTAAGCTTATAACCGTTGCCCGCGTGCGACATGTGTATGTTTTCCGGCAGGGAGCCAAGGGATTTTTTGTAATTATAGCGGGATTTAGAAATCAGGCAACGGAGGGGTGGGAAACCACGTGCGTTTGCCCGGATTACTCGTGGTGTGCCACGGCTGTGTCAGCCGTGCGGGAGCGGGGACAGCCGGGGCACTCACGGCACGGCTGACACAGCCGTGGCACGAGTCCTTCGGCGTGCCGGAGGCACGGGAGCGGCTCCACACCGGTCAGCTTTTATTTTTCTCGGCCGGATCAGACGCCTACAATTCCCATAGGGGCCGGTCACCCGCACGTAGGCGACACACGCCGTGTGTCGTCCCCGAATGTCGGCACACGGCGTGTGCCGACTACTTTGGTTGGAAGGAGATCGAGATCATGCTCAGGTTGGCAATCTTGTTTCTGGTGATTGCGTTGATCGCTGCCTTTTTTGGATTCGGCGGGGTGGCATCGCTCTCCTGGGAAGGGGCGAAGATCCTGTTCATTATCTTCCTCGTGCTCGCGGTGCTGTCCTTCCTGGGGCATGGCTTCCGCGGGCGGTGGCTCAGAGACTAGCGGGACCGCGACCGGGAAGAGTCGGAGAACGAAGCTGCCGGGAACCATTTGCTTTGGGCGATTGCCCAGGGATAATGGTTTCTGGCAGCTTCGTTGGTTGAACGTTCAACGGAAAACGGGCGTGCGTCACGGCCCCTTCTGCTCGGCGATTGCCACCAGCAGCCCGGCCTCGGCGCAGCGCCGCAGGTTTCCGAGCAGTTCTTCGTAGTCGTCGCCCAGGGTTTCCGGTCCCGCCACGATGAGGATCTCGAATTCGCCCTTCTTCGCCTGCTCGCACATGCGGAGCAAGCCGGAGAACTTCTCATCGAAGGGTAGCAGTCTGCCGGCGGCGAGATCACGAGAGTAGGCCGCTGCCCTCATGTCGCCCCGCTCCCATGGGAAGCGGCCGTCGGTTCCATGAGCCATAAGAACGATTGTTTGAACGAGGGCCGTCACGGATTCGGGTGGCTTACCAACAGTCCTCAGGCGGTCTTCGACCCACTGGCTACGGGACTGCGGAGAATACTCATTACCCCCTGCGTCTCCGACGCCGAGAAACGCCCGAACTGCCGCCCGCACCTTCTCCAACGGCAAGCCGAGGTTCATCAGCACTTGGGCCGCGACCCCCTCCTCCTCCCGCAGCAGGCCCAACAAGATGTGTTCCGTGCCGACGTATTTGTGGTGGAGGATGCCGGCCTCCTCCAGCGAGTACTTGATGACCGCCTTGGCTCGTGGCGTTTGGGGGAGTCTCTCCGTGAGTTCCAGCGGAGTACCCTTGTGAATGAGTTTTCCGATCTCGGCGGCGATGGTGCCCGGTTCCACGCCAAGGCTCCTCAGTACCGCGACGGCCACGCCGCTGCCTTCCTTGACAAGTCCAAGGAGGATGTGCTCGGTGCCAACATATTCGTGGTTGAGACGATGTGCCTCCTGGAAAGCCAGTTGCATGACCTTTCGGGAACGGTCGGTAAAACGCTCGTACATTCGTGCGATCCTCTTTGGAACCAGGGTGTCAGAGAACCGTTGTTTCGGGCGATTGCCCAGTGATAATGGTTCCTGGCACGCTTGCATGCTCATTGGTCGCTCTTGCCCGATCCGCTGGATTCCACACCCTCTTCATCGCGCTCTATCTGGCGACCTTTTTCGAGGAAGGACAACAACTCCCGTCTGCCAATTTCGCACTCACTTTTGATTTTCCATTCTCCGTCTACGTGGAAGGACGCATACCAGCTATAGCGATCCGCGCCGGTGAGGTAAACCATCAGACTGCCAGCGCTGTTGGTCACCGTGTTTCCGCTATACCAGACGAAAGCGGCAGAGGCAGAAAAGCGGCTCAACGGGCAAGCAAGGTATGAACGCCCCGGCTGATCCACATGCAGGGCCTTTCCGGGGCCGTCGTATCGCCAGCAGCAACTCGTGGCATCCCACCTAAAGTGCTTCTGTGTACGCACCCGACGGGGCGTGAACGGCGGGACCTTCAACTCCTTACCCGTCCAGCTCCAAAAGCCGCGCCATTTGAAGTCGAACCAATTGTCGGTCTGTACGAGAAAAACTTCGCGTGTTCCCAGGACGGCGAGAGCGCCGTTGATGATCGGCTGGATCAGGGTGAGAAAACCCGGATCGTCACCGCCCAAAGGGACCAACTTAATCATCGTCCGGCTCCACCTTTTGGCACTTCCATTGGGTACGGCGAGCAACAATCAGAGCGCATTCTATGCAATCACCGGCGAGGCGTTGACCACCCAAACGTCACTCACGGCCGGCTTCCTCTAAGGCGTCCTGCGCCGTGTATTGGAACGGCGACACGCCGAACTGCCCGAGTGCGGCGAGGAACTCCGTCCGGGAAAGGCCGGCAATCTTGGCCGCCCGCTCCTGAGAAACGCGCCGCAATTCGTACCATTTCACGGCGGCGGCCAGCCGCATCTCGCGCGCGAAATTCTCGGGGTCTGTCCGCAGCGCGGCCAGCACTTTCTCCGGCATGTCAAGCGTCATGTGGATCACCGAATGGCTCCTTTCCTGAACGCCTCGCTTCATCCTCTTATTGTAGCGGCCTCAGGAAACTTGGGCAACGCAGGGAGCTTGGAACACTGATTTTCGCTAATCCTCGCTGATTGGCTCCATCAGTGTCGATAAGCGAGGATTAGTGTTCCCGAAAACAGTCAGCGTGTTCTGACGCGGTTCCTTACCCCAATCGCAATCCCTTCGGCAGCGATTCGCCGAAGACCATGCCCTGCTCCTCGCTGTCCAAAAGGCCGCCCTCAAGAACCAACTCGACGAAATGCGCCGGGGCAGCTTGCCGCTGGAGCCAGCGGGCCGCGGCGGTGCGCAACTTCTCCGGCAGGTCGCGATAACGGTCGTCCGTCCGCCGCGCAAGCTGCATCGCCGCCAACAGGCCGGCCGAATCGCCCGGCGAAGTGCGCAGCAGGGCGTCGAGCCACTGGCCGGCCACGTCCGCCGGCACAACGGCGTTCAAGGGGCCATAAAGCGGGACGCGGGCGCCGAGACGGCCGATGGCCCAGACCATCGCCGCCCGCACCGGCTCCATTTTCCGCTTCGGCATCAGGTCCAAGAGGATTCCGCCCAACTCGACTTTCAACTCCGGCGGCAAGAGCTCGAAGGAGCCCAGCAGCCGCCAGATTTCCGCCGTTTCATGGGACGGAAAAGCAAAATCGCCGCCGCGGCCCTTGCCGGTCATCGACAAGCGGTGCAGGCCGCGGACGGGGCCTAAGAGCGGCTCGGCCAGGGCCTGCTGCTGGCCGGCCAACAGGCCGGCGCCCACCCGCCGCCAGAGAATCCAGCCTTCCATGCGGCAGGCGGCCCCGGGATGGGCCAGCTTCCCCTGCACGATCCGCCACGTCTCGGCCACCCGCCAGTCGTCCACCGCCAGCCCATAGCCCGGCCGCAGGGCGAAGCCGAGCAGATTGAGCCAGCGGGCCTCGTGGACCGGGCTGCGGCGCCGGCCGGCCTCGACTTCCACGAGCGTCTCCCAAATCCGTCGGCACAGCGAGGTGGGCCAGGCATCGCGGGCGATGCCCACCGCGGCGGCCAGCCGCTTGGCAAGCCCTTCCGGCTTGTCGGTTCCCTCGGGGCCGAAGGTGCCCTCGATCGCCGCGCGGCACTGGCGCCACACGGCCTCGTCGACGAAGCCTTCGCGTTCGGCCGCGGTCTGATGGGCCGCGATGTCGGTCTGCGTGGCCGAGCGGACGTCGAATTGCAGCCGCCAACTTCGCCGGCCGCCCAGTTCGCTGCACCACAGGTCCAGCGTGCCGATTTCCGTGAGCCGGGCGTGCAACTGGACGGAAATGGTCTCCGCCTCGCCCTTCTTCCGCGTTCGCAGCACGGTGCGGATCGGCGGCAGCGGCGTGAGTTGCTCGCGGTCCAGCGGCACCAGGTCGCCCGCCGCGTCGGTCAGCCGCGTGCTGGAAAAATAGAGCGGGAACTCGACCGGCTCGGAGACCAGCAGGTCGAAGCGCCGCTGGGTGAGGTCGATGTCGTGGCCCGGCTCGATCCCGGCCGGCGCCAGGCAGACGGAGCCGCCCATCCGCCGGGATAAACCCGGCGGCTCGCTTTCTTCGGCCGGCGGCTGGCTTTCTTCCGCCTTCGATTCCACGCCGATGTAGTAGCTGCGGGCCAGGCCGGCGGCAATCCGCACGCCCTGTCCCCGCCGGACCATGCCGTAATAGGCAGCGCCGCGGGCGACGGCCAGGTCCAACCGCTCGTTGTCCAGCACCACCGGCGACCAGCCGCCCGCGCCGTTGGCGAACCAATCTTGCAATACGTCCAACAATCGCTGCCGCAGGGCGGGGGCCAGGAACAGCCCGCCGTTGAAGAGCACCACGTCGGGCCGGGCCGGATCGCGGCCGGAGGAGGTGTCGCGGTCCTCGTCGGTGGCCGCGTGGCGATGGGCGGAAAGGAAGGCGGCCAGGTAGCGGGTCACCGCGGGGTCCGGGGCGTAGGGGAGGCCAAACTCCTGGAAGCCGGAACTCCGCCGCTCGGGCTTGGCCTCCAGCGGCACGCGGGGGAAGAAGCCCTCGACCAGCAGGTCGTGCACTTCGCGGCGGGTGACTTCGAGTTGCCGCCCGCCGCCGATCAGCCGCGAGCCCGACCAGGGCAGATGGACCGTCAACTGCTCGGGGGCGTCGGCGCCGAGGAGGGTTTCCTTGAGCCGGCGGCAGGTTTGCACGAGCATGGCCCAGTGCCGCGGCTCGAGCTTTCCGCCCTGGGTGCCACTGCTGGCTTGCCCAGCAGTGTTTTGTTCGGTGCCGGAGGCATCGGCACTGCTGGACAAGCCGGGCACCGACCGAAGGTTGGTCGTGGCACCCGCACCCGTCAGCCGCTGTTCCAGGTGATGGGCCAGGGCCAGGTCGAGGTTGTCGCCACCGAGGATCAAGTGGTCGCCGACGGCGACGCGGTGGAACTGCACCTTGCCGCCCTCGCCGCGGCGGACATGGATCAGCGTGAAGTCGGACGTGCCGCCGCCGATGTCGCAGACGAGGATCTTCTGCCCCGGCTGGACCAACTGGTCCCAGTTTTCGCTATGGGCATAGATCCAGGCGTAGAAGGCTGCCTGCGGCTCCTCGATGAGCACCACCCGCGACAAACCGGCCAGGGCCGCCGCCTTGACGGTCAACTCGCGGGCGACCTCGTCGAACGAGGCCGGCAAGGTGAGCACGAAGTCCTGCTCGGCCAGCGGAAACTTCGGGTAGCGGGCGTCCCAGGCGTTACGGACGTGGGCCAAATAGCGGGCGCTGACCTCCACGGGCGAGAGCCGCCCGACGTCGCTGGCGGCGTGCCACGGCAGCAGCGCGGCCGTGCGATCCACGCCGGCGTGGCAAAGCCATGACTTGGCCGAGTTGACCAACCGTCCCGGCGCCAGGGCCCCCTGGTCGCGGGCGAAGAAGCCCACGGCGTGGGAGGGCTGGTCTGGGGAGCGGGGCGATTTGGCCCGGCCGCCTTTGGCCGGGTCAACCAAAGGGCCGTCCCAGGGGAGCCGCAGGGACTGCGGCGCAAGTTCGCCCGCCGCCGGCTGATAGTGAAAGGAAGGGAGGGTCTCGCGGGCCTCGACCACCGCGGCGGCCACGAGCTGGGGGACGGAAAAGGTCCGCACCTGCCAGGGCTCCTCGGCCGTATCGACGAAGCAGACGGCCGAATTGGTCGTGCCCAGATCGAAGCCGACGACGTAGCGGCTCGCGAGTGGTGGTGGGGGGACTTGGTGTGTCAGGATGCCTACTCGAAGATGCCGGCGCCGAAGCCGCCGCGGGGGTGGCCGTCCTGGGGCTGCGCGGCGGGCACTTTGTGGGGGCCGCGGGGTTTCTCCGCCGCCTGGATCTGCGTCGCCTCGACGGCCGGATGGGGCGACCCCGCCGGCGGGGTCCAAGCCTCTTCCTGCTCGAAATCGTCGTAGCTGGGCACGTAGCCGGGCAACTTCGCCCGCGCCTTCTCCTCTTGGAAGGCGAGGATGACCCGCTGCTGGATCATCTCGCGGCAGGTGGAGTTGATGGGGTGGGCGATGTCGGCATAGAGCTTGGCGCGGCCGTCGTCGTCCTTGGCCGCGCGCTGCTCGCCGAGGCGCTGGCCGCACTGGTTGCAAAAGGCGGCGCGGAGGTGGTTTTTCGAGCGGCACTTGGGGCAATGCCCGGTGAGCTTCCGGCTGGGCATGGCCACGAACGGACCGCTGGTGCCTTCGATGATCTTCAAGTCCCGCACCACGAAGGCGTCGTCGAAGGTGATTGAACAGAAGGCCTGGAGTCGTTCTCCCGGTTCCTCCATGAGCTTGACGCGAACCTCGGTGATTTCCACGAGCGGCCTCCTTGCAACCATCGCCGCGTCTCGATGCCGGCCGCTTCAGCGGCAAGTCTGCACAGCAAAGACGCTGCCGATCCCGGTTGCTTGTAAGCGTCGCGCCAGCCGTCGTGCCTGGCGGGCGTGACGACAGAGCCCAAAATACGATGTCCCGCTGCCACTCATTCCATGCCCCAACAGGTCCTGTTCCGCAAACGTCTCCCGCAGCCGCTTGATCCACGCCGACAACTGCCCCGCGGCCGGCTGCAAGCGGTTCCAAAACAGCCGGCCCGCCGCTGGTATATCTCCGCGGCGGAGCGCATGCACCAGCGGCAGCACGCTCCGCGGCCGTTGGGCCGGCCGGCAGACGGCGTAAACTTCGGCCGTGGCCAGGCCAACCGGCGGACGCACTACGACGAAATTCAACGGTCCCAGTCCCGCGGCGGGCTCGACCTCCTGGCCGCGGCCGCGGCACACGGCCGCGCCGCCGGCGAGGAAGAACGGCACGTCGCTACCCAACTGGGCGGCTGCCGCCCTCAACTCGCTCGGGGAAAGGCCCAAGTTCCAACCCACGTTGGCGGCAACCAAGGCGGCCGCGGCGTCGCTGGAGCCGCCGCCGAGGCCCGCGCGGGCCGGGATGCGCTTCACCAGCCGCAAACCGGCTCCCCGGCAAACCCCCGCCCGGCGGCCCAATAACTGGACCGCACGCATCACCAGGTTTTCTTCTCCGCAGGGGATGCCGTCGAACCCGGCGCCGCAATGCGCGCCCGCGGCCGTGGCCGTTTGGCACGCCAACGTCAACTTCCTGTCGGATGTCTCCTTGAAGTACAGGGTGTCGTACAAATCGATCGGGCACATGAGGGTTTCGATCTCATGATACCCGTCGGCGCGCTTCGCCAGCACCTCGAAGAACAGGTTCAACTTCGCCGGCGCCTGGACAACGATCTCCACCGCGCAACGGTGGACTTGCATCGTGGTGCATTCCTTGGTCTATCGTGCCGTCGTTTTCCAGAAGAACGGAGACTTGCTGAACAGCCGCGTTTCGAGGCAGTGACTCACACTCGACGCGACGCTCATTCTAGCGGTCCCTTACCATCCCGTCAACGCAACAGCGCCCTTGGGTAGCGAAAAATGAGGAAAATTGACGGCCGGGAAGGGGGCGAGGTACGCAGAATGCGCAAACCTTACTACTTCAGAGGCATACCCGGTCGTCGTGATGGGCCGCCACCGGTGACAGCTAGCTGGCACTGCACCATCGGCCAGGGCACTCCTCAGACCGACGGCGCTTCAATCCTTCTGCGGCCAATACCGCGCCCGGACCAACTCGACGACCATGGGCAGCACCGAAATGATGATGATCGCCAGGACGACCATAATGAAGTTGTCCTTGAACCAAGGGATACTGCCGAGCAAGTACCCCCCCACAACGAAGATGCTGACCCAAGCCATGCCCCCGGGCACGTCGTAAAGAAGGAAGCGGCCGTAGTTCATCGCTCCGACCCCGGCCACAAAAGGAGCGAAGGTGCGGACGATGGGAACGAAGCGGGCCAGGATGATCGTCTTGCCCCCGTACTTCTCGAAGAAACGGTGAGTGCGATCGAGGTGCTCCCGCTTCAAGAAGCGGACCTCGCCGCTGAAGGCCCGTGGCCCAATGTACCGGCCGATCCAGTAGTTGACGTTGTCGCCAACAATGGCCGCCGCCGCGAGCACCGCCAGCAGGATGCCGAGGTTGAGACTTCCCCTCCCGGCCATCGTCCCGGCGGCGAACAAGAGCGAATCGCCAGGCAAGAACGGTGTGACCACCAGGCCCGTCTCGCAAAAGATCACCACGAACAAGATGAGGTACGTCCAGCCGCCGTAGGCGGCGATGACCTCACCGAGCTTCGTGTCCAGGTGCAGGACGTAGGGCTCGACGAAAACGTGGTAGAACGACTTCAGTGCGTTCATGGCGGCGAAGGCTCACCCCCGCGTCAACTGGTGGAAGCGCCTGCTCAGGTCGCGGGTCACGGGGCCGGGCGTGCCCTGGCCGATGGTGCGGCTGTCGACCTTGACCACCGGCACCACTTCCGCCGCGGTGCCGGTAAGGAAGCACTCGTCCGCGATGTAGACGTCGTGCCTGGTCAGCGGCACTTCGGCCACGGGGATTCCGGCCGCGGCGGCCAGCTCGATGACGGCCCCGCGGGTGATGCCTTCGAGGATGCCCGCCTCGTTGGGCGGCGTGAGCACCCGGCCCTGGCGGACCAGGAAGATGTTGTCGCCGGTGCACTCGGCCACTTCGCCGCGGTGATTGAGCATCAGGGCCTCGATGCAGCCGGCCTGGAGCCCCTCGATCTTCGCCAGGATGTTGTTGAGGTAGTTGAGCGATTTGACTCTCGGGCTCAAGGCCGCCGGGTGGTTGCGGATCGTGCTCACGGTGACGAGTTCCAACCCGTTGCGATACAATTCGTCGGCGTAGAGCGTGATCTGATCGGTGATGATGATCACCTGGGGATGGGTACAGCGGTTGGGATCGAGTCCCAGGGTGCCGCTGCCGCGGGTGACGACCACGCGGATGTAGCCGTCCGCGACGCGGTTGGCGGCCATGGTCTGCTGGACGGCCGCGGCCATTTCCTCCTTGCTCAGCGGGATGGTCAGCCAGATGGCCTTGGCGGAATTCCACAGCCGGTCGAGGTGGGCCTGGAGGCGAAAGACCTTGCCGCCGTAGCTGCGGATGCCCTCGAAGACCCCGTCCCCGTAGAGCAGGCCGTGGTCGAAGACGCTGATCTTGGCGTCTTCCTTCTCGTACAATTTACCGTCGATGTAAACTTTCAGGGACATGGGATACTCATGGCGAGCCGCCGGGTTTATCCCGGCGGTTTCGCGGTGCCGCCGGGACGCCAACCATCGCAACCGCGGGGATAAACCCCGCGGCTCGCTATTTTATTATCCTTAGTTTTCGATTCTTCCCGCGGCCAGGCGAATGATCCGATCGGCCTGGGCGGCAATCGCCTGGTCGTGCGTCACCATCACTATAGTGAGGTTCTGCTGCTGATTCAAGGCGCGGAGAATTTTGATGATCTCCTTGCCGGTCTCCTGATCGAGGTTGCCGGTGGGCTCGTCGGCCAGGAGCAGCCGGGGCTGGGCGATCAGGGCCCGCGCTATGGCCGCCCGCTGCATCTCGCCCCCCGAAAGCTCCCGCGGCCGGTGCTTCAGACGATGCCCCAGCCCGACGGTCTCCAGCAACTGGACCGCATGGGCCTGGTGCTCGCGGCGGTGGCGCAGGTAGGACCAGGTCCCGTGGGCGATCATCAAGGGGGTGAGCACGTTTTCCAGCGTGGTCAGTTCGGGGAGGAGGTGATAGAACTGGAAGATCATGCCGAACTGGCGGTTGCGGAGGGCGTCGCGGCGAGCGGAGGGCAAGTTGTCGATCCTCTCGGCCTCGAAGCGGATCTGGCCCTTGTCCGGGGCGTCCAGCACGCCCAGCAGGTGCAGCAGCGTGCTCTTGCCCGAGCCGCTCTGCCCCACGACCGCCAGGAATTCCCCCTGGCGGACGCTCATGCTCAGCCCCCGGAGCACGGGCACGGCCAGCAGGCCCTTGCGGTAGCTCTTGTAGAGGTCGGCGGCGGCCAGGTGGGGGTCGTGACGTTTGGCGGCCGCGTCGTGGGCCACGCCGGCAAAGGGGCGCCGGGCGCCGCGGCAGGTGTCGGTGCTACTCATAACGCAGGGCCTCCACGGGGTGCAACGACGCCGCCTGCGCCGCCGGCAGGACGCTGGCCGCCACGGCGATCGCCACGGCCCCCAGCACGATCCAGGCGACGGTGAAGGGGGAAACCAGGGTGGGGATCTTGTAGAAGTAATAGATTTCGGGATTGAACAGCGGGCGGCCGGTGATCCAGCCGAGGAAGTCGGCGATGGGGTTGATGTAGCGGACGGTGAGCAGCCCGTTGATCATGCCCACCCCGGATCCGACCAGCCCCAGCGACAGGCCGTAGGCCAGGAAGATGCCCATCACGCCGTGGCCCGGGGCCCCCAGCGATTTGAGGATGCCGATGTCGCGGGTTTTTTCCACCACGATCATGAAGAAGATGGCCAGGATGCCGAAGCCGGCCACGCAGATGATCATGAACAGCAGCACGTTGAGGATGGCCGTTTCCATCTGCACCGCGGCCAACAGCGCCCCCTGCTTGTCGCGCCAGGTGCAGATGTGGTAATAGGCCGCGGGAAACAGCGACATTTTTTCCTTCCGGTCGTTCGGACAGGGGACGGTCGCGTTGATAAGCTTGTCGCGGACGGCGGCGCCGTCGGCGCCGGGCTTGAGCTTGATGGCGATGCAGTTGATGTTGGCCACGCCCGTGCCGGGGTCGATCATGCCCCGCAACTCTTGCAGCTTGCGGATCGGCACGAAGATGAAACTGGCGTCGTATTCGCTCATCTTGCTCTCGTAGAAATCGACGATGGTAAAGTCGTCGCTGACGATCTTGGGCGGGGTGCCCGCGGTGAGGAAGCTCAGCTTGACGTCGTCGCCCGGCAGGGCCTCGAAATGGTCGCCGTCCTTCATGCGGAAGCTGGCCATGGCGATGCCCAGGATCACGCCGGTGTGTTGTTCCCTGGCCGGATCGAAGGCGTCCTCCTCCTTTTTCTGCCTGGGGGCGAAGGGATCGGCCGCCGCCCCCTGGACGGGATGGCGGCACTTCTCTTCCCACTGCCGCTGGTACGCCTGGTATTGGGCCATCGCGCGGCGGCGGATCCAGCCGGCCTCGCGCATCTCCGTCCGCTCCGGCATTTCGTCGCCGCCGTTGTGGTCGCGGAGGTCGTAGCCCTTGTCGCGGAGCTTGAACAAATCGCCGCCGGTGGCCCGGCGGTTCTCCGGGTGTTGCAGGTACGTGCTGAAGTCGCTGACCGAGCCCTGCGTGGCCTCGTCGATGCCGATCAACTGCACCTGGCGCGTGATCCAGGTCTGGTGGTAGCGGAAGCTGAGCATCGCCGGCACCACGACCGTGGCCGTCATGGCCTCGATCTGGTCGCCGGCGATCTCGCGGATCTTCTGCTTGTGCAACTCGGCGTCGGCGACGCCCTCCATGGTGCGGGATTCCACAACGATGTCGGAGATGATGCCGTGGATGCGGCTCTGCATCTCGGTGGCGAAACCCGACATCACGCTGTTGACCACGATCATGATCCACACGCCGAACATGACGCTGATGACCGACATCAGCGCGATGTATCGCGTGCACAGATACCGCCAGCAGAGGAGGAGTTTGTACATGGGAGGGATTACAGTAGTTCCAAGTTCGAATGAAGTGCTATAGGTGAACGCAAGGCTCCTCCTGAAAATGATTTGCGCCAACAAGTCATTTCAGAAAGGAAGCCATGCGTTCAGGGACGAATTGTACCATA
>JBKQVT010000161.1:0-54357 GCA_052139835.1 Thermoguttaceae bacterium
CCGGACGCTTCGCGTCCGGCAATACACGACAGGTGATAGGAAATTTGATTTTACCCACCAGCAGCGAGTATACCCAAAGAGGACTACTGAATCACGGGGGGTGGGGGCAGCAAGTAGAGTGAGACGAGCGAAGCGAGTCCCACCGGAAGTCGCTCGTAGGTCCACGCGCAGCCGAGTTTCACTTGCCTGTCGTACCAAAATCAGTGATGTCCCGTTTTCCGGTCCGGATTGTGCCCGGATTTTGATTTTTGTGTGAAACTCCGGGCCCTTGGCACGACGGCGGTTATGGGTGTCCCCTTTTCATGCTCCCTTTCATTCTCGTGCTTCGATCCCGTTCGAGCGCGTCAGGGTCTCGTTCTGTGCTCGCGTACCGGCTTTGCGCGATCATGCGTCTATTCCCCGCGGAACTGCGCAGACGCGGAAGCCCAGGCTGTTGATGCGGATCGCTGGGTTAAAGTAGAAGCGAAACGCCGAACGGCAATAGGCGGCGGCGTAGGCCCAGCCGCCGCCGCGGCATACGCGGTACGACCCCGTGGCAGGCCCCGCTGGGTCCTCATCCACGATCCGTCCCCTATTGTAACTCTTCCTATAGTACTGCGAATCGTACCAATCCTGGCACCATTCCCATACATTGCCGTGCATGTCGTAGAGGCCCCAGGCGTTGGGTTCCTTTTGACCCACCGGTCGCGTCTTGCTTCCCAATTCACCGCCGTACCAGGCGTACTCGCCAAGTTGGCTCTCATCGTCCCCGAAACAATACCTTGTTGCACTCGTGGCCCGGCATGCATATTCCCATTGCGCCTCCGTGGGCAACATAAATACCCCGCTGGCTCCCGCGGACTTCGATGTCAGCTTGTCGAGAAACTTCTGGCAATCGTCCCAACTCACCTTTTCGACGGGATTCTTGGGTCCATGGAAATGGCTCGGATTGCTGCCCATCACTGCCTGCCACTGTTCCTGAGTCACGGGACATTTTCCGAGGTGGAACGCCCTGGTGATCCCCACGCGATGTTGCGGCTTTTCGTCCTCGGCGGCATTGTCATCGGATTTGGGCGAGCCCATCATGAAGTCGCCGGCCGGGATCAGGACGAGCTCCAGAGCAACGCCGCCGCCCAGGTCAAGGACGATTGCTTGCTCCCTCTGCGCCGGCGGAGCGCGCCTCGTCATCGCGACCGGAACGATCGTCTGCGACGGCATCCCCTCCCTGATCTGCGGAGGCTTCTTCACGCCGAATCGCGATTCAGTCAACGATCGATGGGGCCTTACGAGCGGCGCTTGCCGGGGCATCACGGCGGCAGACGGCGCAAGCCATTGCAACGCCATGTCGTCCAGAGATTGCACGCCGTCCATGGCAGCGTTGGGGACGGGCAGTTGATCCGGAGAAAGTGGCGGCGTCGGCGCAGTCCCGGTCGTCGAGGCAGGCTGCGTCCCTGGAATCGCGCCGATGCCGTGAGAAAAGGACTTGTCCGACAACTCTCCCGTCGACGTCCACCCCGCGCGAGTTGCAAGTGCTCCCTTTTTGCCCTCCGACAGGATCCCTTCCACCATGCTCTGTTCGGCGCGGGGCAACGGTTTCACGCGGCCATTGCTCACCAGCTCGTCTAGCAAAGGCACCTCGGCCAGCGGCCGATGGCAGGCCAGGATCAGCCGGCCGACCATCGCGCGGGCGTCATCGTCTCGATGCCGCCAGAGGGTATGAAAAACCTCGGACTCGGCCGGGCAGACAAAATCGGACTGGCAAAACAGCAGGTTGTCGCCGTTGTTGAACTGCTGCCAGAGTTTGCTCTGACGGCCGATCAAGCAGCGGATGCCGGTGTAGATGACCAAGTGAGAGAAGCGATCGACCTCCGGGCTGTAGATGCCCTCGCGGAGTCGCTGGGGGTGCTGGTAGGCGGCATGGCCGACCTCGTCCGACCCCATGCCGGCCAGTCCGGGCACGTACATGCCGTCGTAGTCGACCAGCCGCAGGCCCAGCGCGCCGCCACCCATGGGGACCAACAGTACGTTGCCGTGCTGCAAGTCGGCGTGGGCCATGCCCGTTTCCCGCAGCCGCCCGGCCAGCTTCACCCAAAGATCCAAGAGCATTTTCAGATTGCGCGGACGTCGCAGATGCTCCTCGACGAATTGGTTGAGCCCCAGCCCTTCCACCCAGCGCATCTTCAAGATCGGGAACCAGTCGCCGCGCACGCGGACTCCCTGGTCCAGGTATTTGAAATCCACGGTGAAAGGAAGCCGGGCATGTTCCAGGTGCGCGGCGATTTGCCGGTAGCGGTCACGGAGGTCGTGGACCTGGCGAGTGAAACATTTCACCGCATAGGTATTTCCGGTCTGTGGACACGCGACCTGGTAAACGATGGCGAAATTGCCCACCCAGCGGACCGGCAGTCGCAGGCGGTCGCTGGTCAATTCGCCACCGCGCAACTCTTCGTCGCCCACCGCGGACCGGAGGCTCTGGATCGCCTCGTTGTAGTCGGTGGTCGTCGGCCAGAACGCCGACCGACATGGGACGGTTGCCGCGGGGGTAGTCGCGTCTTGTCGGGGCGGCAGCGAGGAGGACGGCGACATGATTTACCCCCCTTAAACGATGATTGCCAGCAGCGTGACGTCGTCATTGCGCAGGCTACCAGCGTCGCGCGTGGCCTCGATCCAACGCTCGAATTCGGCATCCCCTTCCGGCGAAAGCCGGAGCGATTCCATGGTTTCCCAGGGCGGGTTGCCGGTTTCGTGCTGGGCAAGGGACCACTGGGCTAAGGCGTCGGTCATCAGCCAAAAGCGGTCATCAGTCCAGGCATCGCCGCAGGCATGGACGCTGAGCTTGTCGCGAACGTAGTCCGCCGTCAGCCGCGAGCCGACGAGGTTCGGATAATTGTCGAATTGTTCCGACCGGCTCAGGGGAAATACGTCGAGGAGTTGCCCAGCACGGGTATGCAGCATGCAGGCATCACCGACGGCCACCGCCCGCCAGCGGACGGTGCCCTCATCCGCCGCGGAGATCGTCAATCCGAGGAAGGTCGCAAAGGCGCCGCGGAGGAACTTGTTTTGCACGTACCAAGGCAGCGGTCCCTGGCCCACGGCAACTTGCCACTTCGCTTGCAGCGCCGGCAGGCGGTCGGTCCAGGACTGCGGCTCCTTTTCGGGGTGCTGCACAAACTCCTCAACCAAGAGACGTGCCCATAGCTGCGCGAAGGCGCTTTCCGTGGCCCCGTCGGCAACCGCGAACCGCCCTGTTGCCGGGTCGGCGTCCGAGGCGTCCTCATATTCCTCGGGCCTGTTGCCCCGGCGCGGCAGCCAGAATGCGCGGTATGCGGCCATGATCCTGCCTGTTCAGGCCCCAGCCGGGCGAACTTGCGTCCCAATGTTGATCAAGCGGATAAGCGAAACCACGTCGGCATTGAAGGCAAAACCCCGCGTGCCCTCGTAAACCACGATCTCCTCTACGCGGGCAGCATGGACCATTCTCGCCGGCAACAAGCTCGACATGCGGAAGAGGCGCCGGGCGTGGTCGTCGGGTAGACCACCCTCGTCATGGGGCAGGAAAATCGGGTTCGTGCAATGTTCGGAAATGTGGATGTTGAACAACAGCACGTTGCCATCGGCAGAGGCTACGTTCTGGAGCGCGGCGGCCCAACGCCCGGGATCGCCGTCGTTCGCAGCGCCGTCGGTGATGTTGAAGACCACCGGGGGGAAACACCGGGGGTGCTCGCGGACGAAATCCGCGACAACCTCGCTGGCCACCTCCATGGCCCGACACATGGGGGTCTGGCCGTTGGCGATGGGATCGAACCACACGGGGAATTCAAATATCTCTTCCAGCAGGCCGCCCGCCCCGTCCGATGCCCTTCGCCTCCGCTGCTCGATACGGAGCGGATGTTGTGCGATCTGGCTCACCGGCTGCGCGACAACCCCCGCCAAGCCCTCCACGGGGAATCCCAGTCCGACCTCCAATCCGTAGCCGATCACACCGATGGAGTAGTAGTCGAAAATAAGTTGCGGGCCCTTGCTGCAACGATCGACCAAGGCGTACAGCAGGCGATTAACCGCATCACTTACCCCCTGGGCCTTCATCACGTTCAGGTCGCTGCCCCACGGTTCCGCCATCGATCCCGACTGATCGATGAGGAAGAGGATGCAGGTAGGATTCACTCTGCTGATTTCGGCGGTATAGGCCATCGCGGCTCTCCTTGGTTTCCCGGCGGTTCACTCTCATTCCGGTCGAGGGGCGTCAAGGGCACGGCCAAGGCACCGTCTTAGCGAAGGCCGCTTCCGTAACGTTCAACGTTCGCGCGCAGTGGGGACAATTGATCTTGAACGCCATGGGCTTACTCCCTAGTTGATTTCCCCGGCGCGGGGCACGCCTGGGGAACCGCGAACGATTCGGGGCCCGGCCTAGTTTATGTTTACCGGCAGGTAATCATTCCACGGCGCCCACACAGAGGTCCGAGACGCCGGCGCGTCCCGAACCGCCTGCATCAGGGCCTTCATCGCACTTTCTCTTTCCAGTTCGTGCTGCTGGATATTCGCGCTAATTCTGGCTTCTGCCCTTAGTTTGGCTTTGGCCACGAAGGCTTTGTACAGTTTCACGTGGAGATCGCGAAATTCCTTGTCGCTGTCCTTGATCGCGGCCTCGATTTTCTCGAATTCGGCGACCACGCCCCCACCGGCGTCACTTTCTCGGGCCTGCTCGACGCTCTTGAACGTTTCTGTGATCTTCCACCCGGAAATCAAATGGACATTCCGGACCTTGTCTTTCTCGCACTCGAAGACTGCCTGCAACTGATCGTTGTCGAATAGGCAGCGGAGGCCGCGCTGGGGGCAGTCGCGAAAGTAACGTTTCGTGCCATCTTCGTTCCACGAAATCAGCGCGCTCCGGTTTCCGTGTTTGTCGTATTGCGAGCAACAGGAAACGGCGACGTCATCCCAGAATGAGCGGGAGTCGAAGTGATTTGCGTCCTGGTAACACGATATGGGGTCTTTGTCCGGCCAGAACGCCACGGCGTACCCGACCTGCTTGTCCCGATCGCACCCATAAACCACGAAGGAACCTCCGACGTTCAGACACGACGCCTTCAACGAGCGCGAAGCGATATCTCTTAGCAGGCTGCCCGCCGTTCCTTTGGCGCGCCTTACGCTCAGGGCATCGAAGTCGGCCGAGGCGAGCGATGTCCCGGAGGGAAGTCTGACGACGGCCGCCTTCGAAGCGGCCCGGTACGGAACCGGCGGGGGCGGTGGGGCGGCTTCCCGCTGATCGCCTGGAGCGGGCTCCGACGGCGGCTCCTGCGAATGGACCACCTGGGTCGCCACAACGGTCATCAAACACAGCATGAGCAAGCCGATTCCAGCCGACGAAAGTCGCGGCAACTGTGCATTACGCATACTCCCCTCCTCGCGTTTGCAATGACTGGTTTTTCGGTAATACCGGGTCTTCTGGTAATCGTCGCGGCAACCGCGTCGATCCACAACCGCAGAGATCCTACCCTTGTAATGTCTCCAGGAACCCCTCGCCGGCAGGTCATGACAGTCATTCTTATCGCGTGGATTTCGCTTGTCAAGTGCTTTACCCCCGAAAGAGACTCCCCGAGTTTCCTCTCTGCCGCTGTAGCACGGCGGGCCGTTGGAACCCCGGCGGCCGCTCACGTCGCCGCCGCATGTTTTGCGCCGCCTGCCCCAGGCACAGGAATATTGTTCTGCTTGAGAAAGTCGCCCAGGTTCTTCTCACGGCGACAGACTTCCGCATCCCAGTGGCCCAGTTGGGCAACGATTTCCTTGTAACCAGGACTCGCTGAAGATAGATTGACCGTTGGCACCGGCAGGAACGGGTTGAGAATGGCGACCGGCTTTAGGCCCGGTTCTTTCAGGAGGGGGCGAAGATTTTCATACGGCCATGCCCCGGGCCGGAAAAGGGGGACATTACTGATATTGGCAAACTGGAGAGGTGAACCGAGTAATGATCCCCTTTTCCGCTAGGTTGGAGCACGTCGGCGCCGGCCGCCACGAGCGATTGGGCCAGCCGCCGAAGAGCCGCCGTCCAGGAGCACATAGAGCCTGGCGTCGTCCAGCCGCGCCAGTCCTTCGCGGGTGAACTCGACCGCGCGCTGGAGCGTGTAGACGCGATGGACGGCTGGGCTTTACCTCGCCCCTTATGTAGGATGTTGAGGGTAACCGTCACCACCCGATAGTGTAACCACGCCAAAAAAACTTTCAAGGCCCGCAATTCCCCCATATCCAAAGTAGTCGGCTACGCTCACCATGACGCCTGGTCGGCTCCCTGGTCGGCTCCCTCTTCTCTTCTTAATCCGAAACGGTCGGCTTGGCGGCTGCGTTCACCTTTCCCCGCGTAACTTCGCCGCCATTTCTCGCACCACGGCGGCGGGATCGGCCGCCGTGGCAATCGCGCCGCCGACGGCGACGCGGACGACGCCGGCGGAGAGGACCTCGGCCAGATTGCCCGGCTGGATGCCGCCGATGGCAAAGGCCGGCAGACGGATTTCGGCCGCCACCGCCCGCAAGAGGTCGAGGCCGGGAAACTCCTCGAACTGTTTCGTGCCCGAGGGAAACGTCGGCCCGACGCCGAGGTAGTTGGCCCCGTCGAGGACCGCCTGCCGGGCCTGCTGGATCGAATGCGTCGAGACGCCGATGAGGGCCTCGGGCCCGACGATCGCGCGGGCGTCCTTGACCGAGAGGTCCCCTTGGCCGAGGTGAACACCGTCGGCCTGGGCCAAGCGGGCCACGTCGGGCCGATCGTTGATAATCAAGAGCTTCCCGGCGCCGGCGGTAGCCTCCCGCAGCAGCCGCGCCCGCTCCACGAGCCGCCGGTCATCCAGGTGCTTGTCGCGGAGCTGGAGCACGTCGGCGCCGGCCGCGACGAGCGATTGGGCCAGCCGACGCAGTTCCTCCGCCGAGGAGCCGCCGTCCAGAAGCACATAGAGTCTGGCGTCGGCCAGCCGCGCCAGTCCTTCGCGGGTGAGTTCCACCGCGCGCTGGAGCGTGTAGACGCGATAGCGGAGTTGCTCCAATTCCTGCGCCATCGCCGTATCCAGCAGCTTGCCGAATTCCTCCAGGGTGCGGAGCGATTCCTGCAGCCGCGCGAAGTTGGCTGCCAGGACGCCGCCGGCATCCGCGCGATGCTGCTCCGACGGCGTGGTCAGCGTCGTGCCCACGTCGGCCTGGGTATCGCGCGCGGCCAGGCAATGCCCCGGCGGCAACCGCCCCAGCGCGGCCGCCAAGTCGTGCCGCAGACGCTTGCACTGCTCGGTCAGATGGCGATCGTCCAGGGCGAAGCGGACATAATCCTCGACGACGCGGAGGCCCTCGCGGGCCCGGTTGCCCGCGGCGTCGATGATCCGCAGGACTTGGGTCATCGCATCAGTCCTTCCGCTGGATTTGGGGAACTTTTTAATATCCCCTCGGACGGGGACAGACCTGGCCAGCGGGCCGCAACGGCCGCCGCGTCGATGCCGCCACGTGCTAGCATCATCGCCGCGCGGCACTCCGGCTGGGCCAATAAACCCGACAACAGGGCCGGCCCCTGAGATCCGCTGCAATCGTCACGACCGAGCCAAGCGGCCGCACGGCCCACCGCGCGCTCGGCGGCCGGGGAAAGCTCGTATTTCATGCCTCCAGTGTCCCATATCACCGCGGGACTGGCAATTGTTCGGCTCTCCGCCCGCCGGCAAGCCCGCGCCGGGCGCCGAGTTGCCTTGATTCGCCTTGTTTTGAAAGTTACAATTCTCTGGCTGGAAGGAGGAGAGCCGCCCAAGGTTGGGCAGGAAGGAGCCGGTGCGGTGCGCAGGATGCCGTGGGCGTTATATTTGTGGCCAGGATTGCCCCAGCTTGCGGGACGGGGAAGTTGGGCGGCACTGGCGGTCGCCATCGGCGCGGCCGCGCTGCTCTGTGTCGCCCTGCTGGGGACCTTTGTGTGGACTGAACTGCTCACGGCAAATTTGCGTATCTTGTATTGGCTCCTGCTGTTGGCCCTGTGGACTGGTTCCGCGGGACTGCTGGCGTGGACGGATTATCGCCGGTCCCTGCGGCCGGAGCCCGAGGGAAGCAAGGACCTCTTCCGCCAGTCGCTGGATCATTATTTGCAGGGGAATTGGTTGGAGGCCCAGGAGACGCTGGGACGGTTGTTGCGAGGGAATCGCCGCGACGTGGAAGCCCGCTTGCTGCTGGCGACCTTGCTGCGGCACAGGGGGCGGCCCGCGGAAGCGGCCCGCCAGTTGGACGTCCTGGCTGGCCTGGACGAGGCCCGGAAGTGGGACTTGGAAATCCGGCACGAGAGGGAGTTATTGGCGGCCGCCCGCAGCCAGAGCGACGTGAAGACGGGAACCATGGCCGGCGAAGCGAGGGAAACAGAAATCATCACCTAGCGCCTTCAGGCTAGCGCACCGGAGCAACGGAGAGTTTCATGTACGAACGATTTACCGACCGCGCCCGAAAGGTCATGCAACTGGCCAACCAGGAGGCCCAGCGGTTCAACCACGAATACATCGGCACCGAGCACATCCTGCTGGGATTGATCAAGGAGGGGAGCGGGGTGGCGGCCAACGTGTTGAAGAACCTGGACGTCGATCTCCGCAAGATCCGCCTGGAAGTGGAGAAACTGGTGCAGAGCGGACCCGACATGGTCACCATGGGCAAGCTGCCGCAGACGCCGCGGGCCAAGAAGGTGATCGAATACTCCATGGAGGAAGCGCGGAACCTGAACCACAACTACGTGGGCACCGAGCACATCCTCCTGGGCCTGCTGCGCGAGCAAGAGGGCGTGGCCGCCCAAGTGCTCATGAACCTGGGCCTGAAACTGGAGGAAGTCCGCGAGGAGGTCCTCAATCTCCTCGGCCACGGCATGGAAGGCCCGGAAGGGGCCGAGCGGGCCGGCAGCCTGGGCGGCGCACCGGCGCCCGGCGAAGCGCCGCGGGCCGGCAAGTCGAAAACCCCCGCCCTGGACAGCTTCGGCCGCGACCTCACCGAACTGGCCCGCCAAGGCAAACTCGACCCCGTCATCGGCCGCGAAAAGGAAATCGAGCGGACCATGCAAATCCTCAGCCGGCGGACGAAGAACAACCCCGTGCTGCTGGGCGAGGCGGGGGTGGGCAAGACCGCCATCGTCGAGGGCTTCGCCCAGCAAGTCGTCGAGGGCAACGTCCCCGAGCTGCTGGCCGACCGCCGCATCGTCGTGCTGGACCTGGCCATGATGGTCGCCGGCACCAAGTACCGCGGCCAGTTCGAAGAGCGGATCAAGGCGGTGATGAACGAAGTCCGCCGCGCCAAGAACACCATCCTCTTCATCGACGAGTTGCACACCCTGGTGGGCGCCGGCGGGGCGGAAGGCGCCATCGACGCCTCCAACGTGCTCAAGCCCGCCCTCTCGCGCGGCGAAATCCAGTGCATCGGCGCCACCACCCTGGACGAATACCGCAAGTACATCGAAAAGGACAGCGCCCTGGACCGCCGCTTCCAGTTGGTCATGGTCGAGCCCTCGACGAAGAAGGAGACCGTGGAAATCCTCAAGGGGCTCCGCGACCGCTACGAGCAGCACCACCACGTGAAGATCACCGACGACGCCGTGGACGCGGCCGTCGAGCTCTCCAGCCGCTACATCACCGGCCGCTGCCTGCCCGACAAGGCCATCGACGTGATCGACGAGTCGGGGGCCCGCGTGCACCTGAGGTCGATGACCAGGCCGCCCGACCTGAAGGAGATCGACGAGCAGGTGGAGAACCTCAACAAGGAGAAGGAGGAGGCGGTCGCCAACCAGGACTTCGAGAAGGCCGCCGCGCTGCGCGACCAGGCCGACAAGCTCAAGAAGAAGAAACAACTGATCACCCACGAGTGGCGGGAAAAATCCCGCGAGACCGACGGCGTCGTCGACGAGGAGGTGATCGCCGAGGTGGTCTCGAAGATCACCGGCGTCCCGCTGACGCGCATGAGCACCGAAGACTCCATGCGGCTGATGAAGATGGAAGACGAGCTGCACCAGCGCGTGGTCAGCCAGGACGAGGCGATCCGCTCCATCTCGAAGGCCGTCCGCCGCAGCCGCAGCGGCCTGAAAGACCCCAAGCGGCCCACCGGCAGCTTCATCTTCGCCGGCCCTACCGGGGTGGGCAAGACCCTGCTGGCCAAGGCCCTGGCCGAGTTCATGTTCGGCGACGAGGACGCCCTCGTGCAGATCGACATGAGCGAGTACATGGAGAAGCACAACGTCAGCCGGCTCATCGGGGCCCCGCCGGGCTACGTGGGCTTCGAGGAGGGCGGCCAGCTCACCGAAAAGATCCGCCGCCGCCCCTATGCCGTCGTGCTCCTCGATGAAATCGAGAAGGCCCACCCCGACGTCTTCAACATGCTCTTGCAGGTCATGGAAGAAGGCCGCCTGACCGACAGCTTCGGCCGCAACGTCGACTTCCGCAACACGATCGTCATCATGACGACCAACGCCGGGGCCGAGGCCATCAAGAACGAGGCCGCCTTCGGCTTCCAGAAGCCCGACGACGACGCCTCCTACGAGAACATGAAGGGCCGCGTGCAGGAGCAGATCGAAAAGGTCTTCCGCCCCGAGTTCCTCAACCGCGTCGACGACGTGATCGTCTTCCGCCACCTCACCCAGGACGACCTGGGCGGCGTGATCGAGATGGAACTGAAGAAGGTCCGCGAACGCCTCAGCGAGCGGAACCTGAAGCTGGTGCTCTCCGACGAGGCCAAGACACTTCTCATCAAGAAGGGCTCGAACCTCGACTTCGGCGCCCGGCCGCTCCGCCGGGCCATCGAGAACTTCGTCGAAGACCCGCTCTCCGAGGAGTTGCTCAAGGGCGAGTTCCGCGGCATGGACACCATCACCATCGCGGTCAAGGAAGTCGGCGACAAGAAGCAGCTCTTCTTCCAGGGCTCGGTGGGCGCGACCCCGGCCACGCCGGCCACCCCCGCGGCCGCCGAGCCCCCGCCCGTGGGCGCCGGCGCCGGCGGCGGACCGGGCAGCTCGCCGGCCACCGCGGGGTGAGCGGCGTGGGGTTGGCTCCGTCGAGCCGAATGGATTGGTTTGTTACAATGTGGGGTGGGCCGAGCCCGGCAGGGTGGCCCGCCCCTTGCATTTCCGGGGACGAATCAGTGACGGCCAAGAAGGAGGATGCCCATGAGCATCGTGGTCCAGGGCGTGATTCACGGCAAGACGATCGAATTGAAAGAGAACCCCGGCGTGGCGGACGGCCAAGAGGTCGAGGTAACCGTCCGCGCCTTGCAGCCCGGGCCCGCCTGGGGTGAAGGGATCCGGCGTTCCGCCGGCGCAGCGGCTGGCATACCTGGCGCCGAGGAGGCATTCGAGCAAATCCAGCGCGAGCGGAAAGCCGCCAGGTTTCGGGGTAACACGGAATGAGGTTTCTCCTCGATACCGACGTATGCTCCGCGCACATCCGTCGTCCGAGTGGGCTTGCGCATCGGTTCATGCAGCACTCGGGGCGGATGTGCATATCGGCTCCGACCTTGGCGGAGTTGTACGCGTGGGCGAACCTGCTGGAGCGGCCGGAAAAGATCCTGGCCGCGGTTGAGCAATTGAAGGAGGATCTGGAGGTCCTGCCCTTTGATGACCGTTGTGCGAAGGAATTCGGCCGGCTTCGCGGTGTCTTGAGGCACAAGGGCGTTGTTGTGAGCCCCATCGATCTCATGATTGCCTCCGTCGCGCTGGCCCACGACCTTACGCTGGTCACTCACAACACGGCCGATTTTCGGTCAATTCCCGATCTGCGACTGGACGACTGGCTGGGATAATGGCCGACCCCTGGAAACAATACACCATGGCCCTGGACGACGTCACGGCCCGCCTGCGGCGCTTCTGCGGCGCCTTGGGCGCGGCCGGCGTGCCCTTCGCCCTGGTCGGCGGCCAGGCAGTGGCCCTCTGGGTCGCCAGCCGCGAACCCGCCGCCGTCCGCACCACCAAGGACGTCGACATCCTGCTGCGGCGGAAAGACCTTCCCCAAGCGCGGGCCGCAGCCCTGGCCGCCGGCATGGACTATTTCGAGGTCATGGGCGTCGGCATGTTCCTCGACCGCCAAGACCCCAACCCCCGCCATGCCGTCCATCTCGTCTGGGCCGGTGAGCGCGTCCGGCCAGAATATGAACTGCCCTCGCCGGCAGTCGACGAGTGCGAAGAGCTGTCGGCCGGGCTGCCCGTGGTGTCGCTGGCCGGCCTGGTGCGGATGAAACTGCTGGCCAACCGCGACCAGGATCGCCTGCACCTCCGCGACCTGATCGACGTGGGGCTCGTCGGCCGCGAGCTGTTGGCTGACCTGCCGCCGGGCCTCGCAACGCGACTGGACTTGTTGCTCGTTGAGGCAGGGCGATAAACCTTCACGAGTGACGCCTAGCGCATGCTACCCCGCCGTCAAACGCCGGTGCAGATCCTCGCTCGCGTAGGCCAAACAGGCCCGAATATCTTCTGGCGTCAAGTGATCGTACTCTTCGAGGATCTGCGCCGTGGTCCATCCTCTGCCAAGCAGGTCGATCACAAACTCCACGGAAATCCGCGTCCCCTTGATGATCGGCTTGCCCACCAGCACCTTCGGGTCCACCGTAATTCGGTCCTGCCATTTCATCGCTTCGGCGCTCCGTGCAAGTAATGGTCGTGCTGGCGCGCCATGTCGGCGGGCAAGTCCGGCACCGAACCGATCAAGTCCCCCAGTTGCTCGGCGAGCGTCTTCCGGGGCGACGGCGGCACCGGCTCAATCTTGACCTCGATGCCTTCGGGAAGCTCGACCTTGGGGTCCAACACCACGACCCCGCCCTTGACGTAGCCACGATAGACCATGGCAGTTTCCTCCCCGGCAGCATCATATCGCGCAGCGCGAGGATGGTCAACGCGTCGTTGAAGCGATAAAATAGAGCATCACTCCCCGCGACGCAGTCGCGGGGCTTTTGTCTGATCCCCGGCCCCTGGTCCCCGATCCCTCCCCCGCCCCCTCCCATGTTCCAACTCGTCGCTCCCTTCCAGCCCGCCGGAGACCAGCCGCAGGCCATCGAAGCCCTGATCGGCGGGCTCCAAGCCGGCGCCAGGCACCAGGTGCTCATGGGCGTGACCGGCTCCGGCAAGACCTTCACCATGGCCAACGTCATCCAGCAGCAGCAGCGGCCCACGCTGGTGATGTCGCACAACAAAACGCTGGCCGCCCAGCTCTACAGCGAATTCAAGGAGTTTTTCCCCCACAACGCCGTCCACTACTTCGTCAGCTACTACGACTACTATCAGCCGGAAGCCTACATCCCCCAGCGCGACATCTACATCGAAAAAGACGCCTCGATCAACCAGCAGATCGACCGCCTGCGGCTGGCCGCCACCAGCGCGCTTGTGAGCCGCCGCGACGTGATCATCGTCGCCAGCGTCTCCTGCATCTACGGCCTGGGCTCGCCGGAAGACTACCGCGCCATGATGGTCGGCCTGAAGCTGGGCCAGACGGTCGATCGCGACGAGGTGCTCCGCAAGCTGGTCGACATCCAGTACGAGCGGGGCGACATCGAGTTTCAGCCGGGCAAATTCCGCGTCCGCGGCGACTGCGTCGAGATCTGGCCCAGCTACGAGCAGTGCGGCTTCCGCATCGAGTTCTGGGGCGACGAGGTCGAGCAGCTCTCGCTGATCCATCCGGTAAGCGGCGAGGTGATCGAGCGCCGCGAGCAGCTCTTCGTCTATCCCACCAAGCACTTCGTGCTGCCGGAGGAACGCATCACCGCGGCCGTCGCGGAGATCCGCCGGGAACTGGCGGAGCGGCTCGAGGAGTTCAAGCGCGCCGGCAAGTTGTTGGAGGCCCATCGCCTCAGCGCCCGGACCCGCTTCGACCTGGAGATGTTGCAGGAGGTGGGCTACTGTCCGGGGATCGAGAACTACAGCCGGCCCTTGAGCGGCCGCCCCGCGGGCAGCCCGCCCGACACCCTCTTCAGCTTCTTCCCCCAGGACTACCTGTTGTTCATTGACGAGTCGCACGTCACGGTGCCGCAGATCCGGGGGATGTACGCGGGCGATCACAACCGCAAGGTCACGCTGGTGGAGCACGGCTTCCGCCTGCCCAGCGCGCTGGACAACCGGCCGCTGCGCTTCGAGGAATGGGAGAGCCGCGCCAGCCAGGCGATTTACGTCTCCGCCACGCCCGGCCCCTACGAGCTGGAGAAAACCGCCGGGGCGGTGGTCGAGCAAGTGATCCGCCCCACGGGCCTGCTGGACCCGGAGATCGAGATCGCCTCGGCCCGCTCCCAGGTGCCCCACCTGATCGAGCAGATCCGCCTCCGCGCGGCCGCCGGCGAGCGCGTGCTGGTGACCACGCTCACCAAGCGGCTGGCCGAGGACCTGGCCGCCTACTTCAGCAAGCAGCAGATCCGCTGCAAGTGGCTGCACAGCGATCTGGACGCCTTCGAGCGCGTCGAGCTGCTCCGCGACCTCCGCCAGGGCGCCTTCGACGTGCTGGTGGGAGTGAACCTGCTGCGCGAAGGCCTCGACCTGCCCGAGGTCTCCATGGTCGCCATCCTCGACGCCGACAAGGAGGGCTTCCTGCGGAGCGAGACCTCGCTGATGCAGACCATCGGGCGCTCGGCGCGGAACGTCAACGCCAAGGTGGTGCTGTACGCCGACAAGGTGACGGATTCGATGCAGCGGGCGGTGGACGAGACCCGCCGCCGCCGCCGCATGCAGGAGGACTACAACCGCCGCCACGGCATCACGCCGGAGACGATCCGCAAGGCCATCCACCTGGGGATCGAGGCCGACGCCGAGGCCCACGCCCGCGCCCAGGCCGCCGTGGGGCGGACTGACGAGGCCCAATACATCACCGAAGAGTACCTGGCCGAGTTGCAGGCGGAGATGGTGGCGGCCGCCGACGCCCTGGAGTTCGAGCGGGCCGCCGCCCTGCGGGACCGCATCCAGCAGATGCGCCAGCAGCTTGGCAAGCCGATGGCCGAGGCCCGCATCGAGCACGCCACTCGCGACCGCCGCGGCAAGCGGAGGCGGAAGGCGTAGTGTGCCACTGCTGGCTTGTCCAGCAGTGGAGCGGCGGGCGGTGAGCAGGCACTGCTGGACAAGCCAGCAGTGGCACCCGGCGGCACTGCCGGCGCGTCCTCGCAAGAAACGAGGGGAGGGCACCGCCTTCGGCGCCCTCCCCTTCAGCATCAACTCTCACATCTCCCTGGCGCCGGCAATACTCCCCCTGCTGGGCAATGCTCGCCAGGCGCCCTGCAATCCGTGGTCACACGGGCCGCAGGGCCTTACTTACCACCCGGGGCAGGCGGCGTGGCGCCCTTGGTCTCCCCCTTGTCATCGCCACCCGTCTTCGCGGGCCCAGCCGGCGGCGCCGGCGGGGCGGGTTCCTCCGGCGGCGCCTTCGCGCCCTCGGTCGCAGCCTTATCGCCCTTCGCATCGGTGCTCGCCGGGGCCGCGGTCGTGCCCTTGGCGCCCTTGTCCTTGCCGCCCTTCTCCGGTGCAGCCGGCTCGCAGCCGGCGATCAGCAGGCCAAAGCCTACCAACAGTACAAGCATTCCAAGACGCTTCATGAAAATACCTCTCCTAACTTTACGTGGGATTGGTCAGTCCTACAGGATCTTCTCCTGCTTCGGTAATTTAGATTCCCGGCTCTGGGATTTTATTCCCCACTTGTTACAATTTTGGATAGATATTGCCCCGGCAGGCTTTTTTCCCGCAACTCGGGAATAATCCCCTCGCCAGATGCCTCTTAGAAGAGGGCCGGCCATGGCCGACACACCCGCCCCCCTGGATGTCGAGACGCTGGTCGCCCTGCACCATCGGGCCGTTTATGCCTACGCCTACCGCCTCACCGGGTCGGTCCCCGACGCCGAGGACCTGACCCAGCACGTGTTTCTGGCCGCGCAGCAGCGCCTGGGCCAGTTGCGCGGGGCCGAGGCGGCGCGGGGCTGGCTGCTGGCGATTTTGCGCAATCGTTTCCTGAAGGAGAGTCGGCGGGCAAGGCCGGTGCTGGCCACGAAGCTGGGCTTGGACCTGGACGCCCTCCCCAGGGAAACCGAGGACGATGATGTGGACCGCGAACGGCTGCAAGGCGCCTTGGCGTCGATTCCGCCGGATTTTCGCGTGGTATTGCTGATGTTTTACTTTGAGGATTGTTCCTACCGGGAGATCGCCCGGCAATTGGAATTGCCGATCGGAACGGTCATGAGCCGCTTGGCCCGCGGGAAACGGCATCTGCGGGCGAAGCTGCTCTGGCCGCGCGGCGGCCGCCGGCCGCAACCCACGGCCACCGCTTGAATCACCGCGAAACCTGGACGTTCGAGGAGAGTTGTGGAGCACGAGCACGAACCACCCAACCGCCAGGAACTGCTCGAGGCGCTGGAATCCTGCCGCCCGGGGAGCGACGACGCCCTGAACGCGGCGCTAGCGCCGCTGGCCGAGCGGTTGGCGCTCGATCCGGAGTGGAAAGACCGCTTTGATCGCCAGCAGCGCGTCGATGCGGCCTTGGCGGCGGCCTTCCGCGACGTGCCCGTGCCCGAGCACCTGGCGGAGCGCTTACTGGAGCGGCTTGCCGGGGCGCGGGCGGCGGCGGCCGCGGTGGCGGCGACGCCGGCGTTGGCCGGCCAGCCCCGGCGGCCCAGGCGCCGCTGGCTGGCGGTCGCGGCCGCGACGCTGGCCACGGCGGCACTCCTGGCGGCGGCCGCGTGGCTGGAAAGCCACCGGGCGGCACCCTACGATACCGCGGCCGTGCTGGACGAGGCAACGCAATTCTTCAGCGCCGAGTCCCCTGGCGCGACATCCCCAGCGGCGGCGGTAGCCCCACCGGCCGGATACCCCATCAGCCGCGAGGTGCTGCGGACGCCGCAACTCCGCTGGCGGACCATTCGCGGCTTGCTCGGCTCGATGGGTGTGGCCTACGACTTGTCGGCCCCCGGCGGCCGCCGGGCGACGCTGTACGTGGTTTCCCAGGCGGTGGCCGGGCTGCCCACGCAACCGCCCCTGGAGCCCCGGCCGACGACCGCCGGGTGCTGGGCGGCCGCCTGGCACGAGGACGGCCTGCTCTACGTCCTCGTCGTCGAGGGGGGCCCCGGGGTCTACCGCGGCTATCTGAGACTCTCCAGCGGCCCGTTTGCATGATTGGGTCTTGGGTCTTGGGTCTTAGGTCTTGGGATCAGGCGCTAAGCTCTAAGTCCCAAGACCCAAGACCGTTGACTGGGCCCCATAGTATTCATGGGGGTCCGGAGGCGGAAAAGTTTGCCGGGCCTTCCCCCCTTGCAACGCCCCCGTGCCACCGGCATTTTCGGCAGAATCCCGCTAATCCTCACGGGCGTGGCCAGCCGAAGTCCAACTAGGAGTTCCGCATCGCTAGCTGAAAGAAGGGGAATGACATGAAACGAGTCTCGACCGTGTTGGCCGTCCTGCTTATTTCCTCCGGCGGGATCGCTTGGGCCCAGGGCACGTCGCCGCGAAGTGCCACGGCGGGCAAGTCCGATTCGCAGGCCACCATTTCGACCGGCGACTTGAAGCCGACCGAAGACATGTGGTTCTACCAGCAGGCCATGCGCCAATACCAGGACCCCAAGGTCGCCGTCCGCCACGCGGCGGAATTCCGCCGTCAGCAGCGGCAACAGCGGCTGGCCGCCATGGAGTGGTACGGGCTGTCCAACTCGCGCCCGCGGGCCAGCTCCGACCCCTTCCACGGCGATTACTCAGCCGGCTGGGCCGCCAACAACCTCTACTACCCGTACCGCTGGACCGGGGTGGGCGGACCGCTGGTGGTCGTCAATCCCGACGCCAGCCGCTATTACCGCTAGACGAGTTCCTTGCGGACGGCCCACACCGCCGCTTGCGTGCGGTCCGAGACGCCGATCTTGCGAAGGATGTGCTGCACGTGCTCCTTCACGGTTTCGTAGCTGATGTGCAGCGTCTGCGCAATCTCCTTGTTGGTCAGGCCGTAGGCCAATTGGCGGAGCACTTCGCTTTCCCGCTGGGTTAGCGGCACTTCGACGTCGGCCGTCAGCCGCGGCGTGGCCAAGGCCCCGGTGACGCGCCGCAGCTCGTCGCGCGTCCAGGCGCTTTCGCCGGCCGCGGCGGTGCGGATCGCCGCCAGCAGTTCCTCGCGCGTGCAGCCCTTCAGCAGGTAGCCGTTGGCCCCCAAGGCGACCGCGCGGGCGACGTAGGTGGGATTGTCGAAGGTGGAGAGAATCAGGACCGGCATTTCCGGCTTGTCGAGCTTGATTCGCCCCAATGCCGTCAGGCCGTCGCCGTCCGGCATGCGGATGTCCAGCAGGACCACGTCGGGGTCGCTTTCCAAGGCGTACTTGACGGCCTCGGCGCCGCTGGCCACTTCGGCGACCACCTTGATCTCGGAGCCGCCCAAGAGGCTCTTCAACCCGCTGCGGACCACTTCATGGTCGTCGGCGATCAGCAGTTTGATCTTGTTCGCTGTCATTCAGTTCTCCCTCTCTGGCAAAAACGGTTTGTATCGATGCGCTTCAGGTTCCGATAAGGTCCCGGACCTCCCTCGGAGTAAGCAGGATGTCACCATACGAACTATGATAGCAAGGTTTCTGCGGGGGGGGAACCCCCTAAACAAATTTTGGGGGAAGGAGAAAAAAGGGGGAGGGCGGAGGGCGGAAGGGGGAAGGAAGACATGTCGTACCACCCAACGGTGGCATCCGCCTCTTCCTTCCCCCTTCCGCCTTCCGCCCTCCGCCCTATTTTTGCAACTGGGCCGCCTCGGCCAAGAGCTTCTTATACTGGGCGACCCGGTCGGGCCCGTCCAACTTGGGATTGAAGAACAGGCCATTCTTGAGGACCGAGTCCGCCTTGTCGGCGGCCGCGGCCGCGTCGGCTTTGTTGCCCTTTTTGGCCAGTTCCTTGGCCTGCGTGCAGAACAGGTCGGCCTCGTAATAGGCCACTTCGTAGTACTCCGGGGGCTTCTGCCCCTTGCCGCGGTTGAGGTTGGCGCGGAGGGCCTCACAGGCAGTCTGCGCGGCGATGACCTGCTGGGGGTCTTTCATGGCCCAGTTGTAGCGCAGGCGGCATTCTTCCATTCTCGCGTCCAGGGACCTGGGGTTATCCTTGACCAGGCTGGTGGCCTGCGCGACGGCCTTGACGAAGGCCCCTTTCTTGCCGAGGATGCCGATCAGCCGCGCACGGACGCGGGTGATGGCCTTGGCCTGGTCCTTTTTATGGCCGGCGTTCCCGCGGAACTCCGCATCCTCCTCCATCCGTTTCAGAAACTGCAGGCACTGCTTTTCGGCGGCATCGTCCAGTCCCACCTTCGAGCAGGTTTCGGCGATCCACACCATGCCCTTGGGGCTGACTTTCTCGCGCGAGGCCAGCTTCGTCAGCAACTTGCCCAGCATCTCGTTCATTCCCGCCAGGCGCTCCTTGGCCTCGGCGGTCTCCTTGTCGCCCACGGCGGCGATCACGGCGGCCTCCGCCTTCTTCCGCTCGCCTTCCAGGAGCATGGCGAAACGCAACAGCGCGTCGTTCACCCGCTCGGTGTCGGGGCCCAAGTCGACCAGGGTCATGCCGGCGACGCTGGCCTTGGGCAGGTCGTTGGTGGCCACATAGGCCCTCACGGCGCCGAGGAAGATGTCCAGCATCGTATTGTCCAGCGTCTTGGGTTTCCGCTTGGTCAGCTCGTCGATCAGCGGCTGGAACTGGGCGGCGGCCTTCTTCGCCTCGCCAGCTTCCAAGTAGATGTTGGCCAGCATCACCTGCGCATCCATAAGCGGCTGGGGCATCTCCGCCTCGCCGGCGGCCTTACGTGCCTTCTGCTGCAACTCGACGCTGGGGACCAGGGCCTCGATGGCCTTCTCCATGTGGAGGGCCATGGCCTTCTTGTCGCGGGTGGCCTCGGACTTCCTCTTCTCCTTACGGGCCCCGGGCTTCACCTTCTCCTCGCTGCCCTCGGGCTTCGCCTTCTCCTGCCGATACAGGCTCCAATGGACGTAGGCGTCCAGGTACAAGGCCATCGCGTAGCGCTCCGAGTGGGAATTGACGGCCTCGAACTCCGCCATCGCCTTGTCGGTCTCGCCGTCGGCGAAGTAGAGTCTTCCCAGGATCATGCGGGCGTCGTCGGCCTCGGGCTTGGCCGGCCAGTTTTTCCTGGTGTACTCGGCGGCGTCGATCACCTCTTGCAGGGCCGCGGCCCGCTCCTTGGCCTGCTTGACCGGAATCGCCTGGTACTGGTAAAACTTCACTCCCACCGCCAGGGCGGCGCCCTTCGGCGCAGCGCTGGTTTCGTGGTAGTCCTCGATCAGCGTCTTCAGGGTCTTCAGGCAATCGGCCACCTTGCCGCGGCCGAACTGGTCGTGGGCCATGAGGAAATAGGCCATGCCGATGGCATCCTTGACTTTGCTGAGCTTGGAGGCGTCTTTCTTGGTCGCCTTGTGGAGGGCCTTGTTGTAGCAGCCGATGGCCTCTTCCCACTTCTTGTGGCTGAGCGCATCATCGCCCTGCTCGCAGGCCTCGTCGAAGCTGCCCGGCTCGGCGTTGCTCCCGGCGACGCCCCCCAGCGAGCGGCGCAGATCGTTGGCCTCTTTCTGATGGGAGCTGAAGATCTTGGCCATCTCGGCGAGGATCTTCGCGGCCTCCGTCTTGAGCTTTCCCTTCTCCGGCCCGGTCGCCTTCTCGGCCTGCTCCAAGAGGGCCTTGGCCAGGGTCAGGCTGACCCCCTGGTAGCCCTCCGCCGTGCGCACGAACTCGCCGCCGGTCTGGGGATTATTGCGGCGGAAGATTTCGTGCCACTCGCGGGCCTCCTTGATGAACTCCTTCATCGCCTCCTTGGGGTCCTTCGCCGGGTCTTTCAGGCCCAGTTGGAGCGAGAACTCCTTGACCTGCGCATACAGCGCCCCCGACTCGCGCGTGAAGACGACGCCGCCGCCGGTCTCGAAGTTGGCCAGCACCTCGTCGAAGATGTCCTTGGCCAGCTCCAGGTCGTCGCCCAATTCCATGACCGTTTTTCCCTGCCACATGTGGGCGTACACGCCCATTTCGCTCTCGCGGTTGGCCTGGAAGATGTCGTCGAACTCCTTGGCGGCCTTTTCCAGCGTCTCCCGCCGCTGGGGATCCTTGGGATCGTCGTAGGTTTGGGCCAGGTAATAGTCGCAGAGGATCGACTGGAAAGCGGCATTCTGCCACTTGGCTTCCAGGTCCAGCCGCAGCAGCTTGTCCCGCTTCTTGGTGCCCTTGACGGCGCGCATCTGCTCGCGGAACCTGCCGGCGGCCTCCTGGAGCCGCGGCTTGGCCTCTTCCAGGCACTTGCGGGTGGCGGCCAGTTCCTCGGCCTTCGTCGCCTTGGGGATCGCCGGGTCCTGGGCCTTCCGCAGATGGTCCATCGCCTCGTCCGTGGCGAACCCGGCCCACCACACGATCGCCACCTGCGCCTCCGGACGGTTGCCATGCTCGTCGATGAAGCGGCGCAGGCAGTCCTTGGCCGCCGCCATATCCAAGGCGTATTCCGCCGGGTTGTAGGCCTGCTTGGCGGCGCTCCGCAGGCACTTCGACATCTCGAAGTCGTAGAGCGCGGTCATGTCCGGCCCCAAGCGCCTCCGCTCCTTGAGGTCCTCCAGGTAGGTCTTCGCGATGTCGGCATACCCTTTTTCCTCCAAGGCGTGGACGAAGTCCACGGGGTCCTCGGCGGCCAGGGCCGCCCGGCCCCACGTCAGTCCGCCGGCCGCCAGCAAGGCCGCCAAAACAAGATGCGTGCGTTTCATGTTACTGCGCTCTCTCTTCCGCGTGGTTTCGTTCCGCCATCAACAACTACGCCGCAGCCGCCTCGCCCACGGAGGTGGGCCGGAGCGGGTGCGGCGGAGAGGTCCGGTGGGCAGCGCCCACCACGTATTATGTCGTATTCCGGCGGGCCATGCCCACCCTACTACTACTGCGCTCTTTCCACCGCCTTCTTCGCGTCCTTGGAGTCCTTGGAATCCTTGTCTTTGGAATCCTTGCCGGCCGCGCCCTTGGCGTCCTTGGAATCCTTGCCGGCCGCGCCCTTGGCATCAGCGCCCTTGGCATCCTTGGCCGCGGGGGCCGCCACAGCGCCGGCGGCGCCGTTGTCCTCGGCGTCGACCTTGTAGAGCGGCAGATAGCGGTAATAAATCTCCAGAGTCAGGCACGACAGGGCGGTGATCATGTGCCGGCCGCCTTGGGGCGACCACTGGTCCTTGGAGGGATTTTCCGGGTCCCAGCTTCCGTTGGCGCAGTTGTTGCTTCTGGTCTGGGTGGTGATCAAGAGCTTCCGCATGGCGCGGTTCCAGGTGTCCCATTCGTAGCCGGTGTAGTTGTGGATCACCTGCGTGGCGTAGTACCAGTAGTAGACGTTGTGGACCTTCACGTCGGGCAGGTTCTGCATCAGGTACTTCACGCCGTCGACCATCATGGGGTCGGTCCGCTTGGCGTGCAGATATTGCCGGCAGAGCAGGCCGGCGGCGCTCATGGTGGGGGTGGCGCCGCTGCCGGGCTGGTACTGGAACTGGCTGTCGTTGGGTCCCGTCTTCACGAGGTCGAGCCACTTGCCGGCCAGATCGAAGATCGAGCCGCTGCCGCCGGAGCCGCCCACGTTCAGCCCGGCCATCTGCGCGCTCTTCAGGGCCATGATCTGCCAGCCCACCACGGAGGTGTCGCCGGGGTCGCCGGGATTATAGCGCCAGCCGTTGTCGTTCTTGTTTTGGGCGGCGATGATGAAGTTCACCGCGCCCTGGGCGGCGGTGCCCACGTTGCGGTCGCCGCTGAGTCCGAAGGCCTCGCACAAGGCAATGGTGGCCAAGCCGTGGGAGTACATGGGCAAGCCGCAACCCTTGGCCAGGTTGCCGTCGCGTTCCTGGTGGCGGACCAGCCAGACCAGGCCCTTTTCGATGTTCATGCGGTAGGGGCCGCGGGTCTTGTGGGTCTGACCGGCGCCGAGGAAGCACAGCAGGGCCATGCCGGTGGCCCCCGCGTCGGCCGTGGCGCTGCCCCCGCCCGTGCAGGTGGCGTCCTTGCACTGGGCGTTGTACTTGTCGAAGCTCCAATTGCCTTCGTAGCACTGATGGCGCATGAGCCAGTGCAGGGCGCCGGCCACGGCGCGTTCCGACAGCTTGGTGCCGCCGTAGCGGCCCAGCATGGCCGCGCGATGGCCGCTGCCGCGGCCGCCGAAGCCGGTGCCGTTGCCGCCGCTGCCGGAGCTGGTGCCGGTGCCCACGCCCGTGCCCACGCCCCCCTTGCCGGTCACTTTCACCCCGGCCCCCCACGCCATGACGTTGAATCCGGAGCCGCCGGCCGCATCCTTGGCCACGCCGGGCGTGCCGCCGCCCTTGTGCTCGAAGACCTCGCTGTCGTCGTTATACTCCTCCTGCTGCTCCACCTGGCCCGTGGTGAGCGTGTCGGTGTTCAACTCGGTCGGGTCTTCCGGCGTCTCGCCGATGTCGAACTTCTCCTGCACGACCGGATCCGTGTCCGCCTTCTGCTCGGGGGGTTTCTCCGCGTCACCCTCAAAAGTAGTCCCATCGGTCTGCACGATCTTGGGAGGCGGACTCCCAAAGAGCATGATCGAGGAGATCAACAGCAAATGGAACGTGAAACTGCCGGCGTACCAAACCAACTCGGTACGAATCCAGTCCATAAACCGTTCCGACAGCGTATCTTCCTGATCCAGATCTTCCTCCTCGACCAGGACAGGATTCTCTAACTCGTTTGCCATGGCTCCCTACCTTACCCTTGCATTCTGTCAAAATCACCCGGCGGCACGGGGGGGTCCTCGTGCCGGGTGTCTTTGTGGTTGGATTCCCCATTACTAGAATCGCCGCCAGCGGAGAAATTATTCCCCAAAAGGGTCTCCTCCTCGCTGGATTGCCCTTCCAGCCACTCCTCCAAAGCGGGGGTATTCGGGCTGTGCTTCAGCGACGAACCGCTCCGGATCCCATTACCCCTCATCGTAGCAAATCCCAGCGCCAATGCAACGACCACAATCACCGCGACCGCCCCGAGGCCCCACTTCCAGTCCGACGTTTGCACCGCCGGGATTGGCGCCGGCCGCCACTGGATCCTCCCGATAAACAGGGGGGCATGGAGTGGCCTGGCGTTGGGTCTGGCATTCCCCGGCTCATAGCCCTGCAGCTTGAAGAAGTAGCCCACCACCTTGGCCCTCTCGAAGACGTCGCCGGTGGGCATGGCCGCCGGCAGATCGACCACCACGGCGTCGTAGAGGTGATCGCGCGACTCCGCCGTCACCCCCCAGACTTCACTGAGGGGTTGGTCGAGAGTCTTGACCTTGTCCAAATTGCGGACCAGGCGGACATCCAAGTCGAGCTCGAAGAGTTGGAAGCGATGTTTCGCCGGGTTGGCGTTGAATTCGTCGAAGATCGGGTTCTTCTTCGCCCGCTTCTCCAGCGCCTCCCAGGGCTGATTCCGCACCCACTTGACCAGCCGCTTGTAGACGTTCATCTCGATTTTGTCGATGTACAGCGTGCGGTCGGTGATCGCCCCGGCGTCCTCGGTGATCGCCTCGGCCTCTTCCCAATCCTGGTCGGTGCCGGTGGCATCCGGCTCGGCGGCAGGGGGCAGCGCCGCGGCCTTCCCCGCCGCGTGGGTCTTGGCCTTTTCTGTCGCCGGCGTCTTGGCCGCCGGCTTCAGGGCAAGCGGCTTCCCGGCAAGCGGTCTCTCGGCCGCGGGTCCGGGCGCCGCCGTGGCGAGCGCCGCGCGGGCGGGGACCTCGCGATCCGGGGCAAACCAGGTCCACATCCCCGGATCCGACGCCCGCGAAACGGCCATCCCCAGGATGACAAGCATGAAGAGCATCGAGACCAGTCGACGCTTCTCCTGGCCGCCAAACACGTCGCTCCTGCGTCGGGAGAACTCGGCCACGCGGTGTCGCATAGGATAATCTGTCGCGGTAGGTTGCAAACGGTAGGGCGGGATGCAAGGGAAACTTGTCAGTCGGCGTTGTCCGGGAGTTCCACAAAGCTGAGCTTGTCCAACTTCTTGTTCTGCTGGGCGTACTTCTGGCTCGCACACACGTTCACCACCGCCATCAAGTCGCCGTAGTGCAGGCCCGGATTCGCTTGCACGATGACCTGCTTGTAGGGGCATTCGGGGTTCTGGAAGATTTCCCTCAGCGCCTTGTTCAACTCGCGGAAGGTCTTGCACTCCGTCGTGTTTACCCACATATCCTCGATCGTGCCCGGCGTCTGGCCGCCCTTGACGGCGTGGACGGTGATGGCCAGCGTCTTCACGGTGACGGGCTCGACGCCCTTCTGGTCCACCGCGCCGGGATTTGCCGTGCCTTGCCCCATCGCCGGCTGCGGCGGCGGCAACCGGAGACCAATCTGGCCTTCCACGGGTGGCGGATGGAAGGTCAGGATGAAGAACGTCAGCAACTGGAACGCCATGTCGAGCATGGACGCAATGTTCAATTCCACTTCGGAGGGCGGTCGCTTGTGGCTCATCGCTTCCCCTCCGGCTGCGGGTCTTCCCGCAATGTAAAGTTGTTAGTCGGCCTCGTCCGGGAGTTCCACGAAGCTGAGCTCGGTCAACTTGCTGCCGTCGGCTTTCTTCTGGCTCGCACACACGTTCACCACCGACATCAATTCGCCGTAGTGCAGGCCCGGATTCGCTTGGACGATCACCTGTTTATAGGGGCAATTGGGGTCCAGGAAGATTTCCTTCAGCGCCTTGTTCAGGTCGCCGAGGGTCTTGCACTCCGTCGTGTTTACCACCATGTCCTCGATCGTGCCGGCCTCCGCGCCGCCCTTGATGGCGTGGACGGTGATGCCCAGGGTCTTGAGGCCCTGGGGCACAACGTTGTCCTTTGTCACCTGGCCGGCCTTTTCGCCTTGCGTGTCCACCGCTTGCGGCGGCGGCAGGCGGAGACCGATCTGGCCTTCCAAGGGTGGCGGATGAAACGTCAGGATGAAGAACGTCAGCAACTGGAACGCCATGTCAAGCATGGACGCAATGTTCAATTCCACTTCGGAGGACGCTCGTTTGAGGGTCATTATTTCGCCTCCGGCATGGCGGTCTTCAGGGCGAACTTGCGGTAGCCCTTTTCCTGACAACAGGTAATCACGTAGTTGACCACCTTGAACTCCGTGCTCTGATCGGCGCGGAGGACGATCGTCGTCGGCAACTCCTCGGGTTCCTCGTCCGACTTCGGCTGCGGCCAGCCCAGGCTCATCCGCTCCACCATCGCCTCATGGCCGATGACGCCGGGGATATCGTACTGGTTGCCGCCCTGCACGTACAGGAAGCCGCCGGAATGTTCTTTATCCTGTTTGACGTTGAGCACGAGGATCGGCCCGGAGTCCTCCGGCGCCGCGCGGGCGGAACCGACCACCGGCAGCATCAGCGTCTGGTCCAATTCCGCCGACTTGAAATTGACCACGAGCATGAAGAAGGTGATCAACTGGAACACCATGTCCAAGAGCGGCGTTAGATTCGGATTGCAGTTGAGTTCAGCTAGTTTGCCGGACATGGGAGTTTCCTCATGCCTTCCGGCCCGGGGCGGCGGGTCCCGCCTTGGTGCGGGCGGCCTGGGCAAAGTGCCGCAGGAACTCGTCCGCACGCGTCAACGACGTCACCGAGATCAACGACACGCGATTGCGGAAGAAGGCGTAGAAGAAGATCGAGGGCACGGCCAATCCCACCCCTTCCAGCGTGAGCACGAGGGCTTCGGAAATACCCTTGGCCACCTTGGCGGCGTTGAGAGTCGCCCCCTCGACGGCGATCGCGCTGAAGGCGGTGATCATCCCCTTGAGCGTCCCCACCAGCCCGATCATCGGCCCCAACTGCCCCAGCACGGCCATCATGCTGATCTTCTTGTCCATCTCCGCCGTCAACATGTCCGCCACCCGCTCCATCGACTCGCGGGCCTCGCTCAAGCCGTTGGGCAACTCGGTGATCCCGGTCACCAGCACGCGGCTGAAATACGAGTCGTCCTCCTTGACCACGTTGAAGATGCCCTTGAAGTCGCGCTGCTCCAGCATCGCCTCGCAACGACTGAGGACCTCCGGCGGCATGGCCGTCTCCGGCCGCAGTTCCATGAACAAGCGGGCGCAGGTGGCGACGAAGTAGACCGAGAGGCACAAGATGAACCCGCCGATCCAGCCGGAAGTCCGGATGAACCACCAGAAGTAGCTCGGCGCTTCTTCGGTCTTCTGCGTCCCCCCGGCCGTCGTCCCGGCAGAGGTCGCGGTAGTGGTATCATCGCCCCATGAGGGCTGCGACGTGGCGTTGATCACCAGCACCGAAAAAACCAGGAGGATCAACGCCAACCAGACCCACCTCTGCCCCACGCGCCACTCTGTCCGCATAAAGTGCTCCCTTGTTGATGGTCGCCGACGGCTGATTCACACCCCCGTCCCGTAGAAGGGTGCAGAGGGGGGGTGCCCCGGCAACGTCCGAAAAATGTGCCTAACCCACTTATCTTCCTACAATTCAGCCCGCTTGTCAAGCAATTCTCGATTTGGAAGCGGCCCGCCGCGCGCCGAGCCCTTCCCTGCTCCACCTGAGTGTTCGCAACCCGGGGCGGACTTTATTCCCAGGGGCCAGGGGCCAGGGACCAGGGAAAAGGCCGGGTGCCACTGCTGGCTTGTCCAGCAGTGCCGATCTGCTGCCGCCTTTTGCACTGCTGGACAAGCCAGCAGTGGCACCCAGCGCAAGTGCTTCTATTCCCCTGGTCCCTGGCCCCTGGCCCCTAGTTTCTGGTGGCTACTTCCCCGCCAAGGCCCGGCCGGGGGGCATCGGCAGCAGATACGGCCGCAGCGATTCCAGCGTCCGCGGACCGATGCCGGGGACCCGTCGCCGCAGGTCCTCGTGGTCGATAAACCGCCCGCTCGCCTGGCGGCAATCCACGATCCGGTGCGCCAGCTTCGCCCCGACTCCCGGCAGGTTGGCCAATTCGGGCCAGTCGGCCTGGTTGATGTCGACCTGGAAGCGGGCGGTCTGCGGCGCGGCCCGCTCCACCTCGATCAGCCGCCCCCGCCAGCCTCCCTGGCCGATCCACCAGCCCAGGGTCGCAGAGAGCGCGGCCGCGACCAACGCTGCCACCGCCGCCTGGTCGGCGCGACGAAGCAGCCAGTGTGGCAGCCCCGGCGGCGGATCGGACCTCTTGCAGGACATCGAACCATCTCCACAATGCAGGCCGCGGCTTCGCACCACGCCCGGATAGTATTATGATGATATTGAAATCCAAGCGGTATCCCCCGCCGCACTCCCAGTCCCCCTCTCCCTCCGGGAGAGGGTCGGGGTGAGGGGCGTCACGCTCCGTGGATATTGCAGCACATTTCCAAGACCCGCACCTCGCTGATGACCAAGGAATTCCCGCAAGTCGCTTGGGACGCCGAGCTTCAGGCCGATTGGCTGCGGCTGCTGGCATTGGCGATCGACGAGGACCTCGGCCGCGAGGGCGACTGGACCACCCGCGCGCTGGTGCCGCCGGGGGCCACGGGCCGGGCGGCCATCGTGGTCCGCGGCGGCGGCGTGGTCGCCGGCCTGCCGGCCCTGCCCAGCGCCCTGGAGAAATTCGATCCCCGCCTCCGCTGGTCGCCGGAGACCGAGGACGGCCGGCTCGTCGAGCGCGGCGGGCGGCTGGGCGCCATCGAGGGCCCGGCACGCGGCCTGCTGGCCGCCGAGCGGGTGCTGTTGAACATGCTTTCGCGCCTCTCGGGCATCGCCAGCCTGACGCGAAAATTCGTCGATGCCGCGGCCGGCACGAAGGCCCGCATCTACGACACCCGCAAAACCACCCCCGGCTGGCGCCGCCTGGAGAAATACGCCGTCCGCTGCGGCGGCGGTTGGAACCATCGCGCCGGTCTGTTCGCGGCGGTGCTCATCAAGGACAACCACCTGGCCTTCGGTGCCTCTCTCCCCTCTCCCTCTTCGGGAGAGGGGCCGGGGGTGAGGGCCGGCGGCGCCGGCTACGGGCCCGCCGAGGCGGTGGCCGCGGCCCACCGCTTCGTGGCCGAGCACGCCACGGCGGCCGCGGCTGCGGCCATGATCATCGAGGTCGAGGTCGATACGCTCCAGCAACTCGACGAGGTGCTGGCCGCCGCTCCGGACCTGGTGCTGTTGGACAACCTGCGGCCGGCCGAGCTCCGCCAGGCGGTGGCCCGCCGCAACGCCGTCGCGCCGGCCGTCGAACTGGAGGCCTCCGGCGGCATCGACCTGGAAAGCGTCCGCCGCGTGGCCGAGAGCGGGGTCGAGCGGATCAGCGTCGGCGCGCTGACGCATTCGGCCGTGGCCTTGGACATCGGCCTGGATTGGCTCTCCGCCGGGCCGCGGGGCGGTGTATAATGGCGATGGACGGTTGTCTCGCGCCGATTGCCAAAGGAGGAACACTCATGTCAAGCGACCTGAACGCCATGCGGGGAATCGTCCACGGGAGGGTGATCGAGTTTGCGAACGACTTGGGGCTGCCCGAGGGCCAGCAAGTCACGGTCACCGTGCAACCCATGCTGTCGCGCGAAGAGGCGATCCGGCGGTCTTTCGGCGGTTGGGCTGAAGACGCCGAGGAACTGGACGAGTTTCTTCAGGGGTTGCGGCGCGATCGCCAGCAGGAGCGACAACGTCAAAATTAGCCGCGGAGCGGCGACAGTCACTAGCCCGGCTCGCAAGAGCCGGAAATGCGGACGAGAACCCGCATTTGAGCTCCGGAGGAGCGCCAGTCAGCACTGTCGAAACCTCCGGATTTGGAGCATCTTATGAACGGCAGGCCAGGCGATCATCCGCTTACGGATATTCTTTTTTACAGTCGCGAAGTCTACGGACGAGAAGCTGACGAACTGATCCGCAAGGTTAGAGAGTTATGCAGCGAACGGGAATTATACGAGTGGTGGGAGAAAGACATTCACTGGTCTGGTGATCGGGCGATGGTTCTTCGTAAGGTCCAGACCCGTCTTGAAGAGTTGGCCACGCGCGCAAAGGAATCCGGTTGGGAAGTCGAGTGACCTGGGCTTTAGTATGACATTGGGCGACTGAACAACCAAATCGCGAGCCGTTAGCTGTCCACTAATGCCCGCAAAACTGGCGATTTATTGGCGGTGACGCGCTGTCGCCCCTCCGGGGCTCTATAGCTTTCCCCGCTCTTTACCAAGGGCTTACGCCCTTGGCTATTCACTGCCGCCCCTCCGGGGCTGAAACCAACGCCGGGGCGGCACTGCTGGACAAGCCAGCAGTGGCACCCGGCGGAGACCGATCTCTCATCTTACCAGCGGCGGGCGCTGGTCCGTGTCGTCGCGGCGCTCGGGCTCGGGGTTGCGGTTGGGATAAATGATCACCGGCCGGGGTTCCGGCGCCGGTGAGACGGCGCCGCCGAATTGCGCGCCGTAGTGGACCAGCGTGCTGTCGAGGCTCACCCCGTCGCCCAGCAGGCCGCGGCGTGAACGCCGCGACTCCTGGGTGATGATGCCGGAGCCGGAGCCGGGGGTGCTCGCCCGCTGGCTGCCCACGCGGCAGAGCCGCTCGAACAGGGCGATGGCCGCGCGATTGTCGCCCGGAGCGTCGCCCTCGCCCGCGGCATTGAGGATCACGTAGTCCACGGCATAGGAATCCAGCAGCTTGGGCAGCAGCGCGCGGGCGAGGTCCTCGCTGCCGAAGAGTTCCAGGCCCAGGGCGCGGCCGTGGTCGACGAAGATGAAGCCGGTGGTGCCGCGGGGGATGGCCGGCACGATCCGCCGCCGCACGTCGTCGAGCGTCTTTTTCACCGGCGCGGCTTGCAGGGCCTCGTCGAGGTTGCCGGTGGCGTTCTCGGCCTTCAAGGCGGCGTTGTTGCGGGTCACCTCCGACCAGACCTTCTGCTGGTCGGCACCGCCGCGAAGTTCCTTTTGGATCGATTGGGGAACCATGGTCTTGCTGCCGGCGGAGAACGTGGTGTTGCCGGACCAGCGGCGGGCCTCGACGCAGAAGACGTTCAAGTCGATCTTCTGGCCCGGGGCCAGCACCACGTCCTGGCGGACCGTGCGGGTCTGCATGCCCCCGGCCAGCACCTCGCCGCGCATGAGAAAGACGTATTCGTCGCGGCTGCGGTTTTCGATCTGCACCAGCGGCACGCTGCCGCCGGGCTTCTCGCTGACCACCAGCACGCCGCCGGAAATGGCGGCGTCGGCCGTCAGCCAGCGGCCGCGCAACAGCGGCACGTCGTCGACCAGCACGGGGTAGACGGCCAGTTGCCCATAGCGGACCGGCTCGGCAATCTTCACTCCGTCCAGGTAGCGGCCCAACTCCCGGACGTGCCGCTCGGTCGAGGGCCGCTGGGCCCACAACGTCGCCGCGGTAAAAATGATCCCCGCCGCGCCCACGGCGGCCGCCACGCGACCCCAGCGATTCCAGCGTGCATTCATGACTCTTGCCTCCTTCTTCCCTGGTTTCCCAATTGGTTTCTGGACAGGACTACTGTTGAGACGCCCGCCGGCAGGGAAAAGTTCCCGCGACCGCCGGCGAGGGACGCCCCGACGCGTTTGACGGTGCGATGCCCCCCCCCCCCGCAGCGGTCGGAGGGTAGTTGACAAATCCAAGCCGTCCGCCAGAATGAGGGGCCTGGGCAAACCGGAGGTCATCATTCATGCTGTGCCGGAAGTGCGGGGCGGAAAACGGCGACAAGGAATACTTCTGCGTCCAATGCGGCGCGGCCCTGGAGGAAGACGGCCCCGCGGAGCCGCCCCCCGGTGCTGAGCCGCCGCGCGGCTTTTCGGACCATTCTTCCTATCCGGAGGAGATTTCGACCAATCTCTTGCCGGCCATCCTGGTGACCATCTTCTGTTGCCTGCCCTTTGGCGTGGTTGCCATCGCGTTTGCCGCGATCGCCAGCAATCACCTTGCGTCGCACAATCGAGAGGCGGCGATCCAGGCGTCGGAGAGCGCGAGGACATGGTGTTGGCGGGCCTTCTGGTGCGGATTGATCATCATCATTGCCTTGCTCATCTTCTCGTCGCAGGGGGGGCATCACTTCTGAGGTCGCCGCCGGACTGCGGCGGCCGAGACCGAATCGCACCGAAACCATCCCTAAAGGAGAAATCTCATGCAATGCGGGAAGTGTGGGGCGGAAAACGACGATCGGGCGTACCTCTGCGCCCAGTGCGGCGCCGCGCTGGAGGAGGTGAGGCGTTCGGAACTTCCTGCCTTCCAGGGGAGCATTCCGACCTACCTCGTCCAGGCCATCCTGGTGACGATCTTCTGCTGCCAGCCCTTTGGGATCGTCTCCATCGTCTTTGCCGCGATCGCCACCAGCCATCTCAGTTCGGGCAATCGAGCGGCGGCCATCGCGGCGTCGAACAATGCGAAAACCTGGTGTTGGGTCGCCTTCTGGTGCGGGCTGGCCTGGGTCCTCTTCGTGTTCTTTTTCATGGTCCTTGCGCCCGCGATTTTTGTGTCGCCCCATCATCGCTTCTGAAGACAGCCCCCGGATTCCGCGCCCCCCCGGGAGCCCCAGAGCGAACCTCGCTGAGACCACGCCTTGAGCCCGACCACTGAAACCCGACCGCACCGCCGCCGGCTCCTCGTGCTGGCCGTCGGCGTCGCGGCGCTGGCGGGCGCGGCGCTGTTGTACGTGGTCGATCCGGCCAAGCCGGGGGTGTTTCCGCCCTGCCCATTCCACGCCCTGACGGGTTTGCACTGTCCCGGCTGCGGATCGCTCCGCGCCACGCACCAGCTCTTGCACGGCCACCTGGCGGCAGCCCTGCGCATGAACCCCTTGTTCGTCGTGTCACTACCGCTGCTGGGCCTGTTGTGGCTCTTTCCCCGCTGGCAGCGGAAGGCCTGGGTCGGGTGGCTTGTGCTGGCGGTGGTGGTCGTGTATTGGATCGCCCGCAATCTCCCCTTCTGGCCGCTGGTCCTGTTGGCCCCCCATTAGTCCGGCGGTCCCCACGCGCACAGCTCGCATAGGCTGTCCAGCCGGCACCCTCTGCCGTGAACCCGCAAGACGGAAATTGCTTGCCGTCCCATCCTGGAGGGGTAGAATTCACTAGCGAAAATCTGCCCGCAAGCACAGCCCACCCGCTGCACCGGGTAGGCTTGTCCGGCGCAGAAAGCATCCCGGATAGCGCACCACGGTTTTCCCCTCGGAGAAGGTATGGAGATCGAAGAGTTCGTCCAACGCCGCAGCGACGCGGCCCAAGAGTTCAACCTCCACGAAGACCGCAGCGACGGTTTGGAGATCGCCGGCAGCCTCGCCAGCGGGCTGACCATCCTCCGCGATGCACTCTACAAGCGGGTCCACGAGGACGTGCAGCGGCAGCGGGGCATGGACTCCATCCTGATGCCGATCTCGGAAGAAAAGAGCGAGCGGCTGGCGAAGATCGAAATCGAGCTCTACCAGATCGCCGTCTCCGCGGCCGCCGCCCAAAGGGGCGACTATGCCGGCGCCGACGCCGGTTGGTATTGGCAATGGCTGGCGCGGCTCCGCTTGGGCCCCTCCCAGCCGGAGGATCGTGTCACCAAGCGGGTCGAGTGCTACCTGGCCAAGAGCCGCGACCAGCGGCGGCTGCTCTTCAGCGACGTGATGGCCCGCGCCCTGCCCGAGTCGCGCCACGCGCCGCTGGTGCTCTTCCGGCTGCTGCCCTTGGCGATCGAGATCGTCACGGCCCTGGGCTTCGGCGATTCCGCCCAGGCCGCGGAAGTCCGCCAGAGCCAGAGCGACATCCTTCCGGGCATTGCCGATTGCGAGCAGTGCCGCGGCAAGTTGCTGGACAACGGCCAGCAGTGCCCCGCGTGCGGCAATCCCCTCTGGCAGTTCGACCGGCTCACCGCGATCGACTGAGGGCCGCGGCCCCCGTTCCCCTTTTCGGCACGATTCGTTACTATAGGGGGCATCCTATCGCCTGGGGACCGCCCATGCCGGAGAAATTCGATCCCTATCACCGTTGGCTGGGCATCTCGCCCAAGGATCAGCCGCCCAACCACTACCGCCTGCTGGGCGTCGACCACTTCGAGCCCAACCCCGACGTCATCGAAGCGGCCGTCGACCAGCGGATGGCGCACTTGAAGCGTTTCAATACGGGCAAACACTCCGCCCTGGCCGAGAAGCTCCTCAACGAGGTGGCCGCCGCGCGGATTTGCCTGCTCAATCCCGCCAAGAAGGGGATCTACGATCAGGCCCTCCGCCAGCAGTTCGCCTCCCGGGCCAAGCCCGCCGACGACTCGTCGTTTCTCGACCAGTTCCAGACCGCGGGGCCCCGTCGCCGGCCGCCGGTCCAGGCCGCGACGCGGGTGACGAAGGCCAAGACCAAGACGCCCTGGATCGCTATCCTCGCGGTCGTTGGCGGACTGGCGGCGGTCGTCCTGATCGCGGTCGTGACGGCGCCGGGAAAGAAAGACCACGGCAATTCGCTGCGTGCCGAGCGAACGGAGGCAGCCCCAACGAAAGGAAATCCTCCGCCAGCCGGGCAGGAATCGAGCCCTTTCCCAAAGAAGCAGGAATCGGTTCCTCCCGCGGCCAAGGAGGAAACGGCTCCACCCCCGGTGAAACAGGAACCAAGCGCTCCCCCGGCACAGCAACCAGTTGCTCCCGCCGCCGAGCCGCCCAAAACCGAGCCGCCGAAGACCGCCGTCACGCCGCCGCCAAGGGAAACGGTTGTTCCACCCAAGGAAAAGCAGAAAGAGGAGAAGAAAGCTGTTGTCCCGCTCAAGAGCGAGAATGACGAGAAAACCGTGACGGCCCAGCCGCCGTCGCGGCTGCCGGTCCCCACCGAGGAAGCCGGCAAGAGCAGCCTGGCCCTGGTCCGCGACATCTACAAGCAGGAGTGGGCCAAGGCGAAGACGGCGGCCGAGAAACAGGCCTTGGCCAAAAAGCTGGTCGAGGAAAGTCGCAAGCCCCAGAACGACGCGGTCGGACGCTATGCCCTGCTCCAGGCGGCGCACCAGTTGGCGCTGGCGGCCGGCGACGCGACCATGGCCGTCGATACGGCCGAGGAAACAGCGCGGCTCTACGAGGTGGACGCCCTGGACATGAAGCTTGCCGCGGTGGGCAAGATGCTCAAGGCCACGAAGACCGCCGAACAGCGGGTGGCGGTGGTCACGCAGGCTTGCGCGGTGCTGGAAGAGGCGGCCGGCAAGGACAAGTTCGAGCCGCTCCGGCAACTCGGTCAGCAACTGGCCGTCGAGGCCCGCAAGACCCGCGACAACGAGTTGATCAAGTCGGCGGCCGCCGTCAACAAGCGCATCAAGGAGCAGGCGGCCGCCTTCCAGCAGTTCCAAGAGGCCCAGGACACGCTGAAGTCCCAGCCTGAGGACACCGCGGCGAACCTGGCCGCGGGAAAGTACCTCTGCTTGACCAAGGGGCAATGGAAACGGGGCCTCCCTTATCTGGTCAAGGGCAACGACAAGGGGTTGCAGCGGGCGGCCCAGATGGAGGCGCCCGCGCCGCCGACGACCGCCGAGGACCAGATCAAGCTGGCCGACGCCTGGTGGGACTTGGCCCAGTCGCGTCACGCGCCGCAGCGGGAGCAACTCCTGCTGCATGCCGGTTGGTGGTATGAAAAGGCGGAAGGGTCGGTCAACGGCGGCCTCCTGAAGAGCAAGATCGAGAAGCGGCTGGGGGAGATTGCCGGACTCGAGGGAGCGGGGAGTTCCGGCTCCGGCGGCGTCCCGCCGCCGGCCGTGGCGCCCTTTGACGGAAAGACTGCCGTGCTGTACCAAAAGCGCTGGTCCAAGTATCTGCACGTGCCGGTGGTGAAAACGAACTCGATCGGCATGAAGCTCGTGCTCATTCCCCCGGGGGAATTCGACATGGGCACGTCCCAAGAGGAGGTGAATCGCTTGCGTGACGAAGGCCGCAAGGCGGGCGCAAATGATATCTACCTCGAAACCGTGGCCCTCGAATCCCCCCAACACCGCGTCAAGATCACCAAGCCGTTCTACTTCGGCGTCTACACGGTGACGCAGGGCGAGTTCCAGGCCGTGATGGGGCAGAATCCGAGCTTCTATCATGGCGACAATCGCCCGGCCGAGACGTTGACTTTGGACGAGGCGCTTGACTTCTGCCGCCGGCTCAGCGAGATGCCGAGGGAAAAGGTCGGCGGCGCCACGTACCGGCTGCCCACCGAGCCCGAGTGGGAATACGCCTGCCGGGCGGGCACGACGACGCGATTCTACTTTGGCGACTCCGCCGCAGACCTCAGCCAACACGCATGGTGGAAGGCGAATACGGAATATGCCCGCCCGGTCGGCCAATTCCAACCCAACGCCTGGGGACTCTTCGACATGTGCGGAAACGTCTTCCAGGTCTGCATCGGCGGTTACGGCTATCACGCCGGGCCGCCGATCACCGATCCCCAGGCAGCGGACACGGATCTGATGCCCCGCGGAGGGGGATGGGGGACTGATGTCCCCGGCCGAATGCGGTCCGCGTACCGTACCCATGTCAACATGGACGTCGTTCACCATCTCGTCGGTTTGCGTGCGTTGATGATCATTGGGCCCTGAAGGAGATCGACCATGCACGCTCGTTTCCCGACTCTCGTGGTGGTCTTCACTTTGCTTGGCCTCGCCTTCGCTTCACCGGCACGCGCACAGGGCAAGCACAACGACCAAGCAGCCAAGATTGCAGATCGCCCGGCCGACCGGGGCCGCCAGCTAGAGGCCCTGATCGACGCCTTGGCCAACAAAAACAAACCGCCGAAAATCGTTGATCGCCAAGGCAGGCACAGGCCGCTCTTTGACGAGACGTACGACTGGGCCGAGCAGGAACGGGTGCGAAAGGCGTGCCTGGCGCTCAACGAGCGGGAAGCAGCGGACGGAAACGAGCTCTGGCAACACGTCGCCGAGCACGCCGATGACCAGAGGTATGCCGTTACGTGCTTGGTCCGTACCGATGACGAGTACGTGCTGAACATAACGGTCGGGGAAATTTGCCGGTATGTCGCCTACCACGACCTCGTTCAGCCGTTCGCCGGAATTTGGCAGGGGAAATCCCCATTTATGGGCAGCGTCACTGGGGACCCCCGATACACCGCCTCCACTCCTCCGTGGCATAATCTGAAGGCATGGTCCGGCGGACGGAAGGGCAAACTGCTTTGGGAGTTGCAAGTTGAGGTTGGCCAATGGGGGATCAAGACGCTCAACGACGTTGACGGCACGCGGGAGAAATGGAAAGCGGATTGCTTGCAACAGACCAACGCACAAATCGAGGCCCTGCGGCGGACAAAAAAACCGATCGTCCGCCAAGCCCCAGCCGACTTCGATGGTTACAAGTACGCCATCATTTGCTACGCGGGGGTCTTCAGACCGGCGAAGGGGCCAGAAGTTCCGGGCACGCCCTACGTGGAGGAAACTGCGGAACACTAACGACGTTGCAGTAGCAGGACGTTGTTGCGCAACCCATCCGCGGGGATAAACCCCGCGGCTCGCTGCTTCTCTTCCCCCTTCCGCCCTCCGCCCTCCGCGTTCCTTCCGCCCCCTTGACAGTCCCGCCGGCCTTGTCTATCCTTGACCTGTTCGTGGTTCGATATTGGGAAGCCGGTGAAAATCCGGCACGGCCCCGCCACTGTAACCGATGACGAACGCCGCGCGGTTGACCACTGTCCGAGGTTTCGGATGGGAAGGTCGCGGCAAGTAGGATGATTCGGAAGTCAGGATACCAGAGGGCGCTTGAACGCGTTCCTTCGAGGGAAGGTCCTGGTTGCACCGTCGGCAAGGCCCATCCTCTTCGAGGGACGGGCCTTTTTCGTTGGGGAAGCACGCCGATGGCCCAGCAACTCATCCTGGTGCGTCACGCGCGGTTGGACGCGGCGCACGTCGGCCGCCTGGTTGGCGCCACCGATCCGCCCCTGGACTCATCCGGCCAGCAGCAGGCCCGCAACCTGGCCGCCACCATCCGCCGGCTCGCCCCGCAGCGCTGCTTCTGCAGCCCCCTGGAGCGCTGCCGACAGACGGCCGCGGCCATTGCCGGCGACCTGAAGATCGAGATCGACCCCGCGCTCCGCGAGATCGACTTCGGCCGCTGGGAGAACTGCCGCTTCGAGGACCTCAAGGTCGCCGAGCCGGCGCTGGTGGATCGCTGGGCGGCCTTCGAGTTCGACTTCGCCTTTCCCGGCGGGGAAAGCCTGGCCGGTTTTCTCGAGCGCGTCCGCCAATCCGCCGACCGCATGGCGCACGACCCGGCCGACACCGTCCTGGCCGTGACCCACGGCGGCGCGATCCGCGCCATCATCTGCCACCTCCTCGGCCTGGACCCGCGAAACTACGTCCTCTTCGAGGTCGAGTACGCCGCCGCGGTCGTCCTCCATTTATTCGACGGCCGCGGCGTGCTGACCTTCCCCGGCGCCGAGGGGGACTGTCCCGATTTTCGCCGCGAAAATGGGACTGTCCCCTTGGGATCGAAGGACAGCGCCGATGTGCCAGGAGACGCCGATCATGGCTGAAATCCTCCTGGTCGTCGGCGGTTGCCGCAGCGGGAAGAGCGCCTACGCCCAGGCGCTGGCCGAATCGCTCGCCCCGGACCGTCTCTTCGTGGCCACTTGTCCGGTGATCGACGAGGAGATGCGCGCTCGGGTGGCCCTGCACCGCGCCGCCCGCCGCGACCGCGGCTGGGAAACCGTCGAGGAGCAGTTCGACCTGGCCGGCGTCCTGCGCCGCTCGGGCCGGCAGGGGGTGCTGCTGGTCGATTGCATCACGCTCTGGATCAACAATCTCCTCTACGCGGCCGGGCAGGAGGATCGCACCTTGGACGAGGCCGAGGTGGCCAACCGCTGCCGCGAGGTGCTCGATGCGGCCGCCGGCTGCCGCGGCACGGTCATTTTCGTGAGCAACGAAGTCGGCATGGGCATTGTGCCCGAAAGCGCCGCGACCCGCCGCTATCGCGACCTGGTGGGCCGGGCCAACCAGGTGATCGCCGCCCGCGCCGACGGCGTGACGCTGGTCTCCTGCGGCATCCCACTGCCACTAAAAGCCCCAAGCCCCAAGACCCAAGACCCAAGACCCAAGACCCAAGACCCAAGACCCAAGACCCAAGACCTAAGACCTAAGACCAAGGTGCCGACGTGAGCTTGTTGGAAACCACCCTACTTCAAATTGCCCCCCAAGACGAAGGCTTCCGCCGGCGGGCCAGGGAGCGATTGGACCAGTTGATCATGCCCCATTGGGCACTGGGCCGAGTGATGGACTTGGCCGTGGACCTGGCCGGCATGACCCGCTCGCTCCATCCGCCCACGGCGCGGAAGACGATCGTCACCATGGCCGGCGATCATGGCGTGGCGGCCGAGGGGGTGAGCAAGTATCCGCAAGAGGTCACGGGGCAGATGGTCCACGGCTTCGCGGCCGGCATGGCGGGAATCAATGCCCTGGGCCGGCTGGCCGGGGCCCGCGTGGTGGTCGTCGACATGGGCGTGGCCGCCGACTTGGGCCCGCTGGTGGCCGCGGGCAAGATCATCTCGAAGCGCGTCGGCCCCGGCACCGCCAACATCGCCCGCGGGCCGGCCATGACCCGCGAGCAGGCCGTCGCGGCCATCGAGGCGGGCATCGCGGTGGCCCAATCGCTGGCCGAGGAGACCGACCTGTTCGGCACCGGCGACATGGGCATCGCCAATACCACGCCCTCGACCGCGGTGCTGGCCGCGTTGTGTGGCGAGCCGGTGGCCGCCCTGACCGGCCGCGGCACCGGCATCGACGACGGGCAGTTGGCCCGCAAGATCGCCGTCGTCCAGTCCGCCTTGGCGACCAATCGCCCCGATCCGCGCGACGGGCTCGACGTGCTGGCCAAGGTGGGCGGCTTCGAGATCGGCGGCCTGGCCGGCCTGATCCTCGCCGCCGCTGCCCGCCGCAAGCCCGTCCTCGTGGACGGCTTCATCTCCACCGCCGGCGCCATGATCGCCCAATCGCTCTCTCCGCTGGCGTCGCAATACATCATCGCCGCCCATCGCAGCGCCGAACCGGGCCATCGGACCATGCAACGCCGCCTGGGCAAAGAGCCGCTCTTGGACCTCGACCTGCGGCTGGGCGAAGGCTCGGGCGCCGCCCTGGCCATGCACCTTGTCGATGCCGCCCGCTGCGTGCTCACCGAAATTGCCACCTTCGACGAAGCCCACGTCTCCAAGGCCAAGCCATGAAGCGACTGCTGGCAGCCATCCGCTTCCTCACGATCGTGCCCCTGCCGGGGACTTGGGGCACGGCAGAGTCGGACCTGGCCGGCAGCGTGCCCTTTTTCCCGGTCGTCGGCCTGCTGCTGGGGGCCGCGGCCGCCGCGCTGGCCTGGGCACTCGGCCACGTCGCGCCGCAGTTGGTCGCCGCCGCCCTGCTGTTGGTCGCCATGATGAGCTTCTCCGGCTGCCTGCACCTCGACGGGCTCTCCGACACCGCCGACGGTTTTTTGAGCTGTCGCGACCGAGAGCGGATTCTGGAGATCATGCGTGACAGCCACGCCGGCGCGATGGGCCTGATCACCGTCGTGGCCGTGCTGCTGGTGAAATTCGCCGCCCTGGCGTCGCTGGCCCCGGCCAGCCTGTGGCCGGCCGCCGGGCTGATGCCGCTGGCCGGCCGGGCCGCCATTTGCATGCACCTGGCCCTCCTGCCCCCGGCCCACCCCGACGGGCTGGGCGCCCTCTTCTCGCGCGACCGCCACGTCGCCGCCGCGCTTGGGGCGATGGCCCTGCTGGCCGTCGCGGCCACGGCGCTTTTGGGCCCGGCCCGCGGCCTGACCCTCGCGGCCGCCTGCCTGGCGGTGACGTTGCTCCTGGCGGCCTATGTCTATCGAAAGCTCGGCGGCGCCACCGGCGACACCCTCGGCGCCGCTTGCGAAATCGTGGAAGTCGTCCCCGCCCTCGGCCTGGCCCTCTGGCCTCTCGACCTGGTGAGGTGATCCTTGGCGACAGGACATGGCGGCAATCTGCGAGCACTGGCGGCACGGGCCGGCCGCGACCCGGCCGCCCTCCTCGACTTCAGCGCCAGCGTCAATCCGCTGGGCCCGCCGGAGTGTCTCCGCGCCGTCCTGGCCGGCGCCGTGGAAGGGCTGGTCCATTATCCCGATCCTGAAAACACCGAACTGGCCCATGCCCTGGCCGCCCGCCACCGCGTGCCGGCTGGCCAGATCGTCGTCGCCAACGGCTCCAGCGAAATCCTCTTCGCGCTGGCCCGCGGGCTGCGTTACGACCGGGCCCTCATCCCCGTGCCGTCCTATATCGACTATGCGGCGGCGGTCCAGCGGGCTGGCCGCACTGTGGCCCTGCTGCCGCTCGACGAGCGTGCCGGCTTCGTCCTCGACTTCGCCGCCCTGGAAGACCAATTGCACGGCGGCGAACTCGTGCTGCTGGGACAGCCCAACAATCCCACCGGCTTGGCCTTCGACGGCCGGCAATTCCGGGCGTTGGCGGCACGCCGCCCGACGACGTTGTTTGTCGTCGATGAAGCATTCGCCGATTTCCTCGACGGCTACTGCTCGCTGGCCGACGACCGGCCGGAAAACGTCGTCGTCGTCCGCTCCTTCACCAAGTTCTACGCGATTCCAGGGCTGCGCCTGGGCTACGCCGTGGCCGATGAGTCCGTCGCCCTGCGAATCCGCGGGCAACTGACGCCCTGGTCGGTCGGCACGCTGGCCCAGGCGGCGGGCGTGGCCCTGCTGGCCGAAGAGGACTATGCCCGGCAAACGGTCGCCTGCGTCGGCCACGAGCGCCGGCAACTGATCGCGCGGCTGCAAGGGCTGCCGGGGCTGCACGTCTATCCCGGCGAGGCGAATTTCCTCCTCGTCCGCTTGGACGGGCCAAGGGGACAGTCCCATTTTTGTGGCGACCACGCTTCGCGTGGTGCCCGGCCACAAAAATCGGGACAGTCCCCAGCCTTGGCGGACGCGTTGCTGGCCGCCGGCATCGCCATCCGCACCTTCGACCCCTCGCAGGGCCTCGATGGGCGGTTCTTCCGCGTGGCCGTCCGCACCGCGGCCGAAAACCAGCGGCTCTGCGACGCCCTGGCCGCGGCACTTAGTCCTGGTGGTGGGGCTCGCTGCGCTCGACCCACCCTACGGCGAAAAACGCCCGCCCTGATGCTCCAAGGCACCAGTTCCAACGCCGGCAAGAGCATCCTCACCGCCGCGCTCTGCCGCATCCTCTTCCAGGACGGCCTGCGCGTGGCGCCGTTCAAGGCCCAGAACATGTCGCTCAACTCGTTCGTTACCCGAGCGGGCGGCGAGATGGGCCGCGCCCAGGTCGTCCAGGCCCAGGCCTGCCGGCTGGAACCCGACGTGAGGATGAACCCCGTGCTGCTTAAGCCCAACTCCGACACCGGCAGCCAGGTGCTCCTCCGCGGCCAGCCGGTGGGCAACATGGGCGTCGGCGAGTATGTCCGCTTCAAGCCACAGGCGTGGACCGCGGTCTGCGCGTGCTACGACTCGCTGGCCGCCGAGTTCGACGCCGTCGTGCTGGAAGGGGCCGGCTCGCCCGGCGAAGTGAACCTCAAGGGCCACGACATCGTCAACATGCGGATGGCCCGGCACGCCGGCGCCGCGGTGCTGGTGGTGGGCGATATCGACCGCGGCGGCGTCTTCGCCTCCTTCGTCGGCACGCTGGAAGTCCTCGACGACTGGGAGCGGCGACTCCTGCGCGGCTGGATCGTCAACCGCTTCCGCGGCGACGCCACGCTGCTCGATCCGGCGCTGGAATATACGCTCCGCCGCACCGGCCGGCCCGTCCTCGGCGTGGTGCCTTACATGGCCTCGCTGGGCCTTCCCCAGGAAGATTCGGTCGAATTCAAGAGCGGCCTGCTGGACGCCGATTGCGCGAGCGGCGGCAACGGCGACAGCCACAGCAACGGCGACACGGTGGAAATCGCCGTGATCGACCTGCCGCATATCTCGAACTTCACCGACCTGGACGCCTTCCGCGGCGAAAGCGACGTGCGGCTGCGGATCGTCCGCACGCCGGCCGACCTGCGCTCACCCGACGCCGTGCTCATCCCCGGCAGCAAGAACACCCTGGCCGACCTGGGCTACCTCCGCCAGAGCGGCCTGGCCGACCGCATCGGCCAATTGGCCCGCCAGGGCCAGAGCGAGGTGGTGGGCATCTGCGGCGGGTTCCAGATGCTGGGCCGGGAGATCCGCGATCCCCTGGCCCTGGAATCGGCCGCGGGGACCGCCGCCGGGCTGGGATTGCTCGATGCCGTTACGGTGCTGGCCGCCGAAAAGACCCTCGCCCGCACCACTGCCGTCCACGCGGCCTCGGCCCTGGAGGTGGTGGGCTACGAAATCCATCACGGCCGGACCGACAGCAACGGCTCCGGGGCCCTCTTCCGCCGGCCCGACGGCCAGGCGGTCGGCTCCGCCAGCGGCAATGGCCGCGTCTGGGGCACTTATTTACACGGGGTCTTCGACGCCGACCCGTTCCGCCGCTGGTTCATCGACCGCCTGCGGGTCGGCCGCGGCCTGGCGCCGCTCTCGCGGGTGATGGCCCCCTACGACATCGAGCCCGCCCTGGATCGCCTGGCCGCCGTGGTCCGCAAGAGCCTGGACATGGAGGCGATCTATCGCCTGATGGGACTGTGATGAAGCTGGAATATCAAATCGTGGCCGCGGTGGCGCTGGACCTGGTCCTGGGCGACCCGCATTGGCTGCCGCATCCGGTCCGCGGCATCGGTCGGCTGGCCGCGTGGCTGGAGTCGCTGGTCCACAGCCGCACGCGGTGGGCCGGATTGGCGGTGGCCATGTCGGTGTACGCTGTCGCCGGTGGCGCCGCCTGGGGCGTCATTTGGCTGGCCGGGCTGGCCGGTTCGGTCGCTGCCAACGCCGCATCCATCGCGATTCTCTACACGACCATCGCCCCGCACGACCTGGTGCGGCACAGCATGGCGGTGGCCCATGCCCTGGCCGCCGGAGACCTGGCCGAGGCCCGCCGCCGCGTGGCGACAATCGTGGGCCGCGATACCGAAGAGCTGGACGAGGCCGGCGTCATCCGCGCCGGCGTGGAAAGCGTGGCCGAGAGCACGGTGGACGGCGTGACCGCCCCGCTCTTCTGGGCCCTGATCGCCGGGCCCGTCGGCGCCATGGTCTATCGCGCGATCAACACGCTGGATTCGATGTTCGGCCATCAGGACGACCGCTATCTTCAATTTGGCTGGGCCGCCGCCCGGATCGACGACCTGGCCAATTATATCCCCGCGCGGCTCACCGCGCCGCTGTTGTGCATCGCGGCGCTCTTGCTGGGCCAGCGGCCGCTCCAGGCCATGCGCACCCTCCGCCGCGACGGGCGAAAACACGCCAGCCCCAATGCCGGCCTGGCCGAGGCCGCCATGGCCGGCGCCCTGGGCGTGCAACTTGGCGGCTGGAATACCTACGCCGGAGAACCGGTCCAGCAGCCGACGGTCGGCGATCCCCTTTGCCCGCTGGTCTCCCGTCACATCCCGGCGGCCAACGCCCTGATGGCCACGGCCGCGGCGCTTTTCCTGGCCGCCGGCATCGCCCTTCGGCTGCTGTCGATCCATCTGTGGCACTTATGGAGCGCCGCCGCATGAGCCAAGCCGCTTGCCCCAGAATCATCATCGCCGCCACCGGCAGTGGCGTCGGCAAGACCTCGCTGGCGCTGGGAATCGTTCGCGCCCTGCGGCAGCAAGGGTTGCGGGTGCAGACCTTCAAGGTCGGCCCCGATTTCCTCGATCCCACCTACTTGGCGCGGGCCTCCGGCCGAATCTGCTACAACCTTGACGCCTGGATGACCTCGGCCGACTACGTGCGGCAGCTCTTCGCCCAGGCCACTGCGGAGGCCGATCTGGCCGTGATCGAAGGCGTCATGGGCCTGTTCGACGGCGCGTCGCCCTCGACATTGGAAGGGAGTACGGCCGAGATCGCCCTGCTGCTGGCGGCCCCGGTCGTGCTGGCGGTCCCTGCCCACGGCGCCGCCCGCAGCCTGGCGGCCACGGTCAAGGGATTCGCCGAGTTCGAGCCGGAGGTGCGGCTGGCCGGCGTGATCGCCAACCAGGCCGGCTCGCCGCGCCACCATGCCTGGCTGGCCGAGTCGCTCTCCGCCGCCGGGCTGCCGCCGCTCTTGGGCGCCGTGCCGCGCGGGGCCCTGCCGACGCTCGAAAGCCGCCACTTGGGACTTGTCACCGCCGATCAAAGCGGCCTGGACGACCAGACCCTGGACCGCTTGGCCGACGGCTGCACGCGGCACCTCGACATGAAACGGCTGGTGGAGTTGGCCAGTTGTGGTGCCACTGCTGGCTTGCCCAGCAGTGCAGGCGGCACGGCTGACACAGCCGTGGCACGGCGCGTTCGCTTGGGCATCGCCCGCGATGAGGCCTTCCACTTCTATTATCCCGACAACCTGGAATCGCTCCAGCGCGGCGGGGCCGAACTGGCCGCCTTCTCGCCGCTGGGCGACGCTGCGCTGCCGGAGGACCTCGACGGCCTCTACTTCGGCGGCGGATATCCGGAAGTGCATGCGGCCCGGCTGGCCGCCAACGCCCCCCTGCTCGACGCCGTGCGGGCCTTCGCGGCCTCCGGCCGGCCGGTCTATGCGGAATGCGGCGGCCTGATGTACTTGGGCGACGCCCTGCGGACCCTCGACGGCGCCCGCCACACCCTGGCCGGCGTGCTCCCCATCGAGACGACCATGCTCAAAACCCTGAAGACACTGGGCTATGCGGAAGCTACCTTCGCCGGCGACTCGCTGTGGGGCGCGGCCGGCCAGTGCTGCCGCGGCCACGAGTTCCACTACTCCGAGATCGCCGCCGATCGCGGCCCTAGCGAGGGGTGGCGGCCGGCCTATCACCTCCGGCATCGCCGCAGCGAGACCGCCGCGGCCGAGGGATTGGCCAAGGGGGCCGTGCTGGCCGGCTATGTCCACCTGCACTGGGCCTCGCGGCCGCAGGCGGTCGAGCACTTCCTTTCCCGTTGCCAGGAGCGATCATGAACGAAGCGACCCGCCCCATCGGCATCCTCATCGTCAGCCACGGCAGCCCGCGGGCGGAGGCCAACGAGCGGTTCGTCACGCTCACTGGGCGAATCGCGGCCCGGCTGGGGGTGGAAAACCTCTTGCCCGCGTTCTTCTCCATCGCGCGGCCGAACATCGCCGATCGCGTGGCCGAGTTGGCCGACCGCGGCGTGCGGCGGATCGTGCTCCTGCCCTATTTTCTCTACACGGGCCAGCACGTCACCCACGACATCCCCGTCCTGCTGGACCAGTGCCGCGGGCAGTTCCCCGCGATCAGCTTCGAGGTCCTGCCGACGTTGGAGAGCGACCCGGCCTTGGAGGATTTGGTGGTCGAGCGGCTCGCGGCCGCCTGCGCGTCGCCGGCCGTGCTGCCCACCTTGGGCGAGGAGATCCAGCGCCGCAGCTACCAGATCATCGCCCCGCAACTCGACGCGGCCGGTTTGACGGACGCCGCCGGCCGGAAGATCGTCGAGCGGGTCGTCCATGCGACGGCCGACTTCTCCTTCATTCGCTCGCTGCGGATCCACCCCGAGGCGGTCCGGCGGGGCCGCGACGCCCTGGCCGCCGGCCGGCCGGTCCTCTGCGACGTGACCATGCTGCAAGCCGGGATGACCCATGTCCGCAACGAAGTGGTCTGCGCGATCGCCGATCCCCAGGTCGCCGCGCTGGCCGCGGAGAAGCAATGCACGCGGGCGGCCGCGGCCATGGAATTGCTCGCGCCCCGGCTGGCCGGCGCCGTCGTGGCCATCGGCAACGCCCCCACGGCGCTGGTCAAGCTGCTGGAAATCGTCCGCGGCGGGGGGCCGCGGCCGGCGCTGGTGGTGGGCCTGCCCGTGGGGCTGGTCGGCGCGCGGGAGGCGAAACTGGCGCTTCTGGAGAGCGATTTGTGTTACATCACCAACGTCACGGCCCGTGGCGGCAGCCCCGCCGCGGCCGCGGCCGTCAACGCGTTGGCCGCCCAAGAATAGAGGATAAAAGACTTATGAACAAGCGAATGCTCTTGATCGGCGGCGTCTTCCTGGCCGCCGTGGTCTTCTGGCCGGCGCCGGCCCAGGCGATGCACATCAGCGAAGGCATTTTGCCGCCCGGTCCGGCGGGACTCTGGTTCCTCGTGGCCGCGCCGTTCTGGTTCTGGGGGCTGCACACCATCCAGCGCCGCCGGGCCGCCGATCCGTCCTACACAACACTGGTCGCGCTTGTCGGTGCGGCCATCTTCGTCATCTCCTGCATGCACGTGCCGATCGCCGGGACCGGCAGTTGCTCGCACGCCCTCGGCGTCGGCCTGGGGGCGCTGCTGATCGGCCCGGGGCCAACCGTGGTGGCCGTCAGCATCGCCTTGCTCCTGCAAGCGCTGTTTCTGGCGCATGGCGGCTTGACCAGCCTGGGGGCGAATATCGTGTCGATGGGCGTGGTGGGGGCCTTCAGCGCTTACTGTTTGTTCCGCGTCTTGCGGTGGGCACGGGTGCCGGCCTTCGCCGCCGCGTTCCTCGCCGGGGTGCTCTCGGATTGGGCCACCTACGCCACGACCGCCTTCCAGTTGGCCAGCGGGACGCACGACAACGCCTCGATCATGACGATGTTCCTCGCTTATGGCGCCCTCTTTGTGCCCACCCAAGTCCCCTTGGGCATCGCCGACGGCGTCATGGCGGCCGTCGCCCATCGTTTCGTGCGGTTGCGTCGTCCCGAACTGCTCGGGCTGCCGCCCCAGGCCGCACTCGTCGCCGGAGAAAAAACATGAAACGGTTTCGCACGCTCTTGATCGTCGCGGCCCTGGCCGCCGTGCCGCTGTGGCGGCTTCCGCTTGCCCGTGCGGCCGACGCCGGCTGGCAAGGCGTTGATGACAAAATGGAGGAAATTGCCAAGGCGGCTGGGCACCCGGCCCGCGAGCCCTACATCAACCTCATCCAGGGCGACCTGGGGTTGTGCATGTTCCTCGTGGCCGGCGCCGTGGGTGGTTTCATCGCCGGCTACAACTTCCGCAAGTTATTCCCGTCAAAAAAGACGCTGACGAAAGACTATGCACCACGTCCTTGAACTGCTTTCCATCGGCCGAAACGCCGGACACAGCCCCTTGGCGCGGCTGGACGTCCGCGTCAAGCTGATCGTGGCCGTCGCGGCCATCCTGGCCGCCGTCGGCTCGTCGCACGTCACCCTGCCGCTGGCCACGCTGGGCGTGAGCTTGGGGCTGCTGGCGGCCTTCCGGGCGCCGCTGCGGGCCACCGTCTACCGACTGACCGCACCGCTGGCCGTCGTGGCCGCGGTCTGCCTCCTGCGGGCATTGATGACGGGCACCACGCCGCTGGCCTCAATCCCCCTGGGACCCTGGCGACTGGTCGTCTACCGCGAGGGCCTGGCGGGCGGGGCGCTAATCGCCGCCCGTAGCTTGGGCTCGATCAGCGCGATCGTCGTCCTCTGCACCTTCACCCAGGCCCACGAAATCTTCGCCGCCCTGCACTGGGCGCGGTTGCCCCGCACCTGGATCGAAATCGCCCTGCTCATGCTGCGGTCGATCTTCACCCTGATGGAACAGGCCGCCAGTGTGCTCTCGGCGCAGAAGGCGCGGCTGGGCCACGCCACGTACCGCGGGGCGCTGGGGTCGCTGGGCAGCCTGGCCGGCATCGTGATGCTCCGCTCCATCGACCAGGCCGGGCGGACCCACGAGGCCATGGTCGCCCGCGGCTACCAGGGCGCGCTGCCGCTGCCTGATTTGCCGCCGCTGGCGCGGCGCGACCTGTCGCTTACAGCGGCGGCCGTGGGGCTGCTGGCCGTGGCCTTCCTGCTGGCAGAAAGGTGGCCCCTGTGAGCGACGCGACTCGCATCCCGGCGATCGAGGCCCAAGGCGTCCATTACGCCTATCCCGACGGGATCGTAGCCCTGGACGGCTTGACGTTTCACGCCGCGGCCGGCGAGTTGGTGGCGGTGATGGGGGCCAATGGCGCCGGCAAGACGACGCTGCTGAAAGTGCTGATGCGGCTGGTGCGTCCGCAGCAGGGGCAAGTCCGCCTGGCCGGGACCGACGTCGCTGGCCTGTCCGCCGCCGAGTTGTATCGCGCCATCGGCATGGTCTTTCAGAACCCGGCCGATCAGCTCTTCGCCGCCACGGTCGAGCAGGACGTGGCCTTCGGCCCGCGCAACCTGGGCCTGGCCGAGGCCGAGGTGGCCCGCCGCGTCCAACACGCGCTCTCGGCGGTCGATGCCCTGCCGTTGCGCGGCCGGCCCGTTCATCATCTGAGCTTCGGCCAACAGAAGCGCGTCTGCCTGGCGGGCGTGCTGGCCATGCAGCCCGCCATCCTCGTTCTCGACGAGCCCACCGCGGGGCTGGACCCGCAGGGCGAAACGCAGATGATCGAGCTGCTCTTGCGGTTGAATCGCCAGGAGAACATCACCCTGATCCTCGCCACCCACTGCGTCGATCTGCTGCCGGTGCTGGCGACGCGGATCTACGTGCTCCGCGAGGGACGCGTGCACCGGGAGGGGCCGCCGGAAACGGTCCTGGCCGACGCCTGGGCCAGCGCCGAGGCCGGCCTCCGCCTGCCCTTGATCGCCCAACTGTTCCACGAACTCCGCGGCGAGGGCCTCTCGGCCGGGCGGCTGCCGCTGACCATCCCGCAGGCGCGGCGGCAAATCCGTCAATGGGTCGGCGACGCCCGCCCTTTGGGCGCGCCGGGAGAACGCCCATGAAACTCCGTAGCGGCATCACCACCGGCGCCTGTGCGGCGGCCGCGGCCAAGGCGGCGGCCACCGTCCTCGCCGGCGGCGCCGCGCCGGCGGCCGTCGACATCCTCTTGCCCGGCGGCGAAACCATCCGCGTGCCCGTCGCCTCCGCGGCCATCGCCGCCGACGGCCGCGCCGTGGCCGCCGTCCGCAAGGACGCCGGCGACGACCCCGACGTGACCGACGGGCTGGACGTTGTCGCAAGGCTCGCTTGGAGCGGCGGCGACGAGGTGACCTTCGCGGCCGGCGACGGCGTGGGCACGGTGACCAAGCCGGGGTTGCAGGTCCCGCCGGGAGAGCCGGCCATCAATCCCGTCCCCCGCCGCATGATCGCCGCGGCAGTGCGGGAAGTGACTACCCGCGGCGTGCGGGTCGAGATCGCCATCCCCGGTGGCCGCGAAATCGCCCGCCGCACCTTCAACCCCCGCCTGGGAATCGCCGGCGGCCTGTCGATCCTCGGCACCACGGGGATCGTGCGGCCTTATTGCACGCGGGCACTGCACGAAGCCCTGCGGTGTGCGCTCGACGTGGCGGCCGCCTGCGGCGTCCGCGCGCCGGTGCTGGTGCCGGGCAACATCGGCGCCAAGGCGGCCCGAGGGCATTTCTCCCTCGCCGAGGAGCAACTCGTCGAGGTCGGCAACGCCTGGGGATTCCTGCTCGATCTGCTGGCCGAGCGTGCAAGGGGACATAGTGTTTTCGATGCCGTGCTGCTGCTGGGCCACCCCGGCAAGCTGGCCAAACTGGCCCTGGGGCAATGGGATACCCATTCCTCGCGGTCGCCGACGGCCACGCCGCTTGTCGCCCGCCTGCACCAGGAGGTCCTTGGGCGGCCGGCCGCCGAGAGCCCGACCGTCGAGGGCATCTTCGCCGCGTTGGAACCAACGGAAAAGACCTTGCTGGCCCAACGGCTCGCCGGCGACGTGCAACGGGCCGTCGTGCGCCGGCTCTCCCCTCTCCCTTCGGGAGAGGGGCAGGGGGTGAGGGCCTCGCGAGATCGCCCAAACGAGGAAACCGTTTCGCGACCGAACCGCCCTCACCCTAACCCTCTCCGGGCACCGACCGAAGGTTGGTCGGGAGAGGGGACCATGAGCGTCGCGGTCTTCCTGGTAGACATGGCTGGAGATTGCCTCGGCACGGCCGGAGACTTGACCCCATGGCGATAACCCCACCACCCATCGCCCTGGTCGGCTGCGGCCCCGGCGCGGCGGCGTACGTCACCGACGCGGCCCGGCGAGCGGTCGCCGACGCCGAGGTGATCCTCGGCAGCCGCCGGCTGCTGGCGTTGTTCGCCGCCGGCGCCGGCCAGCGCGTGGCCGTCGAGGGCGACGTGGCGGGCGTGCTGGCGACAATCGGCGCGCATCGCGCCGCGGGGCGGCGGGTCGCGGTGCTGGTGAGCGGCGATCCGGGACTCTTCAGCCTCGCCCGGCCGATCACGGAACACTTCGGCCGGGACCAGTGCCGAATCACTGCCGGCGTCAGCGCCGTGCAGGCGGCCTTCGCCCGCCTGGGCCTCGATTGGCAGGACGCCCGCATCCTCAGCGCCCACGGCCGGACACCGGCGACGACCGCCGAGGAACTGCTGCGGCTCGACAAGCTGGCCATCCTTGGCGGCACGGCGGAAGCCCTTCAATGGACCGCTTGGGCCGCCGGCGTCTTGGAGGCCACCCACGACGCGTACCTGTGCGAAAACCTCACCCTCGACGGCGAGCGCGTCCGCGCGATGACGCCGGGCCAATTGGCCGCGGCCGCCGACGCCTCGCCGCTCTGGCTGGCGATCTTGCTACGGAGGTCGATCCTCGCATGACAAGCGGAACGTTATACGGCATCGGCGTCGGGCCGGGCGATCCGGAATGGATCACGGTCAAGGCATCCCGCATCCTGGCCGAGTGCCGCTGCGTCTATGCGCCGCGGTCGGCGGCGGCCGCCGAGGGCGTGGCGCTGGGGATCGCCCGCCGCTGGCTGCGGCCCGACGCGGTGGTCCACGAGCTGGACTTTCCCATGACCGCCGCGGAGGCCGTGTTGCACCAGAGCTGGCAAGCGGCGGCCCGGCAGGTCCGCGAGACCCTGTCCGCCGGCGAGGATTGTTGCTTCCTCACGCTGGGCGACCCGCTGCTCTATTCCACCTACGTCTATCTCCTCCGCGAGCTGCGGGCGCTGGAGCCGGCGGCGCGGATCGTCACCGTGCCGGGCATCACGGCCATGAGCGCGGCGGCCGCATTGACGAACTTCCCCATCGGCCAGGGCAAGGAGCTGGTCACTATCGTCCCCGCGGCCGACGACCTGGACCAATTCCGCGCGGCGCTGGAGCGGGGCGGGACGGTCGTGCTGATGAAGATCGGCCGCCGCCTGCAAAACGTGCTCGATGAACTGGATCGCCTCGGCTTGACGGACCGCGCCGTGCTGGTCTCCCGCGCCGGCATGGCGCAGGAGCGGATCGAAACCGACTTGGGCCGCCTGCGGGACGCGCCGGAAGAGATGGGATATCTCTCGGTGCTGTTGGTTCATGCGAAACCGCAAGCGGAGAACAGGCCATGAAGATCTATTTTGTCGGCGCCGGCCCGGGAGACCCTGAACTGCTCTCTGTCAAGGCCCAGCGGCTGCTCAGCCAGGCGCGGCGCTGCGTCTACGCCGGCTCGCTGCTCAGCGCCGAGTTGCTGTCGCTTGTGCCGCCGGACGCCCGCCGCTGGGATTCGGCCGGCATGACGCTGGAGGAAATCGTCGCGGTGTATCGCCAGGCGGCCGAGGAGGGAGTGGACGTGGTGCGACTGCACGCCGGCGAGCCGGCGCTCTACGGCGCCATCGGCGAGCAGATGGACGCGCTGGACCGGCTGGGGATCGATTATGAAGTCGTGCCCGGCATCAGCTCGTTCCAGGCGGCGGCGGCCGCGCTGCGGGTCGAGCTGACGGCGCCGGAGGTGGCGCAGACGGTCATCCTGACGCGCACGCCCGGACGCACGCCCATGCCGGCGGCCGAGGACCTGTCGCGGCTGGCCCAATCGCGGGCCACGCTCTGCATCTTCCTTTCCGCCGACCGGCTCGCCCCCGCGGCGGCCGTGCTGGCGGGGCATTACGGGCCGGACTGCCCGGCCGCCGTGGTCTATCACGCCTCCTGGCCCGACCAGCACATCGTCCGCGGCACGCTGGCCGACGTGGCCAGCCGCGCCGCGGCGGCCGGGCTGAGCAAGACGGCAATCTTCCTGGTGGGCCATGCCCTGGCGCGGCCCCTGCCCCATGCCTCGAAACTCTACGATGCCTCGTTCCACCACGGCTGTCGACCGGAGGCCGGCCCATGAAAATCGCTTTGATCAGCCTGAGCGAGGCGGGGGCGCGGATCGCGGCACACCTGGCGGTGAAACTCCGCCTCGGCGAAGCGGATCAGCTTCCGGAGTGCGAAATCTTCCTCCACGCCGATGTGAGCCAATCGCCCGAGGCCCGGCGTTTCCAACACGTCGCCGATCTGACGCGGGAAATGTTCCCCCAGTTTCAACGTCTCGTTTACATCGCGCCGGTGGGACTGGTGGTGCGGGCCGTGGCCCCTTGCCTGCAACACAAGACGACCGACCCGGGCGTGGTCGTCGTCGATGTCGGCGGCCGCTGGGCCGTCAGCCTCATCGGCGGTCACGAAGGCGGCGCCAACGACCTGGCCGTCGCCGTGGCCAACGCCCTGGGCGCCGAACCGGTGGTCACCACCTCGACCGAGGCGGCCAAGGACTTGATCGTGGGCGTGGGCTGCCGCCGCGGGACCGCGGCCGAGACCATCGTCGCCGCGGTGCAGGCCGCGCTGGCCGCCGCCGCTTGCCCCTTGGACCGCGTCCGCCTGCTGGCCACGGCCGAACTGAAGGCCGACGAAGCAGGCCTGCGCGAGGCCGCCCGCCGTTTGCAACTCCCCCTGCGATGGATCGCCGACGAGGAGATCCGCGCCACGACGCGGGCCTTTGAGCATTCGCCCCTGGCAGAAGAGAAAGTCGATCTGCCCGCCGTTGCCGAGCCGGCAGCCTTGTTGGCGGGAAGGAGGACCCGATTACTACTCCCCAAGACCAAAAGCAACGGCGTCACGGTGGCCATCGCCCGGGAAGACTCTATGCCATCGGCATAGGCCCCGGCGGCCGCCAACACCGCACCTTCCGCGCCGTGGAAGCCATCGGCCAGAGCGACGTGGTCGTCGGCTACCGCCGCTACCTCGAATTGATCGCCGACCTGACGGCCGGCAAGGAGGTGATTTCCTCGGGCATGACCGAGGAGGTCCAGCGTTGCCGGGCCGCCTTGAAGCGCGCGGCGGAGGGCCGGACCGTGGCCCTGGTGTCCTCCGGCGACGCCGGCATTTACGGCATGGCGGGGCTGGTGATCGAGTTAACCGAGGCCGAAGGGCTGGCCGTCGCCATCGAGGTCATTCCCGGCGTGACGGCGGCCAGCGCGGCGGCGGCGGCCCTGGGCGCGCCGCTGATGTTGGATTTTGCGGCCGTCAGCCTCAGCGACCTGCTGGTGCCCTGGGAAACAATTCGCCGCCGGCTGGAGGCCGTGGCCGCCGCCGACCTGGTGACGGCCCTCTACAATCCCCGCAGCACGCGGCGCACCCGCCCCTGGGAAGAAGCGGTGGCGATCTTCCGGGCCGCCCGGCCGGGGTCAACCCCCGTCGGCATCGTCACCGCCGCCGGACAGCCCGGCCAGTCGCTCGCCGTGACCGACCTGGACCGCTTGCTCGACGCGAAGGTCGGCATGACGAGCACCGTCATCATCGGCAACAGCCAGACGCGGCTGTTGGGCGGCCGGATGGTCACGGCGCGGGGGTATCGCCTATGATCCTTCTGTTGGGCGGCACCGGCAGCACCGCGGAGATTGCCGGGTGCCACTGCTGGCTTGTCCAGCAGTGCCGAT
>JBKQVT010000162.1:0-16751 GCA_052139835.1 Thermoguttaceae bacterium
AACGTGTCAGCATCGGTTTCAATCGGCGAATCTCTTCCGCATCCATGCCAAGCCCTCCGTGGTGGATGGCGGTAGTTTCGCCAAATTCGCTGAATTACGCAATATCATTCCTGCGCTGTAGAATTAGTGTATCACCAGTTTAAGGCAGAAAGTGCGGCCGCACGGGCCCGCATGGAGGCCCGGTATCAAGAATTCCGCCAGAGTGACACGCGTGAGCGCGAGAATGGTGAGGCCGGCGACGCGGCCCAGCTTACCCGCGACGGTTGGCAGCTCTGGGGGGACGGACGGATGAAGGAAGCGGCCGCGAAGTTCCAGCGGGCCGTCCGGCTCGACCCCAAGAGCGAGAACGCCTGGAACGGCCTGGGCTGGGCGAGCTTCAACTCGGGCAAAATGCCGGGGGCCGAAACGGCGTTCCAGAAGGTCATCGCCCTGAACCCGAACCATCCGGCGGCGCTGAACGGCCTGGGGCAACTCTATTTGGCCCAGCGGAAATACGCGGCGGCCGAACCCTTCCTGTTGAAGGCCGCTCCCCAGGCGCCGGCGGCCTGGTGGGGGCTGACCAAACTCTATTTGCTCCAGGGCAAGTTCGGCGAGGCGGAAAAATGGGCCCAAAAGATCGTCGATACCGAACCCGGCGATGGCGACGCCCGCCGGATGCTCCAGGCAGCAAAGGAAAAACATCTCAGCGACGGGTTGCGGTTGCTCATCGAGCCGCCGCCGCCGGTGGAGCCGAAGAGAAAGGCGGAGGGCGGAAGCGGGAGAGGAGGGAACCGCGAACGAACGCAGATAAACGCAGATAAACACGGACAAAACCGGATTCAAGCAACCGCGTTCATCTGCGGTTCCCTTGCGACTCGCCCTGGCTTGACAGGCGCGATTCCGGCACCTTTAATGAACGCGGCGGATTTTTCAATGGACGCCTTGCAGGAGACGTTTCTCCGCCTGGCCCGCAGCCGAGCGAGGTTGGCCAAAGTGGGCGACCTGAATTCTTTCCAAGGAACCCCTCGATGAAACGCCTGAAAAAAATCCTCAAATGGAGCGGGATCGTCCTGGCCGCCGTGGCGGCGATCGGTCTGGTTGCCAACGCCGTGTTCGTGTGGACTACCGATACACGGCTTGAGCGGCAGTTGGCGGCGATCCGCGCGGCGGGCGATCCGATACGGCTGGCCGATTTGGCCCGGCCGCCGCTGCCGCCGGACAAGAACGCCGCCACCTTTTTGCGGCGGGCCAAGGCCGGCGTGGACGCGATTAGCAAAGAGACGTGGGGCGTGCCCCGCTTCTGGGAGTATCTCTATACCGACGACCCGATGCCCGCGGAGATTCAGAAGGCGCTGAAGGCCGCCTTGGCAGCATACCCGGACGTGATCCCGCTGTTGGAGCAGGCGGCCGCCTGCCCCGACTACGATGCCCAATGGGATTACACGGTTCCGCCGCTGGAACTCAATATGAAGATGCTTCCCGAAATACAGGTTTCCCGCGAAAATGGGCGTTTGCTGCAACTCCGGGTGCGATTGCTGATCGCCCAGGGGAATTACGACGACGCCGCGCGGACCGCCGTGGTCCTCTTTCGGCTGGCCCGGCATTACCGGCGCAATCCCTTCCTCATCAATTACCTGGTGGCGCTGACCATGCAGGGCATGGCAGTGGACAGCGCGAATACGGTCCTTCAGGCCGGCCCCGTCTCCAGCGGAGTCCGCGGCGCATTGGACCGCGAGCTTGCCATCCAGGAGCGGATGGAGGGATTCGTCTGGACGCTGAAGAGCGAACAGGCATACATGGTGGAAATGTTTCGCACGGCCATTCCGCATCGCAACTTCTGGCTCGTCAGCCGCGGCTATTGGAACCGGGAGGAGTCGGCGTGCCTGGAGGTTTCCCGCGACTTTATCGCCCTGGCGGACGACCCGCGCCCCTACTGCGACGTCGAGCCGGCGATCGAGCATCAAAAACCGCCGGGGACCAAGCCGATCGAGCAGCAGGTTATTAGCCCGGAATCGCCCATGTCGGGCCTGGCCGCGTTGACGTTTCCGGCGCACAGAGCGGTCTACGCCGCCGGCGTGCGGACGCGGGCCAGGATTCGCACGTTGCGGGTGCTCAATGACTTGCAGACGCACGTGCCACCAGGCAGCGGCGAGGCGCCGAAGCTCACGGCCCTGGGCCTGCCCGCCGAGACGATAACCGATCCGTTCAACGGCGCGCCGCTGCACGTGAAGAAGACCCCGCGCGGCTGGCTAGTCTATTCCGTCGGCCCGAATCTTCAAGACGACGGCGGAAAGGTGGACGACCCGGTCCACGGCGACGTCGGTGTCGGGCCCCCGCCCGCTGCCAAACCGGCCGGGAAATGAAGAAGGAACCGCGGATAGACGCGGATGGATGCTAATGGACCGGGACGGCGATTGTTGTTTTCTGTCTGCGTGAATCTGCGTCCATCGGCGGTTCCCTTGCAACTCGCCCTGGCTTGACAAGGCGGCCGCCGCCGATCAGGATCACGGTCATGGACGGTCCCCCCACTGCCGCGCCTGACGAGCCGCCGCGACCGCAGGCCGACGCCCGGACGCACACCGTGCAGGTTCGCTGGTCGCGACCTACTTTCGTCACCTACTTCACGCTCGCCGTGTCCTGGGGCCTTTCGACCGGGATTGCCCTGGGCGTGGTGGGCATGGCCGCCAGTCTCCTCGGCGCGGAGACCACAATCGGCCTCTTCGCTTGGGGCGGCCGAGGCCCGGTGGCCGGGGTGGCGGGCCTCCTCTGGTGGCCGATCCTCCTGGCCATGTTCAGCACCTTGACCGCGGTGCTCTATCCCGTCTTTCTTCTGGGTGTGATCGCACTGAGGGGCCCGAGGCTTCATTTCCAAATCGAAGACGAGTTGTGGCTGCCTTTTTCGCGGCTGCGGCTGTGGTCCTACGTGAAGTTGTCGGCGATGTACGGGTTCCTGCTTTCGCTGCTCCCCGCCGTGATTGTCGTGGCCACCACCCCGCTTCGCAATGCGGCCGATATTTCCGTCACCGGCGTGCCGCTGCCAAGCCAGGGCGCAGCCAGACTGCTGGCGATCGTGTTGCTTTCGCCCGTTTTCTACGCCCTCTTCGCCGCGCTGGCCGGGGTGTTTTCCTTTCTCCCCTTTCGCCTGGTGACGCATGCCGCCAGCCTGGCGCTGCCGTCGCGGGAGGTCTTCCCCAACGTCTATCAATACAGCCTGCGGACGCTGATGCTGTTTGTCACCGGCTGCGCGGTGGTGTGCAGCCTGCTGGCCACGATCGGCCGACTGAGCCGCGAACCCCCGCGGTTTCCCAACCGGAATCCGTGGTGTCTGCACAACGGTCAGCCCATTACGCTTCATAGCACGTATCGCGCGGCGGGCTCCGCGGAGGCGATTGTCTACGGATTCGCCACCGACCAGGGTATCGGCGTCACAGGGACGAGCTACTGCCCCGACGTGCCGGCGCCGCGGGGCATTCATTGGTGGATGAGTGGGCCCGACGGTTTATGGCTTGACGGCCGGAAGGTTAGGATTCCGCCGGCTTCGCGGGTCTTTGCGATCCTCGACGACGGCCGCATTGTGCCCATCCCCTTGACGGAGGCGGAACTGAAGACGCTTGCCGCGTATTTCAGCGAAATCAAGGATCCGCAACTGGCCCGCAAGATCACCGCTCCCTTTGACGGCAAGGCCCCCGCCGGGACAAGAAACAAGGGCGGAAAGCGATAGCCGCGGGCCGGGCGTCTTCGACACGCCGTGGAACAGACCCCCGACCCAACGCCTCCTGTGCCTGTGGCACCCCGATAGCAGAGCTGTCGGGCTACCCGCTACTTCTTTTCTGGTGGGGCTCGCTGCGTTCGACCGACGTCGCTTCCGGCATCGTCCCAGGGCGGCGGGTTCGGCAACAAGAAGCCCTTGATGAACCAGCCCTCCGGCTCGCTGACGGCGCCCATGCCGCCCAGGCCCAGCGTGGGGGCCACGACCTTGTAGTCGGGCAGGTTCTTGCCGTCGATCTGCTGCAGCCGCGGCACGCCCTTCTTGCCCGCGCCGGAAAGCGTGTTCAGCGCCCGGCCCAGGATCGATTCGCTCTCGGGCATCTTGCCCTGGCGGATCAATTCGTAGGTGGGACGGACGACCTGGTCGACGCGGGAGAATTCGCCGGCGCAACGCTTCGTCATGCCGAACTGGCGGACCGTGGCGTCCAGGCCCTTGTACTCCGGACTTTCGGCCAGGCTGTCGCCCTTGGGGATCGGCTTGAGGACCTTCAGGAGGAAGTCGAGGTGCGAGGCGATCAGCAGTTGGCCGTGGGCCACGGTGACGGCGCGATGGGGGAGGAAATGCGGCTCCTTCGATTCTCCTTCGCCTTCCTCGCCGGGGGCGGGGCCCTCCTCTTTCTTCCCCAGCGACGGGATCTCGCCGAGCGAAATCGAGGGGACCGCGGGCGGCGCCTCTTCGATCAGTTCCCAGATGATGTGGCCGTCGATCACCTTGCGCCGGACGGTGGGGTCGTTCTTGAGACATTTCTCCACGGCCTTGGCCACGGCCTTCTCGTCCTTCGTCTCGATGGCAATCAGCAGCCGCTCGCTGCTGGTGGTGATGGGCAGCAGGTAATCGGTCATCACGGTCACGCGCTGTCCCAGCTTCAGGATCAGCTCCTCGCGGAGATCGATGTGCGGCCCGTTGGGATCGGTCTTCATTTGTTTGAGGACATCGGGCCAGGCGTCGGGGTCGCCTTCGCCGGCGACTTCGCCGAAGAGCAAGCCGAAGTTGTCGAAGACGGTGACGATATCGACGTAGAGGGTGGCGTAGGTGGCCACGTCGCGGGGCACCCAGGGCTGGGGCGTGAAGTTCTCGGCGTTGGGCAGCTTGAGCATCTTCATGGACTTCACGAAGGGGGGCGGCGCATAGATGGCCGTGCGATGGAGCACCTGGCAACCGTCGGCGGCCAGGTCGATCACCCCGCCCACCCCCTCGATGCCGCCGAAGCCCTGGTGGCGAATGATCTCGACGACGGTCTTGCCGCGGTGCCGTTTCTCGGGGAGGGTGGCGGCGCGGGCGGCCTCGGCATAGCCCAAGGGAAAGATAAACCAGCGGACCTGGTGGCTGCCCGGCGGGCCCGCGTCGGCCGCGCAGCGCTTCATGACCGCGGCGAAGCCGCGCACCTCGGCCAGGCTGCCCGCCGCGCCATTGGCCACGCGGCCGAGGATGCCGCGGACCACGTCGAGGTTGTCGGCGATGATCAGCAGGTTTCCCACCAGGGCGTAGACGGCCCGGTCCGGCTCGCCGGCCGGCACGGCGGCAGCAGCGGCGGCGGCGGGAGCGGGCGTCTTGTCCTCCGCGGGCGCCGAGCGCGAATCGGCCGCGGGAAGCTGCTCCTCGCTGGAGGGCGGCAGCTCGAAAACGTCTACCACGACGCCGTCGATCTTCAACGCCGACTGCTTGGCCCCGCCCTTCAACAGGTTGCCCGTCCCCTTGGCCACCAGGGCATGGGCCTGAGCGAGGTGGCCGGTCACGTCGATCAGCAAGGCCGTGGCCGCCTGGCCCGGTTTCGGCTCGATCATGGCGGCGCCGACCTCGCCGCCGGGCACGCCCTGCAAGTCGTCCAGCGCGATGCCGAAACGCTCCCGCAGACCCGACCAGTGCTCTTGCATCTGGCGGCGGAGGTCCTTGCGGAAGGGCCGCATCACGGGGCTCTCGATGAGCTGCCCGATCTGGGTCTTCTTCCATTGGGCGTCCAGGGTATCAACGTTGGAAATGGCCAGAAAGCCGACCGTCTCCTTGGGCAGAAGCGTCTCGCTGGGTCGGGCGGCCCAAGCCGCCGATGCGCTAACGGTCAACGATCCACAAGCAACCCAGAGGCCAATCCATTGATTCATCCGTCGCACAACAGATACTCCTTGCAATGATTCCAGCGATACGCCAGGCGGGGGGGATTTCGACAGAGCGGGCACGAAACACCAAAGTTTAGTCGTCCCAATCGCCTGACGCCAGAGCGATTCGCCAAATTGGGAAAGCATGATGGAGTTTGCGGGATAGTGGATTATTGCCAGATTCCGCAAGTGATGTAGATTTCCTAGATCGCCGCGCCGACTCACCGGAGTGCGAAACCGCAAGCGGGGGGCGCACCGGGGCGGCGGGACGCCCGGTCCCCCAGTCCCCAGTCCCCAATCCCTAAATCCCTAAATCCCTGATCCCCCACCCTTCTCGACGCCGCGCGGCTGCCCGGCCATAATACTCTCATTGACCCTAAGGGGCGGGATGCGGACATGCCCGATTTCCAAAACGAAAGCCTCAGCCACGACGCCATCCACGGCTACATCCCCTTCATCTCCTCGGCCGGGCTGCCCGAAGACGAGGTCTCCGAGCAGACGATCCTCGACGATCCCTGGGTGCAGCGGCTGCGGCAGATCCACCAGTTGCAGACCGCCTGGTGGGTCTATCCCACGGCCGAGCATACGCGGTTTCAGCACTCCCTCGGGGCGATGCACCTGGCCAGCCGGGCGATGGCCGTCCTCTGGGACAGCCTCCGCGAGGTCGCGCCGGACGTGCCCAGCCGGGCCTACGTCGAGTCGCTGCTGCGCATGGCGGCCTTGCTGCACGACGTGGGGCACGGTCCGTTCGGGCATTTCTTCGATGCCCATTTCCTCGCCGATTACGGCCTGAACCACGAGGTCATCGGCAGCCACATCATCCGTGTGGAGTTGGGCCCGCGGTTGCGCGGCGTGCGCCGCAATCCCGGCGGCCGGCTCGAGCCGGGGGAAACCCTCGACCCCGAGCAGGTCGCCTTCCTCATCTGCCGCCCGCGGGCCGGCGACGCCCCCTCCGCCCCCCAATGGCTGCGGCTGCTCCGCGGACTCTTCAGCGGCCTCTATACCGTCGATAACATGGACTTCGTGCTCCGCGACGCCTATATGTCGGGCTACAGCGTGCGGGCCTTCGACCTCGACCGGCTGCTGCACTACAGCTTCTTCACCCCCCAGGGCCTGACGATCCACGAGCGCGGACTCTCCGCCCTGGTGCGGTTCATCTCCGTCCGCGCCGAGTTGTTCCGCACCATCTACTTCCATCGCACCGTGCGGGCGATCGACCTGTCGTTGCAGGAACTGTTCCTCGATAGCAAGCGGCATCTCTTTCCCGGCAATCCCTTGGAGCACCTCGACGAGTATCAGCGGCTGACGGAATGGTCGCTGCTGATGGAGGTGGCCACGTGGCATCGCAGCCAGGACGCGGAGCTTCGGGCGCTGGGCCAGCGATGGCATGATTTCTTGTGCCGCCGCTTGCGCTGGAAGATGGCCGTCGAGCGGACGATCTTCTTCGCTCCGGGCGAGGCGGAACAGAGCAGCGTATTGAGCAGCCCGCGGGCCTTCGAGGAGGCGGTCCGCCAGCGGCTGCCGCGGGAGTTGGCCGACTTGCCGATTCGCGTGGATACGGCCCGGCACGTCCATCGCCCCGGCTCGCAGGCCCCGGCTGCCGGCCAGAATTTCCTCTTCGATCCGACCACGGGGCAGATTCGCGGCCTGGACGACCGGGAGCTATTTCGCCGCATCGCCATCAGTTACCGCATCTGCCGCATTTACGCGGAAGACCACCGGCACAACGCCGAATTGGCCGCCGCCATGGACCAGATCACCGGCGGCGCCGCCGACGACGCGACGAATATGTGAAGGAAGAAGACAGAAGTTAGGAGTTAGAAGTTAGAAGGGGTCCCCTCTCCCTCCGGGAGAGGGTTAGGGTGAGGGCGAAGCAGGACTGTGTGCAATCTAATTCTGGATTTCTAACTCCTAACTCCTATCTTCTAACTTCTTTTTGGGAGCCCTATGTCCAACCCCAATGAATATGAAAACCCCTTGATTTCCCGCTATGCTTCGGTGGCCATGAGCGGGCTGTGGAGCCCGCAGCGGAAGATCGGCACCTGGCGGCGGCTGTGGGTGGCGCTGGCCGAGGCCGAGGCGGAACTGGGGCTGCCGATCACGGCCCGGCAGATCGCCGAGCTGCGGGCGCACGTCGACGATATCGACTTCGAGGCGGCGGCCCGCTACGAACGGCGGCTGCGGCACGACGTGATGGCCCACGTCCATGCCTACGGCGACGCCTGTCCCGAGGCCCGGCCCATCATCCACCTGGGGGCCACCAGTTGCTACGTGACCGACAACACCGACCTGCTCTTGCTGGGCCAGTCGCTGGAGCTGGTCCGCGACCGCGTCGCCGGCGTGATCCATAGCCTGGCCGAGTTCGCCCGCAAGCACCGCGATCTGGCCTGCCTGGCCTATACCCATTTCCAGCCGGCGCAGCCGACCACGGTGGGCAAGCGGGCGTGCCTCTGGGCCCACGACTTCGTCCTGGACCTCGTCGAGATCGAGCACCGCCTCGGCCAGCTCAAGGCCCAGGGCAGCAAGGGCACCACCGGCACGCAGGCCAGCTTCCTCAGCCTCTTCCACGGCGATCATGCCAAGGTCCGCCGCCTGGAGGAACTCGTCTGCCGCAAGATGGGCCTGGCCGAAACCTATCCCGTGACCGGCCAGACCTACTCGCGAAAGATTGACGCCCAGGTGACGGCGGTTCTCTCGGGCGTGGCCCAGAGCGCCCACAAGATGGCCACCGACTTGCGTTTGCTGGCCCATCGCAAGGAACTCGAAGAGCCCTTCGAGGAGGAGCAGATCGGCTCCTCGGCCATGGCTTACAAGCGCAACCCGATGCGTTGCGAGCGGATTTGCTCGCTGGCGCGGTTCGTGATGAGCCTGGAGTCGGGGGCGGCTCAGACCGCCTCGGTCCAATGGCTGGAACGCACGCTGGACGACAGCGCCATCCGCCGGCTGATCCTGCCCCAGGCCTTCCTGGCCACCGACGCGGTGCTGATCCTCTCGCGCAACGTGGCCGGCGGGCTGGTGGTTTATCCGCGGGTGATCGCCGCCTCGCTGGAGGCGGAGTTGCCCTTCATGGCCACGGAGAACATCCTCATGGCGGCGGTGGCGGCCGGGGGCGACCGGCAGGAGTTGCACGAGCGGATTCGCCGTCACAGCCAAGCGGCGGCCGCGGTGGTCAAGGAGCAGGGGGGCCACAATGATCTCTTGGAGCGCCTGGCCGGCGACCCGGCTTTTGGCCGCGTGGACCTTACGGCGATTATGCAACCGCGGCAGTTTATCGGCCGCGCCCCGGAGCAGGTCGATGAATTCCTAACCGAGGTAGTCGATCCGCTGTTAGCGCGTTATCCCGATGCGGCCCGCTGCGACGCGGAGGTCCGGGTGTAGCGGGGTAGGGTGGGTCGAGCACCGCGAGCCCCACCAACTCTCTTGGCGGGCCCAGCCGAGACATTTCTCACGCAAAGGCGCGAGGGCGCAAAGCCGCCAAGGGGGAGAAAATGAAGAGCGAATTCATGCACATGGGGCAATTCGACCTTTCCCCCTTCTCCGTCCGCGCCTTTGCGTCTTTGCGTGAGACCTTCGCAGATCGCCCCACGGCCCGCTCTTGTCGGCAGTTCCCTTCGTCCCGGCGGGATTGGGGATTGGGATCTGTCATATCAGTGAGAAATCGAGCAGTTCGGTAATGCCTGTTCGAGTTCCGCCACGCCATCGCCGCTGACCTCAGTGCCGTAAAGCCACAGCAATTCGAGCCTGGTTAGCCCTCGAAGGTATTGCAGCCCGGCATCGGTAACCCTGGTGTTGCGCAGGTCCAGCTTTTCGAGTTGGGTCAATCCCTTGAGGTGTTGGAGCCCGGCGTCGTTGACCTCGGTGTTGTAGAGGTATAGCACCCGGAGTTGGCTCAATCCCTTTAAATGTCGCAGCCCGGTGCCGCTGACTTTGGTGCCCCTCAGGTCCAGGAAATCGAGTTGGGTCAATCCTTTGAGGTGCTCCAGCCCCGCGTCGCTGACGTTGGGGCAGCCGACGATGAGCGATCGGAGTTGGGTCAATCCATCGATGTTTTCCAGTCCGGCGTTGCTGACCTTGGCGCCGTGAAGGCACAGGTGTTGGAGTTGGGCCAATGCCTTGAGGTGCTCCAGCTTTGTGTCGTTGACCGCTGAATCCGCCAGAACGACCCTTGCCACACTGGCGAACAGGTCGTCTCCGACCACGCTCCGCAACCACGGTGGCCCCGGTGGCGCGGCATCCGGTATTAGACTGCCATGCGGATCGCATTCATAGTCATAACAAACGCAAGGATTGCCCTTCTCGATCCCTTCGACTGCCTCCCGCTGTTTCCGCGCCCGCTCCCTCGCCACCACAAACCAACTGCATGCGATGGCGACGACCAGGGTCAACAGGAGCAAGGCGAGGATGCTGAACTGGAACCGCCACTTGAAGAGCAGACTCAGCAAGAACCAGAAAAACATCAAGAGCATCGTCGCCGCGATGGCCGACGCGGCGATCAGGATCGACCAGATCGCGTGCCGGTTGAAGGCGAACCACTGGAACCACTGCGCAAGGAGTAGAAAACCCTCCAGGGCCAGGAGGGCCACGACGAGCCGATCCGGCGTGAGACGGAACCAGCGGCGGGGCCTTTCTTCAATAGCGTCGGCCATGGCGACAGTATAACCCAATCCGGTCTCAAAAAGCAAGATTCTCGCGCAGAGACGCAGGGGCGCAGAGAGGCGAAGGAAGGGGAGTGGAAGGGACCAATGAATCGACGACGGCTTGGAAATTTTGACTTTGCGTGTTTCCTTGTCCGTCCCTCTTCCTCTGCGCCCCTGCGTCTCTGCGCGAAATCTTCGCAGTTCGCCCTACGAATCGCCCTTGCCACGGCAGGAGGCGCAGACGCCGGTGATGAACATGCGATGGCCGACCACCTGAAACCGCGCCTGCCGGGCGACCTTGTCGCGAAGCTGCTCCAACTCGGCGCTGTGAAACTCGATGAGCCGATTGCAGACCTGGCAATAGAGGTGGTCGTGGCTGGGATAGCCGTACTGGTGCTCGTAGATGGCCCGGCCGCCGCCGAGACTCATCTTGTGGAGCATGCCGGCCTCGACCAGTTCGCCCAGCGTGCGATAGATGGTGGGGCGGCTGAGCTTGCGCTGGGCCATCAGGCCCTGGAGGTGCTCGATCAACTCGTCGGCGTCGAAGTGGTCGTGATGGCTGAAGACTTGTTGGACGATCAGCCGCCGCTGGGCGGTGAGCCGCTTGCCGCGGCCCTGGAGAAATTCACCGAAACGCTCCGCGGGCGGCAGCTTGACCGGCACCGACCGGAGCGTAAAACTCTTCGACATGGGGCCCTCCCTGCGCCCACTTGCCAAGGGCTGGGTTGACCAAAGGGGACAGTCCCATTTTCGTAGAACGAAAATTGGGACAGTCCCCACCGTTACCCGATTTCGTCCAGCAAGCGGGAGACCGCCACGTCGAGCTTCTGCGGCGTTTCGTAGGTGCCCTGGGCGATCTGGGCGCGGATGGCGTCGATGCGGTCCTGCCGCACCTCCGGAAGCTGCTGCGCCTGCTCGATCAAGCGGGCGGCGTCGGAGATCTGCACCTCGTCGCTGATCCCCGGCGACGAGTTGACCTCTTCGGCCGGCGACGACGGCCGGGTGGCGTGCGGCGGGTTGATGGCCTGCGGGCCGTGCAGATGAGCGGGACCGTAAACCTGCATCCTCATTCTCCTCTCATCGGTTAATTATACCTTCGATCCACTCGTCCCGCGCGGTCCCTTGCGCGGTTTTTGCACTCGTCTCATCGGCCCAAGGCCGGCCGCTGATTCAGCGAAACCGCAAACGCGAGCGTCCTAGCGAAACGCGTTGTTTCCCGAGTTGTAACGCTTGTGACGCGGCGATTTCTGCCGGCTGCGTTGCGTCGCCGCGTCAGCGCGGTTTTCCGGCAACATGACCGTGATGATAATGCGAAACCGGTAGCTTTACGTCCTGGCGGGGAGAACAGTTCTCCGCAATCTGTCGATCTTGGAGGGATCGCGCTTGGGACCTGAGAGTCGGATTATAGGTGGCCGCTGGAATCTGGACAAGATCGACCGCGGGGGCTTGGCCACCACGATGGGGGACCGTTAGTCGTCCCCTCTCCCTCCGGGAGAGGGCTAGGGTGAGGGCGTCTGGAGGCAGACGTTGGGGAAAGCGAAAAGTTGCTCGCAGTTCGCCCTCACCCCCTGCCCCTCTCCCGGAGGGAGAGGGGAGTGGCGGCAAAGTCACCGTAGCTGGGGCACCCGCTACGGCCGACGATGCCCTCAAAAAGGAGGCCCAAAACGGCCGAGATGGTCAACAGCGGCGGCTGCGCGGCGACGGCAATTCCAGCCGCCCGTGGGGTGCGAACCTAAACCAACGGCCGGTGTCCCACGTATAGTAAGCAGAAGAGGAAGGGCAACGAGAGGAGGCGGCCAGCCATGAAGAGTCCCCAGCAGGAATCCCCGTTCAGCGAGGCCCTTACCCGCGATCATTGGGACGTGCCGATCCGCGTGCGCCTCTTGCCTTACGTCGAGTTTACCGCCTGGCTGGACGAGGAGTTGGAGAAGCTGGTCGAGCGTTGGGCGCGGAAGATGCCCCCCAGGGCGGGACTGCCGCGGCGACGCTGAGACGGGGGTGTCCCGGGTGGCACTGCTGGCTTGTCCAGCAGTGCAGGACGCCGCGGCCAGCAACACTGCTGGACAAGCCAGCAGTGGCACCCGGCAAGCCAGCAGTGGCACCAAGCCCAATGCGGCAAACGGCGCAACGACCATGCAACAGGACCTCGTCGTCGTCTACGCCGCCCGCACACTTCAAGACGCCCACCTCTTGCGGAACCTGCTGGTCGATGCCGGCATTCCGGCGGTCGTCAGCAACGAGCTTCTACAGGGCGGCTCCGGGGTCGATATCGTGGGATGGCCCAGTTTGTGCCGGGTGTCCGTGGGCGCGGACGATGCCCCACGGGCGCGGGGAATGGCGCTGGAGTTCGATCGCCGCGCCGCCGCCTCCGCCGCCGAAGACACCCCCGAGGACGAGGAACTGCCGGAAGAGGCGCCGCCGCCCTGGCCGGAATGTCCGCAATGCGGGGCGCCGCGGACGACGCGCTGCCCGGCGTGCGGGGCCACCGGGAGCCGGTTTCCCCTGGCCGATGCCGACCCCAGCGGCGTGCGGCGGTGGACCTGTTCGACCTGCGACGAGCCCTTTGTGCCCGAGTTTGCCCGGCGCTGCGCGGCCTGCGGACACGAGTTCGCCGACGGCTACGACGTTGACCCGGCGGACGAGACGCCCGACAACGAATCGGGGATAAACGCCCGCGCGGTTGTGATGCTGGTGGGGATCGTGGTGGTGGTCGGGCTGCTGGCCGGCTGGCTCTTTTTCCTCTTCCATTAGCCGAGGATTATCGCCGGCTGGCGGCCGGACGAAAGCAGGGCATGTACTTCTTGTCTTCCGACTGGATGTGGCCGACCCACCACTCCTTGAGGAACAGCAGGAGGTCGCGGGCGGTGAGGAGGTTGGCTTCGGCCTCCCAGGCGCGGGCGCGTTGTCGAAACTCCTCGTGCAAGGCGGAGTGTTCGGCGACGTGGGGGTAGCCGCAGTCGCGCATGAGCTGTTCTTCGTAGCGGAAGTGGGTCAGCGCGTAGCGCGATAGTTCCTTGAGCACGCGCCGGACGGCCGCGTCGTCGTCGCGCCGCTCCACGGCCTCATAGACTTCGCTCACCAGGGCGAGGATTTTCTTGTGCTGGTTGTCCAGCGACGGTTCGCCCACCGAGTAGTAGCTCTTCCAAGTGATCCAGGGGGTCATCGGTTGTCTCCCGCCTGCGGAGGAACAATACAAGTCTAGCTCAGGACTTGGGGCTTAGGCAGCACGCAGGAAATGAAATACCAACCCGATCTCAGGGCTACCGTGCTCTTAAGGGGTTGGCGCCGTGGCGCGGGTAGACCAATTCCTGCGTGCTGCCTTAGGTCTTAGGACTTGGGTCTTAGGTCTTCGAGCACGGGTGGCCGAGCGAAGACCCAAGACCCAAGGCCCAAGACCTTTGTTCCTCTCCCTCCGGGAGAGGGGGGTCAGGAGCCGAACTCGGGGCGGCGGCGGCACAGTTGCCCTTGCAGCCGCTGCACGATCGAGCTGTGCATCTGGCTGACGCGGCTCTCGGAGAGGTCCAGCGTGGCGCCGATCTCCTTCATCGTCAGCTCTTCGTAGTAGTAGAGGATGATGATCAGCCGCTCGTTGCGATTGAGGCCCTTGGTCACCAGCCGCATGAGGTCGTTTTTCTGGATCCGCCGCGTGGGGTCCTCGCCTTTTTTGTCTTCGAGGATGTCGATCTCGCGGACGTCTTTATAGCTGTCGGTCTCGTACCATTTCTTGTTGAGGCTGATGAGGTTGACGGCATTGGCGTCGAGGATCATCTTCTCCAGTTCGGGGACGGAGATTTGCAGCTCTTGGGCCAGCTCGTTTTCGTTGGGCTGGCGGCCGAGGCGGGCTTCGAGGTTCTTCATCGCCTCGTTGAGCTTGCTGGCCTTGGAGCGGACCAGGCGGGGGACCCAGTCCATGGTGCGGAGCTCGTCGAGCATGGCGCCGCGGATGCGCGGCACGCAGTAGGTCTCGAATTTTACCCCACGGCTCAGATCGAACGCGTCGATGGCGTCCATCAGCCCGAACACGCCCGCCGAGATCAGATCGTCCAGCTCGACGCCTTCGGGGAGCCGGGCCCAAATCCGCTCGCCGTTATACTTGACCAGCGGGAGGTAGATTTCCACGAGGCGGTTGCGCAGATCCTGGTTGGACGGCAGCCGCTTGAACTCCATCCACAGTTGTTCGACTTCTTCCGGGGCGACGGCAGTTGCCATTCATTCCTCCATGAAGGTGCCCGCGGGCACCGGTTGCCGGAGATTCCACTCCGTATTTCCATTCCGGCGCGCCCCCCGGTTGGCCGGTGATGATCTGTGGCCGCCGTTTAGGCCGGCTTCTGTTGGGCCAGTTCGGCCGCGATGCGGCCATTGACCGAGTCGCGAACCGTCCGCTCGGCAAACCAACCGATCACGCAGCCCAGGGCTGCAAAGGCCAGCAGACTCAGCCAGGCTTGGTACAGAACCGGTTCGGTTCCGCCGCCGCCCAACAGTCCGCGTGCCAGCACGGTCAGGAATGCCAAGGGGCCGAGAATGCCGGCGTAACTTCGTGCCACAATTGCGTCCCTTGGTCGCTGTTAAACTTCACGTAATCGGCGTAGTTTAACAGCATATCGACTGCCGATAGTTCTCCCTTCATATCGGCCGGGACGGGCGTTAGGTTGAGTCCTTTCTCCTTTTTTTTGACATGTCCAAGCAGGTTTACCTCGATGCCCAGGAAACGGCGGCAAGCCTGGGCCAAGCGGTGGTAGGCCGCGTCGGCTACGCTCGGCTCGGACACCATGTTCACCAGCAGGTGAACCGGTCCCGCCGCCGGCGGCTGCGAAAGCCGCTTGATCGAGGCGTAGGTCTCCATCACCGCGGCGGTCTCCGGAGTGGTGACGGCCAGCCGCCGCCAGGCGGTGTGCCAGCATCGCTGGGCCAGGCGCGTGGGATCGTTTCCGGCATCGAGCACGATCAGGTCTGCGATGGGGCTCAGGGCAGCCATTTGGGCCAACAGCCGATCGGCGGCCCAAGGTCCGGCGTCGGCCGGGCCATCGCCTGCCCAGGCGCCGGGAACGATGCGTAAGCCGCCGGGGGCGAGGTGGACCGCCCCGGCTAGCGTCGAGCGGCCGGCCAGGACCTCGGTCAGGCCGCAGCGGGGCTCGAGATGGCAGAGGATGGCCGCATCGCCGCGGCGGGCCGCATCGACCAGGACGGTTCGCCATCGCCGCCGCTCTAGCGCGGCCGCCAGGCGCAGCGCCAGGGTGGTTGTGCCCACGCCGCCTTTTCCCCCGGCGACCACGATCAGGCGTGGCCGCCCGTCGGGCCGCGGCGTTGGCGTCGCGTGCCGGACCAGGGTTCGCAAGTCGTTGGCTTGATCGTGCATCATTGCGGCAGCCGCGGCGGCCTTAGCAGACGGTGGCCGGTTCCATGCCCAGGATCAAGCGTGCCAATCGCTGGGCCTGGGCGGATTCGATGTCGTCGGGCACGTTCTGCCCGTTCGTCAGGTAGCTCAGCGGCAGCTTGCTGAAGCGGAGCACGGAGAGCACGTTGCCCAGGCTCGAGGCTTCGTCGAGCTTGGTCAGGATCAGGGCGGTGGTTCCCACGGCGGCGAAGCGTTCGGCCGTTTGCTGCAAGGTCCGCTCGCCGGTCATGGCGCTGAGCACGAGGTGGATTTCGTCGGCGTCGGCCTCGGTCACAAAGGCGCGGAGTTCCTGGATGCGGACTTCGTCCTTGGGACTGCGGCCGGCGGTGTCCAGCAGGATCAAGTCGAGGTCGTCCATGCGCTGCACGGCTTCGCGCATCTCACGGGGCGTAGACACGACCTGCATGGGCAGATCGATGATGTCGGCATAGGTCCGCAACTGCTCGACGGCGGCGATGCGATAGGTGTCGACGGTGATCAGCCCCACGCGGCGTTTTTCCCGCAGGCGGTAGTGGGCGGCCAGCTTGGCGATGGTGGTGGTCTTGCCGACGCCGGTCGGTCCGACCAGGGCCACCAGGCGGCGGCGTCCGGGGGTCAAGCGGATCGGCCCGGTCACGTTGATCTCCGCTTCGATCATCCGCGCGATCCGCGCCTTGGCCAGGAAGAGGTCGTCCAGTTTCATGCCGCGGCTCTCACGGCGCAGGCGTTCGACCAGTTCGCGGGCGACTTCCTCGCTCAGATCGGAGTCCAACAGTTCGGTGAAAACGCGGAAGAGTTCCTCGGGCAAGTCGGGGTGACCGCTGCCGGCCGAATGACGGCACAACTGGGTCACCATGGCCTGCAACTCGTTCAGTTGGCCCTGCACGGCGCCGGCCGGC
>JBKQVT010000163.1:0-8034 GCA_052139835.1 Thermoguttaceae bacterium
CACCGGTGCGCCGCTGGCGGCTCCAACCATTCCGGCGGTATTGGTCATACCGGCCAGGGTGGAAAATCGGGCGGGAGGAAACAATCCTGATCCATTGCCCGTCCTCCGGCTGCCCTGGCCGACAAAACTACACAAGATATGTATGAAACCCCTGGCGGGCAAGAAGGTTTTCTTGTTTACCGAAAGATTCACAGCCTCTCAGCAATCAAGGCGGCGACGTTGTCGAGGGTTTCGTGGGCCTGCGCGGCCGCATCGCCCGGATGCCGCGTTTCCGCGGCCCGAATGCTCGCCGTGCCGGAGATGAAGATGGTGGCGTCGCTGCCGCACACCAGGGCCATCGCCCGCGAAAACTTGGGGCTCTGGGGACTGTACGCGGGGGCGTATTCATAGGCGGCCGTTTGCCGCGGATTTTCCAGCGGCACGGCGCGGAGGTCTTTCCGTTCGGATGCCAGGGCAATCGCGCTGAGCACGAGCCGTTCGTCCCGGCTGCCAATGCCCGTGCTCGCCGGATAGGCCCGTCTCCGGTGCCCGTCGGGCAAGCTCGCGGCCGCGAACGAGACCTCGCGGTAGAAATCGGTCCGGGCGCGGTTGAGTTCCTGGTAGGGCGAGGTGGGGCCATTGTCCCGGCCCAGGCCGCCCACGTAGAGCCAGGTGCGGACGACCTGGCCGAAGCCGGCGCCCGCGCCGGCGAACAGTACGCCCATCTGCTCCAGGGCGCTAGTGGTCCGCCGGTAGACGCCTGCGGCCGGCGACGGCGGGGTGCTTGGGGCGGCGTAGACCCAGGCGATGCCGTCATGCCGGACGATCACCAGTTGCTCGCTGGGGCGTTGGATTTCGACCCGGCCGCCGCCGCGTCCCACGCCGATGGCTTCGATGGCCGCCAGTCTGCCCGTGCAGGAGGGTTGCGCGACGTAGCTTGTGGCCGGCAGGTCGCTGCCATAGAAGCGGCGGAATATCCGCTGGCACTCCTCCGCCAGGCCGACCTCCGCGAGGAACACCGTCTGCTGGACGATTGCCGCCTGAGTGTCCTCTTCCCGGAACGCCGCTTCGACGGCGCCGAGGGCGTCGCGGAGCTGTTGGTCGAGCGTGGCGCCGCGGCGGGGGACCGCGGCCGCCAAGACGTGACGGACGCCGCCGAAATCGACGACCGAATAGCCGCCGCCGTCTTGGGCCGTCGTGCGGATCGCGTGGTCGGCCATGCCGGCCCTCTCCTGGTAAGCTGGGCAAGGGCGGACAGCAGGCCGCTGTCCCGCGTGCCCCTTTGTTCCTCCGCCGAGAACTTTGACGAACCCAAGGGCGTCTAAGTTCCGCGGATGTTCTCGATTATTCAGGGGTGGCGTTGGCAGCACAAGCCGTAACCGCTGGCGGTTACGCACAAGCAACTTTCCAAAACCACGTTTACAGAGGAGAAGTGCCATGAAGTGCCGGACACTAGTTCGAGGGGTGATGCTGGCGTGCGCGGTGGGGTTGTCGGGGGTCTTGGCCGCCCAGGAGGCACGGAAACCGTTGGTCGTCGACACCACGCCCGCCGCCCAACCGGCGGCCGCCAATTCGCAGACCAAAGAGGTGAAATGGGCCCCGGCGGTCAAGTCCAAACCGCTCTCGGAGAACGTCACGCGGGGATTGAAATGGCTGGTCGAGCACCAACTGAAAAACGGCAGTTGGGGCCAGGGGGAAGAGTCGGTCGCCATGGGCGGCGGCGCCGCGATGAAGGACATTCCCAGTGTCGCCGACACCTCGATGGCCGCCCTGGCCCTGGTCCGCGCCGGCAATACGCCCGCCAAGGGCCCGTACGCCAAGAACGTGCGGGACGCGGTCAACTACGTGTGCGGCATGGTCGAGGAGTCGGGCAAGGACACGCTGGAGGTGACGACCACCCGCGGCACCCGCGTCCAAGTGAAGCTGGGGCCGTTCATCGACACCTTTGCCGCCTCGCTGCTGCTGGCGGAGGTCGACAACCAGATGCCCGACGCCGCGGGCCAGCAGCGGGTGTCCGCGGCCTTGAACAAGTTGCTCGTCAAAATTCAGAAGAACCAGCGGCCCGACGGCACCTGGGGCGGCCAAGGCTGGGCCACCACGCTCCAGCAAGGCATGGCTGTCAAAGGGCTCAACTACATGTCCCAAAGCGGCAAGCCGGTCGACGAGGCGGTCCGCACAAAGGCGGAAGAGCAGGCCCGCAAGAGCTTCGACAAGGGGAGCGGCAAGTTCGAAAAGAAGGACGCGGCCGGCGTCGAGCTCTACGCCGCCGGCGCCGGGCTGAACAGCATGACCCAGTCGGGCATCACCAATAAGCAGCAAACGGACGCTCTCCAGAAGCAGGCAAAGGACACGTCCCAACCCGCCGCCGCGCAGGCGTACGCCAGCGCGAAGCTGCAGACCTTCGCCGCCGCCCAGCAGGACCAGGCCGCTGCCGAGCAGGCCGTCATCGCCCGGCTCGACGACAAGCAGTTCATCGCCGGCTTCGGCTCCAACGGCGGCGAGGAATTCCTCAGCTACCTGAACATCGGCGAAAGCCTGGTGGTCAAGGGCGACAAGACCTGGAAGTCCTGGGACAAGTCGATCACCGAAAACCTCCTCCGCGTGCAGAACAGCGACGGCAGTTGGTCGGGCCACCACTGCATCACCGGCCGCACCTTCTGCACCGCGGCCGCCCTGCTGGTGCTCATGGTCGATCGCTCGTTGCTGCCGATCTCTGAAAAAATGAAACGGCGTTAGCCATGAAGATGTTGCGTGGGAAAAAGGTGACAGGCACCATTTGTGCGAAGCACCCTCCGGGCCGTTCCGGCAAATGGTGCTTGTCACCTTTTTCCCTCCTCGCGGCGCTGCTGCTCCTCTGCGCGTCGGCGGCGGCCGAGCCGGCTGATAAGGGCGACCGCGACGGGCTGGTCCGCCGCCTCGATGCCGGCCTGGAGAAGGCCGCCCGCTACCTCGTCTCGAAGCAGTCGGCCGACGGGGCCTGGCGGTCCGAGACCTACGGCGCCTTGCGCGACGGCCCTTCGCTCACGCCCCTGGTGATGAGTGCGGTCCTCTTCCTGCCGCAGTCCGGGCCGCAGGGACAGACCGCGCTGGGCAAGGGCGCCGACTACCTGGCCGGCTTCGTCGGCGACGACGGAAAGCTCAAGGTGGCCCCGCGCGAACTCCTCTTTCCCGTCTATACGGCCGCCTCGGCCAGCCGGGTCGTGGTGCTCGTGCGGCGCAATGAGCAAACCGTGCGCGTCCAAACAGCATGGCTGGCCTACCTCCGCGGCCGGCAACTCAACGAGACGCTGGGCTGGCAGCCCTCGGACCCGGAGTACGGCGGCTGGGGCTTCTCGTTGGACCTGCCGCGCAAGCCGGCGCCCGGACGCCCCAGAGAACTCCTGCACGAGTCGAACTTGGCGGCCACGATCTTTGCCCTGGCCGCGTTGCGGTCGGCCAAGGCGCCGGCCGGCGATCCGGCCTATGCCCAGGCGCTGGGGTTCGTGAAACGCTGCCAGAACTTCAGCGACGACCCGGCGGCCGGCGATGGGAAGTTCGACGATGGCGGGTTCTTCTTCATTCCCGGCGACGCCGCGCAAAATAAGGCCGGCGCCGCCGGCACCGATCGCTTCGGCCACGAGCGGTTCCGCTCCTACGGCACGATGACGGCCGACGGGCTGCGGGCCTTGCTCCGCTGCGGCCTGGGGGCCGACCATCCCCGCGTCGTGGCCGCGCGGAAGTGGCTGCTGCGGCACTTCGCGGCCGCCCACAACCCCGGCGACTTCCCCGCCGACCGCGCGGTGCTCCGCGATGCGACCTATTATTATTGGACTTGGGCGGCCTCGCACGCCTTTCTCGCCCTCGGCCTCGCGCGGCTGGAGACGCCCGCCGGACCGGTCGCCTGGCCGGAACAATTCGCCGAGGAACTGCTCGCCCGGCAGCGCGCGGACGGCTCCTGGGTCAACCGCTTCACCGACGCCAAGGAAGACGATCCCCTCATTGCCACGCCCTGGGCCGCCGCGGCCTTGGCCATCGGCCGGGCGATGGTGACGCGGCAGCCCACCATGCCGGGCGATCGTTGCCCGGTGGCCCCGCCGGCCAAGTGACCGCGGCAGGGCATTTTCCATGCACGCGGTATTTACGCGAAACAAGGACGCAGATCGCACCCCTTGTCCCCGGCGCTGAATCGCCCATAATAGGGGAATAAACTACCGGGCAGGCGTTGCCCGCAATCGACACTCCGAGGCACGTTGACCCTGGCGAGGTGAGGCGATGGAGGAAGCGGTCATTCGGTTGCACATTGAGCGGCTCGAGGAAGGGGGCTATGTGGCCACCAGTGCCGATGTCCCCGGCCTGGTGGCGGAGGGGCGCAGTATCGTCGAGACAGTGGAGATCGCGCAAGGCCTGGCGCGAAAGATCGCCGAATCGTGCCTGGAGCATGGCGACCCGCTGCCGCCGGCGCTCTCGGGTCTTGCCGGCGGCGGCCCGCTGGACGTGGTGGTTCCCGTAGGAATCGGCTGATGGGGCGCTTGTCGGGATTCAAGTATCGGGAGGTTGCCCGTCGGCTGCGGACATTCGGTTGGTCGTACGACCGGCCCGGTCCCGGCAGCCACGAGGTGTGGCGTCACGGGGAAACCGGCCGCCATGTGACCCTTCCTCATCACGCCCGCGACATGGCCGAAGGCACGCTCCGGGCCGTGCTCCGGGAGGCGGGGATCGACGTGGAGGAGTTCCTCAGGGCTTGAGGCGACGCCTTGCGTATTGCCGCCGATTGCCCATAATGGACCGCAGGGGCATCCGCCCTGATCTCACCGAGGAGAAATAGACTGCCATGCCGCTGGTTGTTGTCGGATCGGTCGCCTTCGATAGCGTGGAAACGCCCACCCAGACGCGGGAAAACGTGCTGGGCGGCTCGGCCGTCTTCTTCTCCTACGCCGCCAGCTACTTCACCGCCGTGCGGCTGGCCGGCGTGGTGGGCGACGATTGGCCCGCCGCTTATACCCAATGGCTCCAAGCCCGCGGTATCGACACCTCGGCCCTGCAAGTCGTTGCCGGCGGCAAGACCTTCCGCTGGCGCGGCCGCTACCTGGAGAACATGAACGACCGCCAGACGCTCGACCTGCAACTGAACGTCCTGGAGCAGTTCAATCCCGTGCTGCCGGAGCAATACCGGCAGTGCAAGGTCCTGTTCCTGGCCAACGGTTCGCCGCGGCTGCAGATGCGCGTGCTGGAGCAGTGTCCCGGCGCTGAGTTGACGGTGGCCGACACCATGGACTACTACATCGCCGGCGAGCGGCCGGAACTGCTGGCCTTGCTGCGGCGGATCGACGGCCTGGTGCTCAACGACAGCGAGGCCAAGCTGCTCTCCGGCGAGGAGAACCTGGTCCGCGCCGGCCAGGCGGTCCGCGCCCTGGGGCCCCGCTTCGTGGTCGTCAAGAAGGGCGAGCACGGCGCCATGTTCTTCAGCCAGCACGAGACCTACGTCCTGCCCGCCTATCCCACGCCGCTGGTCGTCGATCCCACCGGGGCGGGCGACAGCTTCGCCGGCGGCATGATGGGCTACCTCGCCGAGCAGGGCAACTTCGACCCCAAGACGCTCAAGGAGGCCATGGCCTACGGCACCGTGGCCGCCAGCTTCACCGTCGAGGACTTCAGCCTCGACCGCCTCAAGCAGATCGAGCGCGAGGACCTGGACCGCCGTCTGGCCGAGTATCGCCGCATGTTGACCTTTTGAAAGCGGAGCAGGGGACTGTCCCGATTTTCGCGGCCCGTCGGACACGACTCCTCGAACCGATGGTGCGGCCGCGAAAATGGGACTGTCCCCCTCCCGCGCAGGCAAAAAATCATGAAACGCACCGTACGCACCTTCGTTGCCGTGGAGATCGCCCCGGCCGTCCGCGCGCGGGCCGGCGAGCTGATCCAGACCCTGGCCGCCGCCGGGGCCGACGTGAAATGGGTCGATCCGCCGAACCTCCACCTCACGCTGCAATTTCTCGGCGAGGTGGCCGTGGCCGAGATCCCCCAGGTCTGCGAGGCCGTCGGCCGCGGGACGGCCGCCGTCGCGCCCTTCGAACTGGAAATCCGCGGCGCCGGGGCCTTTCCCCATCCCGGCCGGCCCAAGACCATCTGGCTGGGCGCCGGCCGGGGGCAGGCGCAGATGATCGCGCTGCACGCCGCGGTGGAGGCGGCCCTTAGCAAGCTCGGTTTTCGCAAGGAGCACCGCCGTTTCGAGCCGCACTTGACGCTGGGCCGCGCCCGTAGCGGCGGCCCGGCGGTGACGGAGTTGGGCCAAATGCTCCGTGGGCAGGCCGATTTCCAGGCCGGCGTCGGCCACGTCGCCGAGGTGGTGGTCTTTTCCAGCGAGTTGCAGCCCACCGGGCCGCTCTACGCGGCGCTCGGCCGCGCCCGGTTGGCGGAAAAATAGGGACCAGGGGCCAGGGGCCGGGGACCAGGGGCCGGAAAAGCCCCTCGACTGCGTCGAGGGGGCCCGGCGGTCGTTCCCTCCGCCTTCAGACACGTCCGCCTCTGCAGGCGGTGTGGTGGTTGCTCGTAGATGCTGCCCGGTGGTATACTCCAATTTTCCCACCGCTCGAATGGGCAAAATCAGTCGCTCGTATGGACAAGTTGAGAGTTTACTACGACCGCAAAGGGAACACGCTCAGCGTGTGGTTCACCGATCCCAAGAAGGAACACGTGTGCGAGGAGGCAGACGACGACGTGGTCCTGGTGAAGGATCGCCGCGGCCGGGTGATCGGATTCGAGCGGCTGAACTTCCTCTCGCCGAAACAGCGGACGGATGCGGCGGGCTTCCCCGTCGAAGTCCAAATGGTTTAGCAGGCAAAAGGTGTCAAGAAACGTTCTGGCAGGGGGCCGTCCCTCTTGGCAAGATTGCGGTCCCAAACGGTGTTCCTGACAGCTTTTCATCCCCCCGGCGATAGGCGATAATTGGGATGTTCCCCTTCGGGGGCCTGCGAGACTGTGCCGGACAACGGCGCAGCAGGCAGCGGTCGCGGCGGTTGCAAGCCGCCCGTTGCCCCGTTCAGAAGGCCCTGGAAAGTCCGGGGCCTTGTGCTTTTCTTGGCCGCGAGCAACGCCGGCCTGGGGGGCCTGGTTGCGGCCTGGCCCGCCCTGCCCGAGGCGGTGCGGCGGCAGGCGGTGGCCCTCTGCCGGTAGCCGGCGACGGCATGGGCTCCCACGGAAGGTCAAAAAGTGCTATGATGGCGCGCTGCACGCGGGGTCCTCCCGGGCCCCGAGGGGGGTAAGGGGGGAACTTGGACCCTGTTCTCCCAGACGGCCGAAAGGGGCGGAATCGTGGACGAGGAAGGGCAGAGCAACCTGCCGCCGCGAATTCCCTCACCGCCACGCCACGGCCGGGAGTGGTGGATCTCTGCGGCGAGAGAACTTCGGGCGGTCGCAGCCGATGGATGGAAACGGTTCCCGGTCTGGTTTGGCCGATGGTGGTGGGGTCTTAGCCTCCGGAGGCGGCAACACATTGCGATTGGGGCCGTCGCCGGTCTCCTCATATTCACTATCGTGGTGGCTTTGAGCAATTCTCGATCGGCGAAGGACACAGCAAATACTTGGCCCGCCCGGATGGACGGGGAGACCCGATTGGCGCGCCTGAAGGTTGACCCGCAGGACTTCCTTGGAAGGACAATCGTAACGTGCGGATGGGTGTGGCTCGGCGATTCGTATTACGGGCCGTACTATCGCCATCAGGATGCCTACTACTCACTCCGTTTCCGAGAATGGGGTAAGGATGCCAAGGAATTGAGCGGAGAGGAGGCATATCTCTATCTTTCACGCGAAAGGGGGAGTGTTCTTGTTGACAAACTCCTGGAACACGAGGAGAAATCGGGCCGCGGAACGTGTCTCGGTCTGCGCGTGAAAATCGGCTATGGTCTTTACTACCCCAACAGCCTAAACAGCGACTGGAACTACCTTGAGTTGGTTGGCGGTGTCAAAATTGAAATGCAACGAGGTGGAAAACTGGTATAGGTGAAAGCATCACGGGGAGGTTCGATAGGGTGGTTTTCGGAAATAACCCTGTTGAACGGAGTCCCCGTGATGGCACGT
>JBKQVT010000164.1:0-7901 GCA_052139835.1 Thermoguttaceae bacterium
ACCCGGGCCGGGTCAATCGGCGCATTGGCTGCATTTGAAATCCCGGCCGGGTCCGGTTGTGCCGCCAATGCCGCCCGGCGGATGTGCCGCGCGACCGTGCCGCGATCAATCTCCAGCGTGTCCGCGATGCGGTGCTGGGACCAACGTTGCGCATGAAGCGAGAGTATCGATTGTGCGACGGTCATTTTGAGTCGATTCGCCATCACGGGCCTCCTTCCGCGGCATTGCCGCTAGAAGGCCCATAGGCCATAATTCTGGTTCAAAATGACTGGTCTTCATGCGCCGATCACTGGCTGCATTTGAAGCGCCGATTGACACCCGGAACTCAGCGACCGCATCAACGCCTTTACCCTGGATTTGCTGAAACGCTACGCCGAGGGCGACAAGGCCGAGCAGAACGCCATCTTGTCTCCGCAGGGCATTTTCCACGGATTGGCGATGAGTTACGTGGCCAGCGGCGGCCAGACTCGCAAGGAACTGGCCAGCGTCCTGCACTTTCCCGACGACGACCAGAAACTGATCAAGGACCTGGCGGACCTTCACCGCGACTTGGAAGCGACGCCGTGGTACAAGCCGGCGAAAGTCACCGTGGCCAGCGCGGTGTGGATCGATTCGACCTACGCCGAGTTTCGCAAGGACTATGTCGACATGCTGGGAAAGGGCTTTTCCGCGTCGCTTCACGCCGCCAAGTTTGCGGATGCGGCGAAGGTGAGCGGCGAAGTCAACCATTGGGTTTCCCAGAAGACGCACGGCAAGATCACCAAAACGGTCAGTCCGGACGATTTCCAGTCGCGGAGCATTCCCGGCGTGACCATCAATGAGCCGGCGTTGGTAAGCGTCAACGCCGTGTACTTCAAGATGGATTGGGGCAGCCGTTTCGAGAAGGGGGCGACCAAGCCGGGTCCGTTTCACGTGGACTCGGCCACGACCCAGATGGCCCCGATGATGCACCAGCATTCCGTGCTGCCCTATGCGGCGAACGAGGATTTCCAGTTTCTGGAGATCCCCTACATCGACGACCAGTACTCGATGTACGTGCTCCTGCCGCAGAAGATCATCGGCATCAAGGACTTGATGAGCCGGGTCACGGCCCAGACGGTCATCGACCTCAAGCGGCATGCGGGCCCTTGCATGGCGGACGTCCTGCTGCCGACGTTCGAGTTCAAGGGTCACTACGACATCAAGGATCAACTCAAGAACATGGGCGCGCCCACCGCCTTTGGCGGGGGAGCAGACTTCGGCAAGATGATCGTTCCGAACAAGTTCGCCCAAGGAATCTACATCGGCCAGGTCTACCACGATGCATGGATCGATTTCCACGAGGAAGGCACCGAGGCGGCCGCGGCCACGACCACCGTGAGTTATTCGGTCACGTGCTCCGCGCAAATGCGTCCCCAGCCCGTGGATTTCCACGCCGACCACCCGTTCCTGTTTGCCATCGTGCACAACAAGAGCTACAGCATCCTCTTTGCCGGCTGGATCGCCAACCCCAAGGGCTTGACAGGCCCAGCAAGATGAACCTTGCGATCCTCGGCGGGATCGGAGGCATCGAGGCGCTTGCCGCGGGCCGGGGTTTCTCCATTCGACGCGGGCCTCTCCGCCAGGAGCTGCAGCGGGTCGGATAGAGTCAAGAACACCGCCAGAATGGCCGCCGGCCAAAGATGCAAAAGCAAGCGGCCGACCGACGTGGCCAGGTGCCAGGCGAGGTCGTGGGGCGTGGTGATATAAACGAAGAAATAGCCGGCCAACGTCAGGCCCAAGACGCCCACGATCCCCGGCAGGGCCCGCCGCGGGCGGCGCGGATCGCGGCCCAGCAGGAAGAAACACAACGGCAAGACGACCACGAACCAATCGCTGGCGGCCACGGCGTGGTGGACCATGGACTTGGTCACCAGCCAGTAGCGTCCGGCGTCGGCCAGCCGCGCCAGCACGGCGTGGGCGCTCTGGCCGCCCACCAGGTCGTTGGCAGTGGCCACGGAGAATTTGAAAACGATCACGACGGCCAGCGCCGGGGCGGCCCCGGCCGCCAACACCGCCAAGTGACGGAGCATCTGGGGGGCGCCGTGGCGTCGCCATGCCACGACGGCCCGCACCGCCAGCACGACGACGACGAACAACCACCCCTCGTTCTTCGTCCACGCGGCCAGCGCGGCCGAGAGGCCGGCCGCCGCCGCAAGTCCCGGCGACGGTTCCCCGGCGGCATCGTGCAGGGCCAGCAGCAGCACGGTGGCAAGGATGAACAGTGCCAGCGGCGCGTCGGCATATTGCCAGCTACCCAGGCTAATGAACGCCTGGGTTCCCAGCAGGACGGTTCCGGCCAGCAGGCCCAAGGCGCGGCCTCGCAGCCGGGCGACGCCCGCGGCCAGGACGCCCGCGGCCGCCAAGGTGAACAAGGCCCCCACGGCCGCCGGGACCCACAAGGGGTCGCGGCCCAGGCAGGACCAGCAGCGGGCATTGCTGAGCGGGACCAGCAGCGGGTAGTCGCCGTGGGGCTGGGACGACTCGAAGGCCTGCCGCCACTGGTCGCCCAAACCGAAGACCATCCGCGCCCGCATGTTCCAAATCGCCCACGCGTCCCACTCGCCGTGCGGCTTGGCGGCATACTTCTCCCCGAGGCCGACAGCGTGCAGCGCCAGGACCGCGATGAAGGTTCCGGCCAGCAGCATGTGCCAGCGCCGCAGGCGTGGCGGCGTCGGTACACCGTTGTCGCGAGACCACTTTGCATTTTCACCGCCACGCCCCCTCACCCCCGGCCCCTCTCCGGGCACCGACCGAAGGTTGGTCGGGGGAGAGGGGAGCGACCGCCGCGAGCCCGTCGCCAGCAGGAGCACTCCGCCGATGGCCCAGCCGAGACTCTCCACGATCCAGAAGGCCGTCCCCGGCCAGCCGACGCAGAGGGCCCAGAGGAAGCAGGTGCATGACGACAGGCCCATGCCGATGCCGACGGCCAGGCAGGCGTGCAGGCAGCGGCCGGCCCCCGAGTCGCCGGCGGGATCGCAGCGCCTGAGGAGGGCGTAGGCGAAGAACCACGGCGTCAGGAGACCGGCAATCAACAGCAGCATCGTCATCTCGCTGAACAGGTACGAAACAGCCTGACCCCGTTGTGGAGATCGGCGACCAGGATCCACCCCCGCGACTTGGCCGGCGGCGGTGCCGACACGCCGGAGTCGACAATCACCAGGGCATGATCGGTCGACCAATCCACCGGTCGCGGCGCCAGCGCGTAGCGGGCCAGCCACAATCGCCCGACGGGATGGAACAATTTCGGGTCGGCGTAACGCTCGTCGACGAGCAAACCGATCGCGGCGTTCTTGGGCACGAGCCGCTGGAGCGGTTCGAATCGCGCCGGGAGCACCTCGGAGGCATTGTGGGCAGACGCTTGGCGCGACGCCCCCGTTGGCAGCCAGATGCCGCGAAAACTCGCCAGCGCGGAGACGCAAATCAAGAGGATGGCCAGACACGGCCGCAGCGCCCCTCTGGCCCCCAGGGTGGCGCTGGCCTGGAAAACTGCCGAGATACAGGGCGGTGCGGCCACGATACTCCCCCTCAGGTTTGCCGGCAGTGTAACCGCAAAGCAGGGCCCGCTCAAGGGCAATTGGGAGGCCATCGAGTGATTCCGACTCCTTCGCCAGCGGACGTTTCCCCTCGTCAGGTCGCCAGGGCCGCTGGCTGACGACGACGGACCCGGCCAGGACGGCGGAAAGCGGGCTTCTACCGCGGCAGAGCGGTGCGATCGTAGACCCGGACGTGGCCGCGCCCACCGCGGGCCGGGGTTTTTCCACGCGCTGCGGACCTCTCCGCCAAAAGCTGCACCGGGTCGGACAAACTGAGGAACACCGCCAGAATGGCCGCGGGCCAGAGATGCATGAGCAGCCGGCTGGCCGACGTGGCCAATTGCCACTTCAGGTCGTTGGGCGTCGTGACATAAACGAAGAAGTAGCCGGCCAGCACCAGGCCCAAGACGGCCACGATCCCCGGCAGGGCCCGCCGCGGGCGCCACGGCCCCCGGCCCAGCAAGAAGAAACACAGCGGCAAGACGAGCACATAAACCTTGGCCACGGTAACCACGTTGAGGACAAGGGCCTTGACGATGAGCCAGTAGCGCGAGGCATCGGCCAGGCGCGGCAACGATGCCTGCCAGCTTTGGCCGCTTGTCAGGTCGTTGTCGGTGGCCAAGGAGAACTTGAACGCCATCACGACGGCCAGCGCCGGGGCGGCCCCGGCCAGCAACAGCGCCGCTTGACGAAGCATCTGCCGGCCGCCGCCTCGCCGCCATGCCACGACCGCCCGCACGGCCAGCACGACGACGAGAAACAAGAGCCCCTCGTTTTTCGTCCAGGCGGCCAGCGCGGCACTGAGGCCGGCCAGCAGAAGCAGACCGCGGGAGGACCGCTCCGAGGCGTCGTCGAGGCCCAGCAGGAGGACGGTGGCCAGGATGAAAAACGCCAGCGGCACGTCGGCAGTTTGCGACGCCCCCCAGGTCATAAAGGTTTTGGTCCCCAGCAAGGCCATGCCTGCCAGCAGGCCCTGGGCGCGGCTTCGCAGCCGGCAGACTCCCGCCGCCAGGACGCCCACCGCCGCAAAAGTGAAGCAAGCACCCACCAGCGCAGGCACCCACTGCGCTTCGCGGCCAAGGCATGACCAACAACGGGCATTGCTCAGCGGGATCAGCAGCGGGTAATCGCTATGGAAATGAACCGGGAGGAAGGCTTGCCGCCAGGCGTCCCCTGAAAGGAAGAGAAACCGCGCCCGCGCGTTCCAGATGGCCCATGCGTCAAACTCGCCGTCCGGACGGATAACATACCTCCCGGCCACGCCGATGGCATCGAAGGCCAGTGCCGCAAGGAATGCCGCGACAAGAATTGCCTGCCAGCGACGGGTGGATGCCGGCGGCACCTCCGGCAGGGCGAGCGGGGAGGGCCGCCACCGGCCGCCCGCCAGCCCGAGCAAACCGCCAACTGCAAAGCCCAGGGTCTCGACGATCCAGAAGACCCGCCCTGGCGGACCAAAGCACAGCAGCCAGATGAGATAAGTGCAGGACGAGAGCCCCAGGCCGATGCCGACGGCCAGGCAGGCGTGCAGCCATCGGGAGGCATTCGCCCTGCGGGCGCCGTGATCGCAGCGACTCACGAGAACGTAGCTGAAGAACCAGGGGGATAGGAGACTGGCAACCAACCAAACCATCGTCATCTCGTTGCGTGCGTGCGAAACAGCCTGACCCCGTTGTGGAGATCGGCCACGAGAGTCCATCCGCCGGCGCCGGCGACCTCCGGCAGTGCCGGGGCGTCCGCGTCGACGACCACCAGGGCGTGGTCCGAGGAACGTTCTACCACCCGCGGCGATAGCGCATACTGGGCCATGAGAAACCGCTCGGGTGAATCGCCCACAAAGCCGGTCACGGCGCCTTCAGGCAACAGCCGTCGCAGCGGTTCGAAGCGGGCAATCGCGGCCCCGTCCGCATTGCTTTCTGGCAGTTCGCGGAACTCCCTCACGGTGGACCATACGATGCGAGAGCTGGCCAATGCGCATAAGCCGAGCAAGGCGATGGCGAGGCGCGGTCGCAGGACCAGTCTCAACCGCATAGCTGTGCTCGCCTGTGAAACCTCCGGCCGGGAAGAGGGGACGGTCCCCACTGGTCGGATGCGGAAGTGTAACCCCAGAGAAAGGCCCGCTCAAGAGCAATCGGGGAGAAAGCCCTGCCCGCCCCACAATCCATGACGGGACCCTTGCGGTAACGGCCGTTTTCCACTACCTTTTATCTATCATCTGGCCCTTGATGCCTGCCGATTGGCCACCCATGAACGCTCAATCCATTGCCTCCACCCCCTCGATGCCTGCCGAGACCGCCATCATGACCGTCTGGCCGACCATCGGCGCCACGATAGCGGGCCGCTGGGTCGGCCGGCTCTGTGGGGTGAGGCTGGGCCGCGGATTTTTCACCCTCGGCAAACTGCTGGCCCTGGCCACGATACCCGCCAGCCTGACGGTCTTCCTCTGGCAGTTGCTGCCGGCCGTGTGCCGCCGCTATTGCCTGACCGACCGGCGGTTGGTGGTCCAGAAGGGCTATAAGGCCGTCGAGGGCCGGTCGATCGGGCTGGAGGAGTTCGACTGCATCGACCTGGCGATCCTCCCCGGCCAGGATTGGCTGCACGCCGGCGAGTTGGTCTTTCGGCACGAGGGGCGCGAGGTCTTCCGCCTGTCAGGGGTTTCCCGCCCCGAGGTCTTTCGGCAGGTCTGCCTCAAGGCCCAAACGGCGATGCTGAGTTTCCGCGCGGTGCTGGCCGAGCAGGCCGCGAGTTGAACAGCACGCTGGGAATCGCCGATTTTCTCCAAGCGAGCCGCGGGGTTTATCCCCGCGGTTTGGTGGGGTTCTGTTGTCGGTTCGGGAAACCGCCGGGATAAACCCGGCGGCGCGCTGAGTTGGAGCCGTGGTTTACTCTATCGGCGGGAGCCGCCGCACGCCGTTGCCCAGATCGAGCGGATCGGCCGGCGGCGGTGATTCCAGGGCCACGGCGGCGGGGACAACCGGCGCCGGCGATGCGGCCCGTGCGAGGTCGGCCGTCCGGCTTTCGCTACGATTGGGCGTCCACGGGGGCGGATTTTTCGCCTCCACCGGCTGCGCGGCGCTTGCCGGTCGCTCCGGCGCTGCCGCCGCTTTGCTTTCGGCATGTGGTGAACTTGTCGCCGCCGGCGCCGGTGCAGCCGGCTGCGGCTGGCACACCTCGCCCACCATCCGCGACACGCCGGGATAGCGGGTCATGTTCAGCCCCACCGCGGCGACGATGACACCCAGCCAGAGGCAACTGACAGCAATCCGCGGCACGTCTTGAGTCCTCTCCTGCAACGCCGGCAAAGCCCCGCGTGAAACCATACACCACGGCCGGGCAAGAGCAAGTTGACAACCGCCGCCTGCTGCGCCGCGGAACGCCGGCGGCGGGCAGCGAGACCAGTTGGGCAAAGTTTGGCGGCTGCTCCGCGTCGCCAGTTTTTCCATTACTTCTCGGCAGATTTGGCGCAATCGGACTCGCGGCGGCCGCGATAGTCCGGGTCGGTGAGCGTCCGCTTCAGTCGCGCGAAGTTCCGCAGCACGCCCACGATCACCCGCGGGATTTTCGCCGGCGGCAGCCCGCGGGAGACGCCGGCCCGCGGATGATAGGGCACGGGCACCTCCTTGACCTCAAAACCGCTGTAGATGGCCCGCAGCGCCAATTCGGAGGAGATCAGTTGGCGGTTGATCCAGGGCTCGTTGGCGAGCTTGCGGATCACCGGCGCCTGGTAGATGCGGAAGCCGGCGTCGGCGTCGCGCAAGGCCACGCCAAAGTATTTGCGGAGCAGGAAGTTGTAGCCCCAGGTCATCAGCCGGCGGTAGAACTGGTCCTTGCGGTTGCTGCGGATGCCGCTGACGATGCCGTAGCGGTCGCAATACTCGTAGAGCTTCCAGAAGTCGGCGAAATCCTGCTTGCCGCCGGTGTCGCTGAAGAAGACGTAGGGGTTTTTGGCCAGGGCCACGGCGTCGCGGAAGGCCTGGGCGTAGCCTTTCCGCTCCGGGCTGGTGGAGTGGATGATGCCCAGCTCGGCCTTCAGGCGTTGGAGGATTTCCTTGGTGCTGTCGCTGCTGCCGTCTTCGGCGACGATCAGCTCGGAGCCGGGGAGGCGGTCGAGGATTTCGGCCTGGATCTGCCGGACCTCGCGCTCGATGGTGCCGGCCTCGTTGTAGACGTTGATGATGACACTGACGGGCGTTTTTTCGTCCATGGCAATTAGCAAGAAGTTAGGTCTTAGGTCTTAGAGGCCGTGAATCAAATGCGGTTTGCCGCTTGTTCGGTTACGTACGGTCGCCAGACCGGTTTGACGGTTTCGTGTCGAGCGAGACCGGCTTGCGGGCCGCGCCGCCCGTCAGG
>JBKQVT010000165.1:0-7305 GCA_052139835.1 Thermoguttaceae bacterium
GCCGGCCGAGGCCCGCCGGGTGCCATAGCAAAGGGGGATGGCGGAGGGCGGAAGGCGGAAGGACGCGCTGACGCGGATGGCGTGGCCGTTTGGCACTTCCTTCCCCCTTCCGCCCTCCGCCCTCCCCCTTTCTCACCCCCTCTCTTCCCCCAGTGCCCCGCCGTTCTATAATCTGGTATGGGAATGGTTATGCAGCGGCCCATCCAGAACTGCCGGCGACGGCGTTTTCACGAGATTCGCGGTGCGCGGATCGCGCTAGGGCTGTGGACGTGTTTGCTTGCCGCCCCGGCCTGGGCCGCGGACGAATCGGTGCGGCCGGCGGCGGGCGAGCCCGCGGCGGCAGAGCAATTCGGCCAGATGATCCGCATCAGCCTGCCGCTGCTGGATGACAGAGCGGTTTCGCTCCTGAGGCCGGCAGTGCAGCAGGCGCTGGACAAAGCGCGTGCGCGGGGCGTCCGGCCGGTGCTGATTTTCGAGTTCGACGTGCGCCGCGGGGCCGGGGAGGGCGGCCGCGGCAGCCGCTTCGGCGACGCCTACGAACTGGCCAAGTTCCTTTCCGGGGAAGAACTCAACGCGGCCACCACGGTGGCGTATCTGCCCCAGTCGATCCAGGGCCATGCCGTGCTGGCGGCGCTGGCCTGCGAGCAGATCATCATGGCGGATACGGCCACGATCGGGGCCGCCGGCGTGGACGAGGAGACGATCGACGAAACGTGCGTAAGCGCCTACCGCGAGATCGCCGGCCGGCGGCGGACCCTGCCGATGGAACTGGCCTTGGGAATGCTCCGCCCGGCCGACGACGTCTTGATGGTCCGGACCGAAGCCAGCACGGAGTACGTCACCGCGGCCGGCCTGGAGGAATTGCGGAAGCACCACACCATCCAATCGCAACAGGCGTTGATTCGCAAGGGCCAGCCGTGGCAACCCACCGGCGCGGAGCTGCGCCACTGGGGATTCGTCAAGCGGCTGGCATCCAACCGGCTCGAGGTGGTCCGCGCCCTGGGGTTGCCGGCGGAAGTCGCCGTGGAGGATCCGTTGCAGGGAGAAAAGTGGCGGGCGATCCGCGTGGACCTGAAAGGCCCCGTGGACGCCGAAAAGGTCGACCAGGCCGAGCGGCTCATCCAGGAGCAGGTTCGCCTTCGCCACGTGAATTTCGTTTGCCTGTGGATCGACAGCCCCGGCGGGCCGGCGGACCAGTGCCTGCGGTTGGCCGATTTCCTCGCCTTCAACGTCGATCCGGCGGCGGTCCGCACGGTGGCCTACATCCCCGGGGAAGCCCGCGCGCAGGCCGCCCTGGTGGCCATGGCCTGCGACCAGATCGTCATGCATCCCGACGCCGTGCTGGGGGGGCCGGGCACTCCGCAGATGTCCCGCAACGAGATCGAGGCGGCCAAGCCGGCGATCCAAGGGCTCGCGGCCCGCAAGTTGCGCTCCTGGTCGCTGTGGGCGGCGATGATCGACCCGCAAGTCGAGGTCTTTCGTTGCCGGCGGCTGGATGAGGTGGCGTTTTTCTGCGCGGAGGAGCGTGCCGCCGCGCAGCCCAAGCCCGATGCCGGCGGCAAGCAACCGCCCTGGCTGGAGGGTGAGTGCGTCAGCACGCCGCCGACGGCCTTCGCCACCGCCGGCACGCAGGCGGTCGAATTCCACCTGGCCAACCGTACGGCGGAAAACTTCGCCGACTTCAAGCGCCTCTACAACCTGGGAGACGATCCGACCCTGGTCGAGCCCGGCTGGGCCGACCTGCTGGTCGACTACCTCCGCGGCCCGAGCATCTCGGCGCTGCTGCTGGTCATCGGCGGGCTGGCCCTCTACACGGAACTGCACGCCCCCGGGCTGGGGCTGGGCGGTTTCGTCAGCGCCGTCTGCTTCTTGTTGTTCTTCTGGAGCCATTACCTGCCGAGCACGGCCTTCTGGCTGGAAATCTCCTTGTTCGTGGCCGGGATTGCCTGCGTGCTGACGGAGGTCTTCGTGGTGCCGGGCACGGCGATCTTCGGACTCGGCGGCAGCGCCATGGTGTTGATCTCCCTGGTGCTGGCCGGCCAGACGTTCGTCGTGCCGCACAACAGCTACGAGCTCGCCATGTTGCAGCGCTCGTTGCTGACGGTCGCCGGCGCGGCCGCGGGGGTGATCGTGGCCGCGGTGGTGCTGCGCCGCTGGCTGCCGCGGGCGCCGGTGCTGCGGCACATGTTTCTGGAACCGCCCGAGGGCGAGGAGGCCCGCACCATCAGCCGCCGCGAGACGCTGGTCCAGTTGGAGAATCTGCTGGGGGCCGAGGGCGTCACCACCACCCAGCTTACTCCGGGGGGCAAGGCGCGATTCGGCAACGCCCTGGTCGACGTGGTGGCCGTGGGCGAACTGATCCCCCGCGACAGCCCGGTGATCGTCACGGAAGTCCGGGGCAACCACGTGGTGGTCAAGCTGGCCGGCGGCGAGTGACCCCCCTGGCCCCTGGCCCCTGGTCCCTGGCCCCTCCCTCTGCCCCCTCTGCTTGCGGCCCAGGGCTCCGCCACGCATAATAGACACGGAGGCATGGCGACAATGATGGAGCACTGGTATTGGGTCTGGGCGGTCCTCTTGCTGGCCTTGGGCTTTGGTCTAGGTGTGCTGGAGGTCTTTTTCCCCTCGGCCGGCCTGCTGGGTTTCTTCTCCGTTATCGCCCTGGTCGGGGCCGTCGTGATGGGGTTCATGCAGGGGCCGGGGACGGGACTGGCGATCCTGGCGGTGGCCGCCGTGGGCCTGCCAACCATCATTGTCTTGGCCTTTCGCTGGTGGCCGCAGACCAAGATGGGCAAACTGGTCCTGCTGACCGCCCCCAAGGCGGAAGACGTCCTGCCGGATGACCCGGATCGGCGGCATCTGAAGGGCCTGATCGGCCATATCGGCCGCACGAAATGCGCCATGTTCCCCGGGGGGGTCGTCGCCGTCGATGGTCGCACCGTGGAGGCCGTCAGCGAAGGCATGGCCCTGGAGGCCGGCCAACGGGTCCGCGTCATCAAGGTGCAAGCCAATCGGGTGGTGGTCCGTCCGGTCGGGGAAGAAACGCCCTCGGACGCTGCCGAAGACCCCCTCCAACGGCCCGTCGACTCCGTTCTCCCCGATCCCTTCGCCGAGCCCCCACTTGACAGCGGACCCGATCGGGCGTAAATGTGGGGGCGACCCTGGTCGTCTTCATGCCGGGAATTCTTAAGGAGGATCTCATGCTCTTGGCTGCCCAGGCCGTTGCGGACGATACGCTGCGAATCGCCCTCATCGCGGGGGTCTTGATCCTGGCCATCATCGGCCTGATCCTCTTCCTGATCTTCATGCGCTATTTCCGCCTCTGGATCCAGTCGAAGACCACCGGGGCGAGCATCGGCATCTGGGACCTCGTGGGCATGACCTTCCGCAAGGTCAACTCGGACGTGATCGTCCGCAACAAGATCACGGCGGTGCAGGCGGGCATCAGCGACGCTGACGGCGTGACCTCCAAGGGCCTGGAAGCCCACTACCTGGCCGGCGGCAACGTGCCGCTGGTGATCCGGGCGCTGGTCGCCGCCCGCAAGGCCAAGTTCGATCTGGATTTCAAGCTGGCGGCCGCCATCGACCTGGCCGGCCGCAACGTCCTGGAGGCCGTGCAGACCAGCGTCTATCCCAAGGTGATCGACTGCCCCTCGCGGAGCTCCGGCCGCGAAACCCTCGACGGCATCGCCCAGAACGGCATCCAGATGAAGGTCAAGGCGCGGGTCACCGTGCGGGCGAACCTGAAGCAGCTCATCGGCGGGGCCACCGAAGAGACGATCATCGCCCGCGTCGGCGAGGGCATCGTCAGCGCCCTGGGCTCGGCCAAGTCGCACAGCGAAGTGCTGGCCACGCCGGACCGCATCTCGAAGACTGTGCTGGGCCGCCGCTTGGACGCCCAGACGGCCTTTGAAATCGTCTCCATCGACATCGGCGAGGTGTCGGTGGGAGAGAACATCGGCGCCCGCTTGCAGGCCGATCAGGCCGAGGCCGACATGCGCGTGGCCCGAGCGAAGGCCGAAGGCCGCCGCGCCATGGCGGTGGCCGAAGAGCAGGAGTATATCGCCGCCATCGAGGAGAACCGGGCGAAGGTGGTGCAGGCCGAGGCCGAGGTCCCCCGCGCCATCGCCGAGGCCTTCCGCAGCGGCGCCCTGGGCATCCTCGACTACTACAAGCTTCGCAACGTGCAGGCCGACACCGACATGCGCAACGCCATTTCCAAGATCGGCGTCACCCCGACCACCGCGAAACGAGGGAGTGCGGCATGAGCCTGCCCGCGCCGCTGGCGGCGGCCGACATCGGCCAGATCATTGGCATCGTGGCCGTGGTGTTGTTTCTCCTGGTGACGAAGGGGGCGCAGATGTTTGCGCACATGCAGCGGCCGCCGGCAGGCGGCCCGCGCCGAAATGCGCCGCCGGGCCGCGACAGTAACGTGCAGAGCGAGATCGACGAGTTTCTCCGCCGCGTTTCCGAGCGTCGCGGTCGTGGGCAAGCGGCGGCCGCCCCGCCCCGCCGGCCGGAAACGCCCGTCACGGCCCAACTCGTCGAGGAGCCGCTCTCCGACGAGCCGGTCGGCGCCGGGGTCGGCAAGCAGGTGGAGAAGTACCTCGACACCGAAGAATTCAGCCGCCGCACCGCGCAACTGGGCGGCGAGGTGGTCCAGGCCGACGCGGAAATCAATCAACACCTCAAGCAGGTGTTCGGCCACGACGTGAGCCAGTTGGCCAAGAAGCCCGGCGAGTCCGCCGCGCCGCCCGGGCTGGCGGAAACCCCCGCCGCCGCCCCCGCCGCCCCGGCCCCGGCGCTGGCCGCCCTGCTGGCCCTGCTGGGCGACGCGGAGGGCATCCGCCAGGCCATCGTGCTCAATGAAATCCTCCAGCGGCCCGAAGAACGATGGGACATCGGCCTTGGGTCTTAGGTCTTGGGTCTTGGCTTATGGGACCGACCTAAGGCCCAAGACCTAAGACCGAAGACCTTTGCCCAGAACAGCTTCCCATGCCCCCCATTGCCCCCGGAAAGACCCGCGTCGGCTGGATCGGCACCGGCGTGATGGGCGCCAGCATGTGCGGCCACCTGCTGGAGGCCGGCTTCTCGACCACCGTGCACAGCCGCACGCGGGCGAAGGCCGAGCCGCTCCTGGCCCGCGGCGCCCGCTGGGCCGAAAGTCCGCGGGCGGCGGCCGAGGCCTCCGACGTGATCTTCACCATGGTCGGCTACCCGGCCGACGTCCGCGAGGCGATCTTGGGCGACCGCGGCGCTCTGGCCGGCTGCCGTCCGGGCGCTATCCTGATCGACATGAGCACGAGCGAGCCGTCGTTGGCCGAGGCCATTGCCCGTGCAGCCGCCGCCCGTGGAGTGCACAGCGTCGATGCCCCCGTTTCCGGCGGCGACATCGGCGCGCGGGAAGCCCGCTTGTCGATCATGGCCGGCGGCGACCCCGAGGTGATCGACGCCCTGGCCCCCTGCTGGCAGGCGCTGGGCAAAACGGTCGTCCGCCAGGGCGGGCCCGGCGCGGGCCAACACGCCAAGATGGTCAATCAAATCCTCATCGCCACCAACATCATCGGCGTCTGCGAGGCCCTCTTGTATGCCTACAAGGCCGGCTTGGACCTGGAACGGGTGATGCAGTCGGTGGCCTCCGGCGCCGCGGGAAGTTGGTCGCTGACGAACCTCGGCACGCGCATGATCGCCAACGACTTCGCCCCCGGCTTCTTCGTCGAGCACTTCGTGAAAGACATGGGCATCGCCCTGGCCGAGGCGAAGCGGATGGGGCTGGCCCTGCCGGGCCTGGCCCTGGCCCAGCAGTTGAATATTTCCCTTCAGGCCACCGGCCACGGCCGCGACGGCACGCAGGCACTGGTCTTGGCCTTGGCGCGGATGTCGGGGGTGGATTGGGGGAAGAGAGGCCAGGGGCTAGGGGCTAGGGACTGGGGACTGGGGGGGAACAGCAAAAGCCCCCCGACTGCGTCGGGGGGGTGGGTGCGCTGAGGCCGCGGTGTTCGAGCATGGGGAGAACGGTCATGAAGAAAGTTATCGTTATCCTGGCAATCGTCTTTGGATCGCTCGCCGCCGGCGTTTTTCTCTTGGCGGTGGGGGCGATGCTGGTCTTCTTGGGCTTTGGCGGCTGGTTTGCTCAGCCCCGCGGCGATGTCCTGACCTACGAAGTCGATCCCGAATTCACGTCCAAGGGCGCGCGGGTCGATATGGACGCAGTCCGTGCGGTCGTTGCTCAACGGCTAAGATCAGGGACGTTGCACGCCCGTGTCGAGGTGATTCCGAAGCGGCGGCTGCGCGTCACCCTGTTCGATCCCGATCCGGCCGCGAGGGTGCGCGTGGAACACGTGATGGCGATGACCGGCACCCTCGAATTCCGCATCCTCGCCAACCGTCGCGATCACCGGCAGCTCATCCGCCGCGCCGATGCGGACCCCGAGGCCACGGTGATTCGGGACTCCACGGGCGAGCGGCTGGGCTGGTGGGTCCCGCTGGCCGCGGTGACCAAGGGGGTGACGCAGTTTATTCTCCATTACCCAGAAATCAAGACGCGGACCCGCAAGGTCGGCAACCGCGAGGTGACCGAGGTCTTGGTGGCCGACGACCCTTACAACGTCACGGGCGACTATTTGCGCTCGGCGTCGCCTGGCTTCGGTGAGGCGGGGATCAGCGTCGATTTCGGTTTCAACAGCAAAGGGGCCGCGCTATTCAGCGAGTTGACCGGGCGCAACCTGCCCGAGGGGGAGTTCACGCGAAAGATGGGAATCATTCTCGACGGCCGCTTGTGGAGTGCTCCCAACTTGAGGTCGCGGATATCCGATCGCGGCCAGATCACCGGCCTGTCCAGCCGCCAAGAGGCCGACGACATCGTCGCCGTGCTCAACGCAGGTGTGCTGCCCGTGCGGCTCCGCATCCGCACGATCGAGGGCGGGAAACAGGCCGGTTCACACGTTCCGCCTGGCAAACCCGCGAAACCGCGGGGATAACCCCCGCAACCCGCTGTCGGTCGCCGTTTGCCGCCTCAACCCAACCGCGGGGATGAACCCCGCGGCTCGCTTGCCACTTCCGCCCTTCCGTCCAGCACCGCGCGGAGGTAATGCCCCGTGCAGTTGTCTTCCAGGGCGGCGATCTGCTCGGGGGTGCCGGTGGCCACGACGCGGCCGCCATCGGCGCCGCCGCCCGGACCAAGGTCGATGATCCAGTCGGCCGTCTTGATCACGTCCAGATGATGCTCGATCACCAGCACCGAGTTGCCCAGATCGACCAGCCGGCCCAGCACCAGGAGCAGTTTCTTGATGTCGTCGAAGTGCAGCC
>JBKQVT010000166.1:0-59136 GCA_052139835.1 Thermoguttaceae bacterium
CTTGTGAATCTAGGCAAGCAAAAAGCCCCTTGCGCATGGTCGTCAAAGTCGCTCCCAATGACGCTGTCGAAATAATCGGCAAAGTTTGCCAAGCACTTGATAGATAAGGCGGAAGGCGGAAGGCGGAAGGCGGAGGGCGGAAGGGAGGGAAGCGGGGCGAGCCGCGGGGTTTATCCCCGCGGTTTCTCGGCAGCGGGCGAAACGGCAAGGGAGCCGGGGACGTCAGCCCCCAGATAGGGTCGAGCGGCGGAGGGCATTGCCACGTCCTGGCCCCTGGCCCCCGATCCCTGGTCCCTGGTCCCTAGTCGCTACAGCGGGAAGCTGAACTTCGATTCATCCAGAATCGCATTCGAACCGGTGGCCATGTCGTTGGGATTCACCAGTTGCTCGAAAGTGGACGTCGCCGAGGCGCAGTCGGTGTCGCCGCGCAAGAGGATGACATGTCCATCGCAAAACGCCGCACACGCACCCACGCTATGGTTCGATTCGATGTTATCCACCATGGTCTGCGGATAACTGTTCGCGTTCACGATGTTGGACGCCGCCGGGGGCGTGCCATACCCGAAACTGACGTTCATCGGGGTTGTATCCGCCCAGCTATGGGAATGCGCTGCCGTACCGCCTGATACGGTACCCCCCGAGGTGGTACTGTACAACTGGAGGTTTTCGGAAATCATCAGCGTCATACTTGCCCCATCGCGGATCCCGCTCTGCGAAAGCCCCTGGTAATTGCTATTCGTGCCGTCCTGAAATACCCAGCCATTGGCGGTGTATGAGGAGGGACCATTAGTAGCGCCAGTGGGCGGGTCACTCGGACAGATGAACAACTGAAGGTTAGGAACATTAGAAGCCGTGCCGGTAGAAACGGGCGCGGTCCCCTTATACAGATTCCAGAGATCGGTCCGTTCCATGTAGGGCAAGAGCATGATGGCCCAACTCAAGGTTTGCCCGTTCACTGTATTCTCGAAGCCCGGAAACGTCCCCTGGCTGGACTCGAGGTTCATTGCCGCCAGGGAGAGTTGATGAAGATTGTTCACGCACTTAATGCGACGGCCGTGCTCGCGAGCACCCTGAATGGCTGGTAGGATTAGCCCCATCAGCATACCAATGATGGTAATGACGACGAGCAACTCGACCAAGGTAAAACCGCGACTGTCACTTCTCCGCCGGTACATGGCACACCTCCGCCTCTCTGAGGACCGCTGTGCACTTGCCCCTGGCCCACACGTTCATTGTCTCAGATTCCGGGAAAGAAATCCAGTGATTTGGGCAAGAATTCGGACGATTCGCTTTCGGGCCCCCGAGGGGAGTTAGGGGGCAGGAATTAGGAGTTAGGAGTCAGGAGTTAGGAGTTAGAAGTCCAGACGCCGGCGGGCCCCACTCCTTCTAACTCCTGACTCCTAAATTCTCTTTTTCTCCCCCCCGCGCGGAATTTTCGGGAAGGAGGCTGGTAATTTGCCGATGTTTTTGCGACAATGATGGTAGAGGGCAAACGCTGGAACTCATTGCCGGAACAGGTCGCTCCCATGTCTACGCACATTGGCTCTGGGAAGTGCGCTCCCCGCGGGTTTACGCTGGTCGAGTTGCTGGTCGTCATTAGCATCATCGGCACCCTCGTGGCCCTTTTGGTGCCGGCGGTTCAGGCCGTCCGGGAACGGGGCCGGCAGACCGTCTGTGTCAACAACCAACACGAGGTGTCCACGGCGATCATTCACTACGAGTCGGTCTATTCCCATTTCCCCGGCGCCGCCAATTCGCTGAGCTCGGGCACAGTGAATTGGGCCGTCCTCCTGTTGCCGTACCTCGGGCGCGAGGACCTATGGTTGGGCACCGCGGGGACCGCCGCTACTCCGAACGGCTGGTGCACCGGGTGCGGGACCTTGATGACGGGTTCGTCCGGCACGGCGACCTGCGTTCGTCAGTTGATGTGCCCGGACGACACGGGCTGGGGAACCGGGGCCAACTGCGCCCCGCTGACCTACGTCGTCAACGGCAACGTGTTCCTCAAGCGGGTCGGGAGTCCCTACAACGGCTCGAACGACATGACGATCGCGCAGATCAAGTCGCCCCAACAAACGATCATGCTCGGCGAGAAGAATTCCGGCTCGTCGCCTATCAGCACGACGTCGATGTGGTGGAGCGCACCGCCCCCGACGACCCTGCCTACCGCGGCGCCGTGGAATGTGACCTTCATTTGGAGCGCCCCCGCGAAGGGCACGCCCGCTTCCAACTCCTTCTTCGGGGCCAATGGTCCTTGGAACCACCCTGCCCTCGTCATTGTGAGCTTCTTCGACGGGCACACGGCCTCGCTGCCGGATACGGTCGATGTCTCGGCCACGGGGGCGAACTACCTGCCCGGCCCGTAGGGCGCGGCAGGCGACGCCGCTGACGAGAAAAGGGACACTCACCGCCGGGGCGCGGACACAGGGGCCGTCCTTTGCACGCCACCCGGAATTCAGGAGACCAATACGATCCGCAGATTACGCGGATTTTCGCAGAGAAGATGAGGAGGAGGGATGAGCGACCGGCAACCATTCTCCTCGCCATTGCCTTCTTCTGCGAAAATCTGCGTAATCTGCGGATCGTGTGTCTCGATGGCCCGACCGGCACCCTCCCGCAGGGGGAGACGGTGCGAAGGGCGGGACGCCGGTTTTGACCTTTTTGCGGCGTGGCCTATATACATTGATGGGGAGCGTGCCGTGTGCCACTGGCTTTGCCAGTGCTCGCCTCAGTTGCTGGCAGAAAGGCACTGGCAAAGCCCGTGGCACTCGGCGTGTCGGATGTCTGGCACGCCGGGCGGCCCCTGCGCCCCTCCGTGGTCGGAACCGACTTGCATGAGCACCCTGCCCGCACCAGCGTTCGACATGGAAACTTCCGTCCCGGCGGCGTCGTCGGCGGGTGAAGTGGAGCGGGGCCGGCTGCGGGAGTTTCTCGCTTCGCAGCAGCGGCGTTGGAGTGAGGCCGAGTTGCAGTTACTCGAACAGGTCGAGCACCTGATCGGCCAGTTGTCGGCGGGCGGCGGAGGGCCCGCGACGGAGGCCGCGGCCACGGCGGCGCGGCAAGAGTGCGATCAACGGCGGGCGGCCGAGGTGGAGGCCCTGAAGTCGCGGATTGCGGAGTTGGAGCGGCAAGTCGCCCAGGGCCAGTCTTCCGGCCGCGGCCCCGCGGGGACGGTGCTGGATTGGGAGGCGGAGAAATGCCGCATCCTGGCCGCGCTGGAATTGGAAGTCAGCGGCGACGACCAGTCCGCCGCCCAGCGGCTGGAGATCGAGCAGGTGGTCCGCACCACCGACGCCGTCGTGGCCGAGAAGCAGCGCGAGATCGAGCAGTTGCAGGCCCTCTTGACCGCGCAGAGCAGCAACCTGGCCTCGGTGGCCGTGGGAGCGGCGGCCCTGGGCAGGTCGTTGGACCAGGACGCGATCATTCGCCAAGAGCGGGACACGCTGAAGCAACTGCAAGAGCAATGGCGGGAGAAGCTGCGCCAAGCGGAGATCGAGATCTCGATGGAGCGGGCGCAGATCGCCCGCCAGAAGGCGGAAATCGATGCCCGCTGCCGCGCCTTGGCCCTGCCGGCTGCGGCGGCGGACGACGCCAGCGGCCGCAAGCTCGGCGACCGGCCGCCGCGGGGGCAGTGGCTGGCGCGTCTGGGCCTGAAGAGCTTGGACGAGCACTGAGGACTGAGAAGGGAGAAGTTAGGAGTTAGAATCGCGGAGCAGCGGGCCAACGACACTCCTAACTCCTAACTTCTAACTCCTAACTCCTCTCCTACGGGTGCGGCTCGCTGTCCGCCAGATTCACCCACTCGGCGCCCTGGATTTCGCCAAAACCTTTCCTGCCGAAGGTGTCCTTGATGCGATCGCCGTGACCCTCGGTGAAGGTGAAGAGGGCCATGGTCCCGGGACCGTTGGTCAACGGCATCGGCACGAAATCGTCGTTGTAGAGGGGGCCCTTGGAAATGCGCACGGCGCGGACCAGTCCTTTGAAGGGAGTGCCGACGTTGCCTTTGTTTCCCCCCGGAGGCCAGGCGCCGAGCACGAAGGGCAAGCCGCTTGCTTTGTGTTGCCCGTTGACCCGTTGACTGTCGCGATGGTGTCCGTCGACATAGAGGCGGATTTCGCGGCCGTCATAGACGGCGGCCACGTGGGTCCAGGGATTGCCGCCCCCGGCGCCGTTGACGGTGACGATGCGGTCGGTTCCGCGGCGGGCATCGACGACGGTATCGACGCGGAAGAACCAGCGGTTGCCGTCGCGGCCGAGGCCGAGCCCGGCGCGATCGCCGTTGCCGATCAAGAACGACCTGCCCCAGTTGTCCTCCTGGCTCGGCTTGACCACGGCTTCGATGGTGATGGGGTAGGCGCCGTTATAGTTGATGTTATGGAAGAGGACGCAACTGCCGCGGCCGTCGAACTCCAGGGCGTATTGGCCGGCGCTGCCCATGCTGTCGACCCGCCTGCGGATCTTCGTTTCGACCGCTCCGGAGACCTTCGGCAAGGCCAGGGTATACCAGTGGACGGCGCGACTCCTGAGACGCACCGCTTCGACGCCGGCGTTCTTGTCGCCGAGGCTCCACCACAGGTTGCCGGCCGTGACCTGATCGGCGGGCTTGCTGGGCCCGGCCAGGTCCTTCTTGGCCGCTTCCGCCAGGTCGGCATCCGACCCCTTGGCCAGATAGGGGAGCCCCGTGTCCCAATCACCGGTCACCAGGCAATACCAGGTTCCGGCCGTGAGGTTGGTTTCCGGATCGTCGGGTTTATCGCGGAGCGAGGCGATGGCGGCCTGCATCTCGTCCAAACGTTTCCGAAGCTTCTCCATGTCTTTGACCCAGGAATCGATCGCCTGCTTGGTCTTGCGATCCTTCAAGCGGCCGGCCGCGGGCCGGGCGATATTCAAGCAGCGCTGGGCAGTCTCGACGTCGCCGCGGTCGAGGGCCGCTTCGGTCAGTGTCCGGCAATCATCGAGCACTTCCCGGCTGGCCTGCTGGATCTGCTGGAGTCGAGCGCCCTTGGTGCCCGGCGCCGCTGCGGCCTTGGCCACTTCGTCCGCCCGGTTCTGCACCATGTCGACCTTGATGGCCACCACGTTGATGTCGTAGGACTGGCCGATGATGTCGAGAACCTCGCCGGCCTTGCGGGTTTCGCCGACTTGGCGGGCCAGCGCGACGGCCTCTTGCAGCATCACCAGGCGGCCCGTCGAATCCCCGTGCATGTTGTCGGCGTCACGCACCAAGCGGTCGACCAGCCGCAACTTCTCTTCCTTCGAGTTGGCGTTGGAGAGGTCCCATCGGTAACGGTCGTGGAGCTTCTGTTGCGCATTTTTGACGGCAGCCGCATCGGGGGGCGGAATCTTTTTGGGCCCCGCCGGCGCCGGCGGTCGCGCCTTGGCGGGCGGCTTCGCCTCGCCTTCCGGCCGCGACTCGACGCGCGCCACTTGCAGGTCCGGCACCGACGGTTCCGCCGGCTTCGCACGAGGCGTCTCCGGCGGATTGCCGGTGTCCGCTGCTGCGACCGCCGGCTTCTCCGCAGGCGGAACCGATCCGGTCGACGACTCGTTGCCGCGACCGGAGGCAGCAGGCGTCACCGCCGGCTCGACGGCGGGATGCACGGCCGGGGCCGGCCCCGGCCCAACGGGCGGCTTGTTTTCGGTCCCGGCCGCCACGGGCGGCGAGAGCGTCTTCTCCGCGCCGTGGTCCGCCCCCTTGTTCTCCAAGTTCCCTCTTGGGACGGATGCCGGCGGACGATCCTGGCCGTCCTTCCCGCTTGCACTGGCGATCTGCTCGGAACGGGAACCGTTGCCGTCGCCGCTTTGGGGCCTCGTCACAATAGCGATGAAAACGACCGCCGCCAGCCCCGCCGCGACCGCGAGGATGACGGCCCAGGGCGTCTGGGTTCTCTTCTTCTTCGTCTTCGTCACCGGGCGACTCGGCCGCTGCGAACTGCTCGGCACGGTCTCGAACTGGGTGAGAAACTCCTCGCCCCCGGACCCCATCACGGGCGGGGGAACCACTGCGGGCGTTTCCGCGGCCTCTTGCACCGCGGCCGCTTGCGCGGCGAGCCGCTCGCGCAACTCCTCGTCGTATTTCGCCTTCTTCGTGGGGTTCAGCAGGCAGACCCGCGCGGCCGCCACCTCGTTGAGCAGCTTCTCGGCCAGCGCGGAGTGCTTCCCCGTGTTGAACCGCTTCAGGTGCGCCATCCGCTGGTCGGCGGCGTTTTCGATCACCTCGGCGTCGGCCTCGAAGAGTTCGATGGCCAAGAGGCGGTAATGATGAACCGGTCGATCCCTGGTCGGAATGCCAAACCACTTGAGGTATGGGTCAAAGGATTCGCTCACGACCTCGTCCTCCCTGGGGGGCAGCACCTCTTATTGTAATGCTATTTCTGAGGAAAGACAACACCTGAAAAACACCGCGAAAAGTCCCTCCTGGCGGCGGAAACAGGAGTTAGAAGCCAGGAGTTAGAAGTTAGGAGCTAGAAGTTAGAAGCATTCACGGCCTGCCGCCCGCCGATTCTAACTCCTAACTTCCTTCTCCTAACTCCTAACTGCTTTCTCCCCACCCCTCGATTACCGCCGCGGCGGTCTCGATCTTGCCCAGCGGCGCGCTGACCTGGATGCCGGCCACCCGGGAGCGAATTCGCGCCACCGTTTCCCGCGCGATCTCGATGCCCAGGGCCAGTTGGCCCTCGCGGCTTTCGACGGCGGCCATCCGCTCCATCACGGCGTCGGGCACGACGACGCCGGGCACTTCGTTGCGCATGAACGAGGCGTTGCGATAGCTGACCAGGGGCCAGATGCCGGCGAGAATGGGAAGGCCGTAGGGCTGGACTTCATCGAGAAACCGCAACAGCGCCTCCGTGTCGAAGACCGGCTGCGTGACGGCGAACTCCGCGCCGGCGGCCACCTTCTGCCGGAAGCGATCCAATTCGCGCCGCCGGTCCAAGGCGGTCGGATCCAGCCCCACGCCGATGGCCGCGAAGGTCTGCGGCTCGATGGCCTGGCCGCCCAGGTCGATGCCGCAATTCAACCGCCGCTGCACGGCCACCATGCCGATCGAATCGGTGTCGAAGACGCCGGTGGCGTGCGGGTAGTCGCCCAGCTTGGGCGGGTCGCCGGTGATGAACAGCAGGTTGCGAATGCCGCAGGCCGCGCAGGCCAGCAGGTCGGCCTGCATGCCGATGAGGTTGCGATCGCGGCAGCAGAAGTGCAGGACGGCTTCCACGCCGGCCTCCCGCTGAATGCGCTCGGCGGTCACCAACGGCGCGATCCGCGCGCTGGCCCGCGGCCCGTCGGGAATGTTGATGGCGTCCACGCCGCGCTCGTGCAAGGCCTTGCTCTTGGCCACCGTGGTGCTCAGGTCGTAGCCGCGCGGCGGCACCAGTTCCACGGTCGCGACCCATTGGCGGCGGGCCAGCCGGCCGGCCAGCCGCGATTTCTCGGCAAAGGCCGCGGGCTCCTTCTCGGCCGCCGCCGCGGCCGGCGCCGCCGCCGGATGGGTGCGCGCACGGCTCAAGGGCTTGACGGCACGGGCGATCTCGCGGATATGCTCCGGCGTGGTGCCGCAACAGCCGCCCACCGCCGAGACCCCCAACCCCACGTAACGCTTGGCATAGGCGGTGAGATATTCCGGCGAGCAGAAATAGATGCGGCGGTTTTCCACTTCCCTGGGCATGCCGGCGTTGGGCTGCACGATCAACGGCAGCATGCACACTCCCACGGCCGTCTCGACCGCGCTGAGCAAGCCGTCCGGCCCGCTGCCGCAATTCATTCCCCAGGCCACCGGCGCGGGCAGTTCGCCGGGCAAGGGCGCCAGCATCTGTTGGATCGGTTCTCCCGAGGCCGATTCGCATTGCCCCACGACGGCCAGCGAAAGCACAAAGGGCAGCGCCGGGAATTGCCGCATGGCCGCCGCACATCGCTCCACCGCCCGGCGGCTGGGCTGCGTCTCGAAGAGGATGAAATCGGCGCCGCCCTCCCGCAGGGCCGTCGCCTGCCGGACGATCATCTCGGCCACGGCATCTTCGTGCTGGGGCTGCGAAGGCAACGGTCCGATCGAGCCGGCCACAAACACTTCCCGATCGGCCTGCGCCGCCACCTCCCGAGCCAGCCGGGCCCCGGCGCAATTGATCTCGTCGGTCTTCTCGCCCAAGCCGTACTTGGCCAACGCCACGCGATTGGCGCCGAAGGTGTTGGTCGTCAGCACGTCGGCCCCGGCGTCGCAATACTCCTGGTGGATCTCCTGGATCAGCTTGGGATCGGACAGGCACAGTTCGTCGAACGAACGGTTGGTGAAGACGTGGTGGCGGTAGATCTCGGTCCCCATGGCGCCGTCGAAGACCAGCACGCTACGGGCGAGGGCTTGGGCGAAGGTGGGCATGGGGGGGAGAGGGATTTAGGGATTTAGGGATTTAGGGATTTGGAAAAGCCCCGCGACTGCGTCGCGGGGGCGTGCGTAGCGTCCAGTCCACAATTATACACGGCGACGGTCGTTGGTCTTCACCCCCCGGACGCAGTCCGGGGGCTTTTCTACTGTCTGGCCCCCGCTCCCTGGCATGTCTGTTCACCAGCGCAACATCTGTGCGGACCGCCGCACATCGAGAACGACCAGTGTGATCAAACCGAGCCACAGGATCGACGTGAGGAGGCCGAGCACCAGCCCGGTGATGGCATGGCCCTTGCCTTGGATTTCGGGATTCCGGTTGGCCGCCGAGATGCCGAGAATGCCCAGGAGCACCGCCGGCAGGCCCAGGACCAGACCAAGACAGGGAATCAAGGAGAAGACGCCCAGGTAATAGGCCAGTAGCGCCATGGGGTTCTTGCCGGGGATAATCGCCATGTGACTGCTCCCATCGGTTGTCTTGTTGAAGGACTCGCGATGGGTGCCAGCATAAATGCTTGCGGCAAACAACGCAATGGCCTGCAGAAGTCGAGCCCTTCACCCCCCAGACGCAGCCCGGGGCTTTCCCGTAGACGTTATACAATCGCCATCCCCTATAGCGGCCCGAACTCCGCCAAAGGGCTGTTTGATGGCACCCTCGAAAAGCGTATGGCTTTGTCGCCGGCGCGGACACGCCTGAAGTATTCGGCAATGGCCATTCCTAGAGCATAGGCAGACGTTGCCGCGCACATGGCCGACACACCCCCGCCCAGCCCGGGGACAGGGATGGGTTTCACCAGTTCGGTTCCATTTTGATTTCCGTGCCGGGCGGGTCCGTGTCCATTCGATCAGTCGATCAGTTCAAACGGCGGCAGGTTCGTGGCTTTGGCCTCCACCGTGGCGTGAAGGAGAGGGCGTTTTGGGTCGGCATAGCGGCCTTCCAGCACGTCGGGGACCTGGTGCGCACGCCCCCTGCTCGGGCCGCTAATGCGCCTCCATTCGATCAGGACATCGTACGCGCCGGGCGGAACGCTTTTGCCCGGCAAGCCGGAGACGAGTTCAAAGGAGCCGTCCTCCTGCACGATGCCCATGATCGTGTGGTCGTTCATGGCGTCGCCGCCCGGACGACGGAAGTAGACAATAGCGCCGGATGTGGGGGAACCATGGTACGTCACCTTGCCCGACACCGGGTAGTGGTTATTGTTCCTGCACGAGGCACAGGCCAGCGCCAGTAGCGCCATCTGGCATAGGACGGCCTTCTTCATGCCCGGATACCTCCTTAGTAATCGAAGTTGATGACCTCGCCCCCGGCGCGACTGAGCAAGGCCTGGACCTGGTTCATCGTCAGTTGGTTGTTGACGAACTGCACGGACCCGTCTCCGAACAGCGTGTTGCTCCCTCCGGGGTGAAAGGAGAAGATTTCGCTGTCGTTAGAGCAGCCGTTGCCGCAGTTCCACGGCGCTACGGGGATTCCCATGAACCCGCCGCCGGCGGCGATGCCGGACCCGCTCGGATCACTGCCGTTGGTGGCGATGTAGTTGAGCGGATCGGCCCACGCTCCTCCTCCTTGAGGCGCAGTTCCGGCCGCGCCCGTGTAGCCGGGCACCACCGCCCTGCCTTGGCTTCCGTACCAACCCGGTCGCCCCGCGTCTTCGTTGACCAGGAACGTGTGGGACGTGCCGTCGGTGATTTGGCAGACGCGCACCGGGCCGTCCGGCGGTTCGCAAATGATCGAGGCGCCCGCATTGATGCTGATGCCCGGCAGGTCCGCCTGCATCCCAGCGTCTGGGGCGTAGTCGGTGCGCCCGAAAATCAGCCCCGGCGCGGGGCTGACGTTTATCCCGAAGTTGTTGAAGCTGTTACCCAGCTCTGCCGAGTAATCGACCGTGGCGTTGCCTGGAGCGGAAGGGCAGAGGAACGTCGTGATGGGGGTCGAGTAGGCCGGGTTTTGGGGCGGCATGTTCACAGGGTCGAGGGCCGCCTTGGTAATGTCGATCTGCCGAAACACGCTGTTGCATTCCAGATAGGGCAGGATCAGGACGAACGCCGAGGGACCGTAGCTGCCCGTTCCGCCCGGCGCCGCAGGATCGCCACCGGGGAACAGCTTGAAGGCGGTCGGGAAGGTGCCTTTTTCGCTCTCGAAGCTGAGCAGGGCCAGGCCGATCTGCTTGAGATTGTTGCCGCACTGCGTGCGGCGGGCCGCCTCGCGCACCCCTTGCACTGCCGGCAGGAGCAGGCCGGTGAGGATGCCGATAATGGCGATAACCACCAGGAGTTCGACAAGCGTAAAGCCGGCAGGAGCGGGTTTCGAGCGTTGCATTTTGTTTTCCTGATAGTAGTGATTGAGTTACCAAACTAAATATTTTGGTATACCAAAATGCGGGTCGAGGAAAGTATAGGCGCGTCGCGAGGGGTCGGCAAGAGGGGCCGGCTGGTTTTTTCGAGGCCCCGGACCACATATACCCTACAAGGGGTATGAAACACGACAGCCGCCGCAAATCCGAATGCTGCTTTCAACCGGGCGGAGGAGTTTCGCGGAGGCGCCGAATCAGAGGAAATGCCGCTCTTTGAAGATCGCGGGCTGGAGTGCATCCGTGTTTCGCTGGAGCCACTCCTGCATCCGGACGAAGGGGCGGCGCGGCCACGGCCTTCGGCCGTCGCTCCCTAAAGACCGGCGCCCAATTGAAAAATGACTACCACCATCAGGGGTAATGGCAAGAGTTTTGGCTGCCTGCCACCCGCCCAAGCGTCTGCAATGGTGGGCGAACCTACTTACCTGGAACCTCGCCCCCTGCCGCGTGTAGCACGAGGCGGGCGATCTCCGGCGCGCAGTTCCACCGCAAGGGGAAACTGCCGGAAACGCCGCGGGTGACATGCATGATCGTGGGCGGGGCATGGAACACGCCCGCCATGTAGCGCAGACCGCGGCGGCTGGGACTGAAAATGGGGCCGACCAGCGGCAGGCGGACTTGGCCGCCGTGGGTATGGCCGGCCAAGAGGAGGTCGAAGTCGTGGTCGCGGGCCCACTGGAGTTGATCGGGGCTATGGGAGAGGGCGATGCGAAACGGCCCCCCCTGCCGCGGCGGCGGACAATGTTCCAGATCGGCCGCCGGCAGCCAGGGCATTTCGTTGCCCGCCAGGATCGCCGGCAGACCGCGGACCTCGATCCGCACGTGGCGTCCGCCCAGGTAGCAGAGGCCGGACTCTTCGATTGCCCGCACCACCCGCGCCGCGTCGCCGCGGACGTCGTGATTTCCCAGCACGCAGAAGACGCCGTAGCGGGCGGTCAAGCGGCCGAGCGTGTCGGGGATCCAGTCGATGCAGCGGGCCCGGTCGATCAGGTCGCCGGTCAGGGCCACGAGGTCCGGCTGCAGTTGGTTGCTGAAGCGGACGATTTCCTGAAAATAGGGCTTGCCCACCCGGCCGTTGAGGTGCAGATCGGAGAGGTGGACCACCGACAGGCCGTCCCAGGCGCGGGGCAGCCGCGGCACTTCGATCGCCCGCTCGGTCAGGTCCAGGTGCAGGCACTGGTTGCCCGGCAAGCGGACGAGGAAATGATGGGGGTGTTCGGTGGTCTCGGGCGGGCGGGCGTCGCGGTCGAAGAGACTGCGGATGCCGTGGGAGCGGCTCACGGCCGGCGGCCGACGCACCACGTGCAGCCAGAGCCAGCCGGCCACGGTGAGCACGGCGCGGCAGCCGCACAATGCCACGTAGGCCGACACTCCCAGCGGCGCCGAGCGGAGAAACTCTCCGGCCCGCAGGCGGTCCAGGACGGCCGGATCGGCCCGATAGCACCACCAACCCAGGCCCGCCGGCACTAGGGGCAGGGCGAGGAAGCAGGCGACCGTGAGCAGTGCCAGCAACCAGCGGGGCATGCGACGGGCATGGAGGCGATTGACCAGGCCCACCCACAAGGCAGCGTGCCCTAGCAGGGCCAGCAATAGCAGCGCGGCATCCATGAGGCGGCACAGTCCTCAATTCCCGGAGGCCTGCGGCACCGGGCGCGGAGCTTCGATGATGTGCTCCACGGCGCTGAGGAGTTGATCGAGGCGGAAGGGTTTGTAGAGGACGGCATAGGCGGGCAGGCCGGCCTTCCGGGCGTTGACGATCGAATGGCCCGGATCGTAGCCGAAGCCCGTCATCAACACCAGGGGCACGGGGTCGATGATCTCTTGGAGCTTCAGCATCAACTCGTAGCCGTTCATGTCGGGGAGGCGGATGTCGGCGATGATCACGTCGTAGGCGGACTCCAGCAGGCTGCGGGCCATGCAGACCGCCTCGGCGCCGTCGTGGGCGGTCTCGACGGTGCAGCCGCAGCGGTCCAGTAGGGCGTGGGCGGCGCTGCGGACGTTCTCGTCGGCATCGACCACCAGCACGCGGCGGCCCCGCAAGGCCGGCCGCGCTTCCACCTGCGCCGCCTGCGGATGGGCCTGGGCGGGGGCCATCTTCTGTCCGACTTTCTGGATCACCTGCTTGATGTCGCGGGCGTTGCGGAGGATGCGCTGCAGCCGCTCCACGACTTCCGGCTCGTGGCCGATGTAGCGCTCCATGACGTTCACCGCCTCGTTGAGGATCTCGTCCACCGGCAGGGCCACGGCGCTGTGGATGGCCTCGACGCTCTCGGCCGCCGTGATGCCCTTCTCGGCCACGAGGAGTTCCAGGGTATTCAGGGCGGCGGCCAGGTCGCGGCAGAAGATTTCCAGGAATTGCAGGTCGCTCTCGCTGAACGCCCGCGGTTCGACGCTCTCGACGTTGAAGGTGCCGATCACCTCGTCGTGCCACAAGAGCGGCACCGTCAAGCTGCTCTTGGCCCCCCGCACGCCTTCGAGGAAGAGGGGGTCCTCGGAGGTGTCTTCGCAAAGATAGCTTTTGCCGGTGGCCGCCACGAAGCCGGTCACGCCGTTGTGCTGCGGCAGGGCATAGAGGACGCGGCCGGCCGCCTCGCTCGTCATGCCCAGCGCCAGAAGCGGCTCCAGGCGGTTGGTCTTCTGGTCCAGGAGGCGGACCTCGACCACCTCGAAGTTCAACAGGTCCTTGGTGAAGTGGGCGATATTGGCCTTCAACAACTCGATGCGGTCCTTGACCGGCATGTTGATGAGTTCCTCGGGCGCGAGGTCGGCCAGCTCCATGCCGGCCTGGTGGATGGCGGCGATTTTCTGCTGCTGGTGCACCTCGTGGGTGACGTCGTGGACGGTGACGATCAGGTGCCGCGCCGGGCCGTTGAGTTCCCGCATCGGGGCCGCATGGACCTGGAAGTAGCGGTTGTCCTGGCTGCGCAGCATCGAGCTGGTGCTCTGGCCGGTGGCCATGGCGGTATGGAAGGGGCAGAAATCGGGGCCCAGGATCTCGGGGCCGCCCAGGGCGGTGAAGAAATTCACCCCCAGCACCGACTCCCGCCCGCTCCACTGGCGGATCCGCCCGTTCCCCCAGAGGATCGTGTTGTCGCCTTCCAGGAGCACCACGCCGTCGGGCATGCCTTCGAGGATCTGCTCGTTTTGCAGGAGCTTGCCGATCTCGAAGGCCTCGCGGAAAAACTTGGCAGTCACGTAGACGCCGGCGAATTTCTCCCGCGTCAACAGCGCCAGCGCCCGCATCGGGTGCTGCACCTTCACCGTTTCGTGCGAGTCAGCCGCCCCGATCAGGAGGGGGCTGACGTCTTCGTCGGGTTCGGAAATCAGCAGGATCTTCGGCTTATCCATCAAGGTTGTCACACTCCCGCGACGGCGGTCACGATCCCCTTCCCAACGGTGGCCCGCCCCGGGTCCCGGGGATCGACTCCTCACGCTTGTTATACGTGTATTATACGCACTTTGTTTAGATCAAACAACCGCATCACGACGGCGGCGGCCTCCCCCTGTTGCATCGGTCTTGCGCAATCCGCAGATTGATTGCGGGTTCGCCAAAAGGCCCATTTCCACCCGCCCTTCCTCCGCCCCTCCCACACCCTTGCTACACCTGGTAAATGCGGAACCGCGGAGCGGCCTTACCGGCTGCCGGCGCCCCTTCCTCCTCCAGCCGACCGGGCCCGCGGTTCGATGAACTGGGATGAGACCACGTCGTCGTATTTTCACGGCAGCTTTCGCGGAGGCATGGTTCCATGTGGCGATCACTGTTTCTGGCAGTTGGACTGTTCTTGGTGGTCATGGGAATAGGGTTCTTGTCGGTGGATGCCGTCGAGCTGAAGGCGCACGAAACCCTGCCCGCCTCGTTTCTGTCCATGAGCAGTGGACCGCGAGAGGGGCCTCCCAAGTTGATCGTCCCCGCCCCATGGTGGCCATGGAGCTTCCTCTCCGCGGGAGCGGTGACGTGCCTCTATTCCTTCACGATTCCCCGACGCGTGCAAGGCAAATAGATCCGACTACTTCCCTTCGCGGAGGCGGTTGAAATATTCCTCTGCCTGCTCACTGTGCTTGCGGGGGAGACGGCGGCCGCTGAGCGGATCGGTGTCGCCGTGGCGGGCGATGTCGCGCTGCTGCTGGAATTCCCCTTCCACTTTCCCCTTGATGTTGGGTCCGGGGGCCTCGCCGATCACCGTGCCGGGCCCCGCTCCCACTTGCTGCCGGACCCGCGAGTCGTACATCGCGGTGTTGTCCTTGGCCTCGGGGCGTGTCCCTTGTCCCCGGCCGGGGCCCATGCCGATGCCGGGTTTCAGGCCGTTCAGGCCGTTCTTGCCGATGCCTTGACCCGGGCAGAATCCCTGGCCTTGGCACTGCTTGCAGCCGGCGCCGCCACACTTGGGGCAAGTCATCGCCTGCCGGGCGTCGGCCAACTGCTGCATGGCCCCGTCGAGCGTCTGCAACTCGTCCAACTGCTTCTGCAGCCCCTTCAGATCGGCCTGGAGCTGGCCCATCGCCTTGGCGGCCTGGCCGGCCTGGCCCCCTTGCCGCAGGCACTGGGCGCAGTTGGACAATTTCTGCGCGAGCTGTTGCATCTGCTGCATTTGCGGGGCCTGTTGCTGCATCTTGTCGAGCTGCTCCGCCAGCTTGCCGGCCTCGTCCTTTTGACCGTTCTGCCGCGCCTGGTCGAGTTTCCGTTGCAAGTCGGCCTGGGCCGCCTTGGCGGCGTCGGCCATCTGGTTGAGCTTATCTTTTATCTGTTGCAGTTGGCCGGCCAACTTCTGCTTGCCCGCATCGTCGAGCCCCTTGCCGGCCAATTGGTCCTGGAGCTTCTGCATTTCGTCGGCCGCCTTCTGGAAGTCGCCACGCTGGAGCGCCTGGGCCAGCTTGTCGGCCGGCCCGCGAGCCATCTTGTCTAACTGGTGAAGATCCTGCTTGATCTTCTCCGCCCCGGCGAGTTCCTGCCGCCGTTGGGCGATCTGCCGGGCCAGGTCGTTGATCGTGACCATCGCCTTTTCGCGATCCCCTTGGAGGGCCAACTCCTTGGTCTCCTTCTCGAGCTTGTTCAACAGCGCAGTGACGTCCGGCAACTTCCCCTTCTCCGCCGCCTGCTTTTGCTTTTCCAGGTTGCGGCGGAGCACTTCGCACGATTTTTTCACCTGTTGCTGCTGCTGGGCCGCCGTGGCCGCGTTGGCCGCCGCCTGGTTGCCGACCACGGCCGAGCTCACCAAGAGGGCCACCAGCAGGACGGCCATCGCGGGCAAGAGCGGCAAGAGGATCCATCGCGACGGCCTGACGGCGAACTTCTCCGCCATGTCGATGCGCTTCACGCGGCGGGCCGCGTCCTCAACCAGCGCGCGGCCCGCTTCCGTCGCCCGCGCCTCGGCCGGCATCGCCAACGTGCTGGATACGCGTTCCTTCAATTGGAAGCGGCGGTCCAGCTCGATGGCCGCCGCCAGGGGCCTCTGCCGAGTCCAAAGCGCCCAGGCCAGGGCCGCGATCAGCCCGGCGACCATCGCCCCGCCCAGGGCCCCCCCCGCCCACGTCCACGCGGCGAAGCCCAAGGGATGAAACTTCTCCGCCACCACCAGGGCCAGGGCTGCCAGCAGGCTGACAAACCAGCACCACCCCAGCGCCCCCAGCAGCCGCTGGGCCGCCAGTCGCCGTTGGGCACGCCGCACTTGACGCTGCAATTCGTCCATGGCCGGTCTCCTTCGCTAGGGAGTGGATCGCCCGCACGGTCTGCCTATTATTATAACGTTTCTTCGGCCGCCGGGTATGGCCGGTCGGCAAGTCCCCGGGGAGCCAGCCAGGCGGGTCCGACCTACCGAAGCGTGCCCACGGATAAGCAACCGACGACCAGAAGCCCCAACAGGATGGTCGCCACAGCGACGGCGCGTCTGGGCTTTCCGGCCCGTGTATATAAGAAGGACATCGTAAACAGCATGGCGGCCATCAAGATGCCTTTAGGGCTAGTAAGGCCATGCCCGGCGGTGAGATCCCACGACCAGCCGTGACGCGGAACATCAAGTAGGCTGACTACGACGACGAAAAGACTTACTGCGCGAAGGAACCAAGCCACCGCCCTGGTATACCGCGGGAACTCTGTTGCCATGGCCGATTCTCCACAACGGGATGGGATTCCGCCGACCGTGGGTCGATTGTTGGCCATTTTACCCCGCTCCAAGGTGGCCCGCAATGCCAGCCTGGATACTGCCCGGCGCGCGCCGGCGGGAATTCACGGCCCCTTGAGCTTTGCCAGTTCCGCTTCGGCCGCGGCCACCTGATCTTGGATGTGCTTCAGTTCCTGCGCATCGTCCATCTGCTTCTTCGCCCCGGCCAACTGCTGGCGGAGCGTCTGGAGCCGCAGATTGAGCGTGTCGATCCTCTTCTTCGTTTTCTTGTCCATGGTGGTCGTCCGTCAGTTCTTGTCGGCCAGTAGTTGATCCGCCATCGCCAGCGCCTCGGCCGGCGTGTGCAGCCGGCCGTCGAGCTGGTCATCACGGATTCGTTGCAAAAGGAAACGGAACTTGGGACCGGCCGGCACGCCGTGCGCCAGCAGGTCGTCGCCGGTCACCAAAGGCGGCGGATCCAACACCGCCCGTGGCTGTGCCAGGAGCGACCGGCAATAGGCCACGTCGTCGGCCGCCTCCGGCGCGGCCGCCGCGTGCAAGGCCAGGAGGTCGTCGATCCCCTTGGAGACCAGCAGCGGCTGGAGCGCCGACCAGGGTTTCGTCCGCGCGCCGGCCAGGTCGGCGCGGTGCTCCAGCAGCCAGACGACGCGGCCGGTCTCGTGGTTGGAGAGCCGCCAGCGGCGGCAAACTTGCCGGCCCGCCGTCGCGTCGGCCATCTCGCAGAGCAACGTCGCCAGGGCCAGGGGGAAGCCGGGGTGCTCCAAGCGCCCGAGGATGGCCAGCGCGCGATCCAACCGCTGCCGTCCCAGGTCGTCGGCCGGCACGATCTCCGGCAGCACCGCGGCGGCCAGCCCGGTCTCCAGCAGCAGGCGGACCGCGTCGCCGCGGCCGGGAGCGACCAACATGCGGCCCATCTCCATGGCGATCCGCTCGGCGCTGACGGCGCCGATCTGGCCAGCCATTCGGCCGATCGCCGCGCGGGTCTCGGCCTCCAGCGAGAAACCGAAGGCCGCCGAGAACCGCACCGCGCGGAGCATCCGCAGCTTGTCTTCGGCGAAGCGCTCGGCGGGCGGCCCGACGGCGCGGATCACCCGCCGGGCGAGGTCTTCCTGCCCGCCGACGAAGTCGATCACCCGGCCCTCCAGCGGATCGTAGAACAGGCCGTTGACGGTGAAATCGCGGCGGACCGCGTCTTCCCGCGCGGAACTGAAGGTGACGTGGTCGGGGTGCCGGCCGTCGCTGTAGGCGGCGTCCTGGCGGAAGGTGGCCACCTCGACCATGCCGGCCTTCTTCGGCCCCCGCACCGTGATCACGCCGAAGGCGGCGCCGATGGCCAGCGTCTGCTTCTGGCCGAAGAGGTCGCGGATTTGCTCGGGGCGGGCCTCCGTGGCCACGTCGTAATCCTTGGGCGGACGATGCAGAAGCTCATCGCGGACGCACCCCCCGGCCCAGTAGGCCTCATATCCCGCCTCGCGCAGGCGGCGGACCACCTCGAGGGCGAAACGGCGTTGTTCTTCCGGGACGAGCAGGGGCACGGCGGTTGGCTCCGGAGATTCCGGGAGGGAATTGCCCCTGAATTCTAGCAGTTTTTTCCACTGGCGTAAACGACCGCGAACACGGCCGCGCGACGCTCGCGCGCGAGGCGGTTGCTCTTCCCTGGGGGGTTTCTTATAATGGCGGCATCATGCTCGACGAGTTTCTCGTGGGTCATATCTGGGCTGGGCCGGCGTTGTGTGCGATCTTGTACTGCTCGGATCGCGCGCTGACCATGCGCTGTGCGCGGCTCCTGCGGGCCGGCGCCGACAAACACTTTGTGTTCCCAGTTTATGAACTCAATCCGCGACTCCAGAAAGACGTCGCGCAGTTGAGGGGGCCCGGTCCACGACTCTGGATCGGCCTTGCCCTGAGTTGTCTATTTCCTGTCCTCCTCTGGACGGTGATATCCCAGAGATCGCCGCCGGAGTGGGATATTTACCGGACGTTGCTCGGCGTGCTCGTCCTGGGGCAGGTGGCCCTCCATCTGCGGCATTTCAGTAACCTCGCCGCGTTTTGGCACGCCCGAGATTCGCGTGGGTATCGAGGCCAGATCTGCGTTGCAACTTGGTTGAGCTATCGGCTCTCCGCACTCCAATTTGTGACCTACGCTGCACTCTACCTGTTTCTCTTCGCGCTGAACTTCAATTGGTATTTCGTCGGGGGCGCGTTCCCCTGTGTGGCCTTGGCAGTGCAGCACTGGCGTCTGTCAAGGAAGCACTTTGCGAAGGATGCGGCGGCGCGCACGGATGAGCCCGTCCAAGCGGAGTTGCCGTGATGGCCGGTGGCACTGCCGGCTTGTCCGGCACTGGAAACCGCGGGTGATTCCGCACTGCTGGACAAGCCAGCAGTGGCACCCGCGCGGCCGCACGCTCCCCCATTCTAACTCCTAACTCCTAACTTCTGGCTTCTAACTTCTAGCTTCTAACTCCTTCTCTGGCGCCGCACCTTCCACGCCGTCTTCAGCATCTGCGGAACCGAGCGGCTGAGCAGGGCAAACCAACTCTTGTAGGGCAGCTTGTAGTCGGGCACGGGCTCCATGGCGATGGCCCGCTTCTTCTCGCACGCCAGCGCGCAGAGCCCGCAGCCGATGCAACGCTCCTGGCGATGCCGCCAGCTCTTCTCCTTGACGTCTACGGTCAGGGCGTCCATGGGGCAGGCCGCCGCGCAGCGGCCGCAAAAGGCGCACTGGGCCGGCTCCAGCCGGGGCAAAAAATGCGGCGGGGCAACCATCCCCGGCGCGTTGCACTCCTTGATCGTCCGCATGGCGTGGCAGCAGCAGCCGCAGCAGGAGCATGAGCACTGCCCCTTGGTCGCCGCCACGTTCATGATCCAATTGACCATGCCGTGGGCCTCGGCCTCGCGCTTGATGTCGAGCATCTCCTGCTTGCTCACCTGGCGGAAGGCCCCCATCTTGATGGCGCCCTTGGCCCACTTTCCCATCACGGCACAGTTGCCCTTGGGTTTGCCGCAGCCGCGGCCGACCGCCTCGGTGGCGATGCGGCACTGGCACTGCCCGACGCCGAAGGCGTCGAACTGGTCGAGGACCACTTCCAGATGGTCCGAGGGCAAGGCCAGGGGATGGGCCTCGATGGCCTTGCCCACCGGCAGGAATCGTACCCACGGCGTCGTCGGCCCCGCGTAGTCGCCCATGTAGCCGGTCTCGTAGAGGGCCTCGAAGAGTTCGGCGAAGCGGCGGTGCCAATCGGTCAGCCCGTCGGGCGACGGACTCACCAACACCATCTCGAAGATGCCCGGCATGATCGGCATGAGCCGGTAGCGGGCCTTTCCGTTGGCGCCGCTGCGGACGATCACCCGCTTCTCCTCGGAGAGCCGCCGCAAGATCGGCTCGACCTGGTCCAGCGGGCGATGTTCGGCGCGGGCGAGACCCGCTGCGCTGCGGCCGGCCAACAGGCCCAGGCGCCGCACCAGGCTCGCCTCCTCCTCGGTCAACAAGTGCGCAACCACCGCGATCAGCTCATCGCACAGCGGCGGGCCCATCAAAAACGGGCTGGCCAGTTTTTCGGCCACGTCGAGGTAGACCGCCGGGACGTGCGGATAATCGCCCCGCCTCGTGGGCCGCAACTTCTTCTGCCGCGGCTCGCCCGGGGTCAGGATCGACTGCTGCACTTCGATAACGCGGCGTGCCGGGGAATCCATAAATCGACGCGGTCGTGAAAACGGTTCTCGTCGCGGCGCGGACCCGCCGCCTCCACAAGGCCGTACTTCAATGTACCCGGAACGGCCCAAATTGGCAAGACGAGCGGTGGCGCCGTCCAGACGCCGATCCGGAATCCTTTCAAGATCCGGCCACCGCCTTTGCCCTCCCATCCCGTCTTTCCACGCGCAACGTGGCTTGACGATAATATCATAATGTGGTACTATATGGACAGATGGGCAAGCATCAGAAGACCCTCGAAGCAGTCTTCGCCAGACCGACTCGCTCCGGCATCCTCTGGGCGGATATCGAGTCGATGTTGAGGGCCTTTGGAGCGGAACTGAGCGAAGGGAAAGGGTCCCGTGTGCGGATCGCGCTGGGTGGCGTGCGAGCGGTCTTCCATCGCCCCCACCCCCGCAAGGAAACCGACAAGGGTAGTGTGGAATCGATAAGACGGTTCCTCACGGAAGCAGGAAGAACGCCATGATGGAATACAAGGGTTACTTCGGAGGCGTCGCGCTGGACGCCGAAAACAACGTCTTCCACGGCGAGGTCGTCGGTGTTCGGGACGTGATCACCTTTCAAGGCAAATCGGTCAGCGAGCTTCGCAAGGCATTCCGCGATTCGGTGGATGACTACCTGGAGTTCTGCCGCCAGCGCGGTGAGTCGCCCGACAAACCCCTGTCGGGCCGCTTCGTGCTTCGCATCTCCCCGGAACTACACCGCAAGGCGTATACCTTGGCGGCCGAGAGCGGGCAAAGCCTCAACTCCTTCGTCGTGGACTGCCTGAAAAACGAGGTGGAGCGGGCAGGGCTCGGGGAGGCGGGCGGAGGGCGGTCTCGTGTCGCCGGGAAGGGCAAGCGGCGCGAAACCTCGCAGGCCCGCCGGAAGTGATTCGCGACCGGCGATTCCCCTACGACCGCCGCAGCGCCTTGGCGATGCGGCGCGGCAGCTCGGCCGTCTCCAGGGCCTCCAGGCCGCCCGGCAACGCCAGACGCCAATTGGGCCACTGGCTGGTGGTGCCCGGCATGTTGGGCCGCTCCGTGACCGCCAGGGCATCCTCCAGCGTGGCCAGCAGGATCGCCGACGGGGCATGGGCCAGCAGGCGGTAGGTGGCCTCGATGACGCACTCGACGGCGGCCTCGGCGGGGAGGCCGACGAGGTGGCCGTAATGCCGCCGCAGCTTTTGCCACTCATCGTTGGCCGGCAGGTCCGGCGACTGCTGGGCGGCCAGGTCCCGCCCGGTCCACAGCCCGGCCAGCGTGGGCAGGTCGTGCGTGGTCGACATGGCCATGGCCAGGTAGGGATACTCGGCCGGCGGCCGCGGCTCGAACCAGAGCAAGCGGACGGAGAGGATATTGCGCGCGGCCAACCGCGGACGCACGCCCGGCTCGACCGTGCCGAGGTCTTCGCCCACCACCACCGCCCCCGCGCGCCGGCTCTCCAGGGCCACGATCCCCAGCAGGTCGTCGGCCGGATAACGCACGTAGGTCCCCTCGGCCGGCGAGCAACCCTGGGGAATCCAGTAGAGGCGAAACAGGCCCATGACGTGATCGATGCGGAGTCCGGCCGCATGACGCATCGCCGCGCGGATCGTCTGAATGAAGGGCTCGTAGCAGGCCGCCCGCAGCTTCCACGGCACAAACGCCGGCAAGTGCCAATTTTGTCCCTGCGGGTTGAAGGCGTCGGGCGGGGCCCCCACCGTGCAGTCCTTGGCCAGCAGGTCTTGCCAGATCCAGGCATCCGCGCCGCCGGGATGAAAGCCGATAGGCAAGTCGTGCATCAGCGGCAACACGGCCGCGCGGGCCAACTGCTGGTCCACCAGCCATTGCAGCCATTGATGGTAGCGAACCTCGGACCGTTGGCCGGCGGCGAAGGCGCGGACGGCCGGGGCGTCGGGCCGGTGATATTCGCCCGACCAGCGCCGCCAATCGTCGCCAAACTGCTCGGCCAGCGCGCAGTAGACGGCGAACTGTTCCAGCGGCGCCCCTTGCTGGAGGCAATAGTCGTCGAAGGCCGCCTCGGCGCCGCCGCCGGCCCAGATTGCCTTCAGGGCCTCCTGCTTCAAGCGAAACACGGCGTCGCGGTCGATGTGGCGATCGGCCTGGAGGGCGTGGCCCGCGGCCGCCAATTGCCCCAGCCGCGGACCCAGCCGTGCGGCACCCGGCACCTCTTCGACGCGGAGATAGATGGGGTTGCGGAAGCGCCGGCTGCTGGGATAGTAGGGGCTGGCGGCCTGGGGGATGGTCGGCGCCACCGCGCCGAGGGGATTGAGCATCAGCAGATCGGCCTGCTGGCCGGCCGCCCAGGAGGCCAGCCGCCGCAGGTCGGCCAGGTCGCCGATGCCCCAGCTTTCCGCGCTGCGGGCGGCGTAGAGCTGCGCCACCCAGCCCCATTGCGGCCGCGGCGGCGGCACGCACTGCCCCGGCGTGACGATCAGCCGGGTCTTCCCCTGTCGATGATCGGGGACGAAGTCGTGGTAGCCCAGCGGCAGGTCCGCCGGCAACTGGCCGGCAAGGCGGACCGACCGGCCGTCTTCCAAGAGCAGTTCGCCCGGGTTGGGCCAGGGAACCGGCATCCCCTCGCGGACGACCCGCACCGGTTCCCCATCCTCGGCCTCGGCGCCCGCGGCCGGCAGCTCCAGGGCGTCGCGAATGGCCTGGGGGGTGTCCGCAGCCAAGTCCTGCCAGCGGTAGTCGGCGTCGTCGGCGCTGTGGTCCGTGGCCATGAGACCTTCCCGCTGGTACAAAGAAAAATCCGCTACGGGCTGGATTCTAACCGGCCGGCAGGGGCGGGCAAGAGCGCCTCGTCGAGAATCCGCTGGAGCATCGCCTCGTAGGAAAGTCCCGCGCGGCCCGCGGCGGCGACGAAACCGGCGTCGGGCGACAGGCACGGATTGGCGTTGATTTCCAGGATCCAGGGCTGGCCCTGCCGATCGACGCGGAAATCCACGCGGGCGTATCCCCGCAGGCCGAACAGCCGCCAGCAGGCCCCGGCCAGGTGCTGCAAGCGGGCCAGCAGTTCGTCGTCGCCGGGGGAAAAATCGAAACGCCGCGGCGTATGGTGAAACTCGAACGAGTCGGCCTCCCATTTCGCCCGGTGCCCCACGATGCGGGGCTTTCCCGGCGGGAAGGCGGAGAAATCGATCTCGGCGCACGGGAGGACCTCCGGGCCGGCGGGGCCGCCCAGCACGGACAGATTGAATTCCCGCCCCTCGACGAATTGCTCGGCGAAGCAGGGCCGGCCGCTTTGGGCGTGAAACTGCCGCAGGCGATCCGCCAGGCCGTCGCGCTGCGGGGCGGTGATGATGTTGCCCTCGTCGAGTCCGCGGGAGGCATGTTCCCAGACGGCCTTGAGGATGCACGCACTGTCCGGCGGCAGCGGCGGACCCTCCGGCTCGCTGTCCGCGACGATCCACGCCGGCGTCGGCAGGCCGGCCAGGTGCAGGAGTTGCTTGGCCAGCAGTTTATGGGTGGTTTGGAAGAGGGCCTCGGTCGGCGCGCCCGTGTAGCGAATTCCCATCGCGTCCAGCAAGGCCGGGGGCAGATATTGCAGCGAGTCGGCCCCGTCAACCGACTCGACGAGGTTGAAGACCACCGCGGGCGGCCGTGCCAGCAGCTTGCGCCGCACCCCGGCGAGGTCTAGCGTGCAGGGCAACGGTTCGGCCTCGTGGCCTAATCGCCGCAGGCCCTCGGCGATCGCCTCGACCTGGACCATCGAGTCCTGGTCCTCCAGCGTGGCTTCCGGCGGAACAGCGGGGTGGAGGATGACGATACGCATGGCACTGCATTATTGCCGCACTGGCCATGTGCTGGCAATCCCCTCTCGCCTTTGCGCCTTTGCATGAGATAGTGGATTCCTGCCAGGGCGAATCCGGGGTTCCGCATTCCGCCGGATTCCGAAGACGGCCGGGTTCCAGATACCATACGCAATTAGCCATTTCTATGGAGAGTTATGTATGGCGTCCCCGGAACTATGCCATCTGATTTCCGCTTGGAATTCCCGTTCCTAAGGGCTATGCTAACGGGAATGGCCACCCCGCTGGCTTATCCGAGTTGCAGGAGTCAGAAGTGATGACGTCCACGGGCCCCGATAGGGAATCGCTAGACGTTCTCGGCAAAGCTCTGTCGTGTTGGAATCGCAAGTTCCGGCTTGTATGTGGGCACTGCTACAGGCAGGTGCGATGCGACATGAAATCCGGCGAGTACATGAACGCCGATGCCCATCGCCGAGCCGCCCTCAAGTTCTGGCGGCAAGGTTGGCGTGTTGCCGAAGTGCCGGTTTGCCCGACGTGCCAGAAAGCAGATCGAAAGGGGACTGACGCGGGGGGAAAAAGGTGCCAGGAACCGTTGTTTTGAACGCTTGCCCATTGAAAACGGTTCCTGGCACCTTTTCTGATCGTCTCAAGGCCGTTTCGGCGCGCCTTTGCCTCCCTGACCCATGACGTACCTGCGCCACTGCTCGGTCAGCTTCTCCTCGTCCCAACCGTAGACCTTCTCGATGGCCTCCAGATCGGAGCCGCCCTTGCGGAGTTCAAGCAGCAGCTTCCCGAACTTGGCGGGTTGCTTGCTCAACAGCCCCACCAGTGTCCAGCCTTCAGCGTAATGCGGCTGCGACATGGCGTCGGTGTCCATTTTCAACAGCTCGCCCAACGGCGTGGCCTGCTTGGTAGCCATACGCTGTCGGACGAGGACGCTCCATCCCGAATTGCCGGGTCCGGAATACCGGGTCGCGGCGCCGTAGGCGACCGCGCCGAATGTTGAGATTGGCGATCCATATAACGCCGACTCGACCGCATTGATGAATCCCGTTTGCAGCGGGCGGACCTTTGAATGCGGCGGCCGCGCCAATTGCCAGAAATACATGTTCGCCAGGCCGCCCGCGACAGGACGGTGGATGGAGGGAAAAGGCTGCAACGAAATCGCCCAGAAAGATCGGGACGGACATGAAAATCCGTCGAGGACTGCTTTCCGGCGCTGCTCCTTCACGCCGGGGGGATCGTCCTTTCCCGCGGACTCACTCCCCAAAAGGTCAAACTCGACCCGGCACCAAGCCTGGTACTCCGCATGGTCCTTGAGCAGGACGAAGTGGGTGGACCGCCTGTCCAGGCCGCAGCGGAGCGGCTCCGCGCACTTCGTATGGAAGAACTTTTCCAGCTTCTTAATGTCGGGAAGATAAGCCTGCCGGGCTTCTTTGCTCCCCCAGACCGTCACGTGCTGGGTCGCGGCCGGCTCGATGTCGGCGCCGCTCTTCAAGGCGATTTGCTTCATCGTTTTCATAACTTGCTCCCGCTCCTCGTCGCTGGTCGTCAGCCCTTTGCCGGGCACCAACGGCTCGTCGGACGCTTCCTTAACGGCGTCGATCTGGGCGGGGTGGAAGCCCAGGCTGCGAAGCTTCTTCGCGACTTCCTTCGTGACCTCGAAAGCTCTTCCCTGCTCGGCGACGGCGTCGGCCACCTCCTCGGGCGACATTCGCTTGCGGCGCAGCTTCTGGACGTCTTCCAGGGTAAGCCGCGTGTCTTTTTTGTCGGCCTTGGCCGCCGCCGCGTCAGGCTTCGGCCCCTCTTGCCCCTCGGCCGGCGGCAGCGGCCCTAGCGCCGCCAGCGTGATGCACGCCATCCACAGGGCACGATGATTGAGCCGCATGGCACGCCTCCTGGTTCCCCCCGTTCCGGCCCGCCGCGAAAACAGGTTCGCAGCCCTACGGGAAACTGTAATCTATCGAACCCCACAAGTTCCGGGAAGTTCCGCGGGTGTGAGCCGGGGGCGTGAATACTCCGGGAAAGCGTGTCTCCCGGTCGCCGGCCCCCACGACGCAGTCGTGGGGCTTTTCCAGTCCCCAATCGCTTGCCCCCTATTTCGTTGCAATCCGCCGGCAGGCCGAGTCGAGGATCCGCCCGATCAAGGCGACATAGTCGATGCCCTTCATTGTGCAGAGGATGGGCAGATCGGAATGCTGGGGGTGGAGGCCGGCCAGGGGATTGACCTCGATGAAGTGCGGCCGCCCCCGCCCGTCGCTGCGGATATCGACCCGGCCGGCGTCGCGACAGCCCACCGCGCGGTAGGCGGCCAGGGCCACGGCCTCGGCCTGGCGGGCTTCCTCGTCCCGCTTGGGGCTGGTGGGCAGGTAGCGGCACAGCTCCTCGCACTTCTCCTTGTTCATGTAGGAATAGACCTCGGCCTCGGCGCCGGGCAGGAGGACTACCTCCATGCTGCCGAGCACTTCGGCCCGCGGACCGGTCCCGGCAATGCCCACGGTGAACTCGCGGCCGGAGAGAAACGTCTCGACCAGCACCGGCTGGTGATACTTGGCCAGCAGCTCGGCCGAGAGCCGGCCCAGCGCCTGCCGGTCGAGGATCTTCGAGGCCGCCGTGATGCCTTTGCCGGTGCCCTCGCCCACCGGCTTGGCAAAGAGCGGCGGCACCAGGTCCACGCGGTCCACGTCCTCGATCCGCTCGACCAGGGCGAAATCGGCCGTGGGCACCCCGGCGGCGCGGACAACCGCCTTCGTCAGGCCCTTGTGCAAGGCCAGCGCCATGACCAAGGGGTCGGAAAAGGTGTAGGGGATCTGGTACAGGTCGAGGATGGCGGGCACTTGGGCCTCGCGGGCCAGGCCGTGCAGCCCCTCGGCGATGTTGAACACCAAGTCCCAGCGGTCGCCGGCGGCCAGGCGCTGGACCAGTTGCCGCCCGTTGCCGATGGGGTCGGTCTGGTGCCCCAGCGTTTTCAAGGCGGATTGGAGGGCCGCGATGGTGGCCGGCTGGTCGAATTCCGCCGTTTCCTCTTCGCTATAGCCGGCGGCCAGGTAATCGGCCCGGAGGTCGTAGGTCAAACCGATATGCATAACGGATAAGGATAAAGGATGAAGGATCAAGGATAAAGAGGGGGAAGGCAAGAGGCGAGCCGCCGGGTTCATCCCGGCGGTTTGGCGGAAGGTGAAAGAAAGGAGGCAGCACCGCGAGCGTGCGGCTTCGCCCCCTTCATCCTTTCTCCTTCATCCTTCATCCTTGAGTTCAGGGGTCCGGATAGCGGTAGACGCCCCCCTGGTAGTTGCGCAGGAGGAGGTCGTCGCCCTCGCGGCCGGCGAGGCAATTGGGCTGGAGGGGGATTTTGCCGCCGCCGCCCGGTGCGTCGATCACGTAGGTGGGCACGGCGTAGCCGGTGGTATGCCCCCGCAGCCCCTCGATAATCTCCAGCCCCTTGGCCACCGGGGTACGGAAATGGGAGGAGCCGCTGATCGGGTCGCACTGGTAGAGGTAATAGGGGCGGACCCGCATCTTCAACAAGCGGTGGACCAGATCCTTCATGGTCTCGACGTTGTCGTTCACGCCCCGCAGCAACACCGTTTGCGAGCCCAGGGGGATGCCGGCGTCGGCAAGCCGCGTGCAGGCCTGGAAGGTCTCCGGGGTGCACTCGTTGGGATGGATGAAGTGCAGGCTCATCCACAAGGGGTGGTGTTTCCGCAACATGCGGCACAGCTCGCGGGTGATGCGTTGGGGGAGCACCGCGGGCGTCTTGGTGCCCAGGCGGATGAACTCCACGTGCGGGATGGCCCGCAGTTGCGTCAGGAGCCAATCCAACCGCTGTTCGCTGAGCAAGAGCGGATCGCCGCCGGAGAGGAGGACGTCGCGGATGGCGGGCGTCCGCCGGATATAGTCCAGGGCCAGTTCCAGGCGCTCCTGGTTGGGGACCATTTCGCCGTGCCCCACCATCCGCGAGCGGGTGCAATAGCGGCAGTAACTCGAGCACGAATCCAGCACCAGCAGCAGCGCCCGGTCCGGATAGCGGTGGACCAGGCCCGCCACGGGGCTATCGTGTTCTTCGCCCAAGGGATCGTCGGCCTCGCCGGCCGAGCGGATCAGTTCCTGGGCGGTGGGGACGACGGTGCGGCGCAGGGGCTGCTGCGGATCGTCGCGGGAAATCAGGCTCATGTAGTAGGGGGTGATGCTGAAAGGGAGCATATCCCCGGCGCGCATCAGGGCCTGGCGTTCCTCGTCGGAGAGCAGCAGCATCTGCTCCAACTGCCCCAGGGTGCAGATCCGATGGCGGACCTGCCAGCGCCAGTCGTTCCAGTGTTTATCGCTGATATCGCGATAGAATGCCCGGCGAAAGGCCCTGGTTTGGGGAGAGCTGCGAGGGGCGCGAGAGACGTGCGCGGAGTGGACGAGAAAATCCCGCCCGGGGAAGACCGACCGCCACTGCGGCCGGGGGGCCTGCGCCGAAGGTGGGCAGGCGAACAGGTTGACGGGACTACCTGGAGGTTCTTCGTCGACTTCCAGGCGCGTGCAGGTTGATGGGCCACCGGCATCCAAGTTCGACACAATCCAAATCTCCGGAGGACCTTGGGAATTCACAGCCTCTTCTGCTTCGGCTTGCAAGCGGTCCCAAGCGCGGTTTACAAGCCTTCTGAAACAAAATCCTCTTTGGAGGACAAAATGTCAAGAGGGAAAAACCTGCCAATCGCAGAAACAAGGGAAATTTTTTCGCGGCGGCCGGCCAGGGATCGCGGCCAGGGCAGCGGTGTCGCGCGCGACCGGAAACACGTCCCTGCCGGGTGCCGCCGAAAAAGGGGACAGGCACCTCGCTGCGCTCGGAGGGGCAGTCCCCATTTTCGGGCACGATACTGGAAGAATAAAGATCGGCAGAAGGCGACTCAATCTTTGACGAGTTCCACGCAAATGCCCCCGGCGCGCAGCACCTTGTGCATGCGGGTGAACCACAGTTCCTGGTGCCAGGCCAGGCCGAGACCCTCGCAAATCCGCGATAAATCCCGACGATTATAGGTCCGGCAGCACCAGAAACGGCTGGTCCAGGCCCCGGAAAAATTGTCCTCCGTGGTCAACAGCAGCATCCTGGCCCCCGGCATCATCACGCGGCTCAGCTCGCCCAGGCCCAGCTTGGCGTCGGGCAGGTGCTCCAGGACGTAGCCGCAGGTGACGCAGTCGAAGGAACCGTCGGGAAAGGGCAGTCGGGTCAGGTCGGCCACGACATACTCGGGCCGGTCGCTCTTCAAGCGGTTCCTGGCCCGGCGGAGCATCTCCTGCGACAGATCGGAGCAGATCAAACGGCTAGTGGGGTCGGCGTACTTCAGCACGTGCTTGGCGATTTGGCCGGCCCCGCTGCCCACGTCCAGGATGCGGCGGGCCCCGCGGAGATCGAACTTCCGCTCCCGAAAGAGCCGCTCCCCGAAGGCCGTGTGCAACGAGAGCATACTACAGGTGGCCAGCATCGCCCCCTGGGGTCCGGCGTACACGTCGCGGACCTTCTCCCGGTATTCCTCGAAGCTGACCCGCGTGATGAGACGGTGCTCCAGCAGCCGGTTGAGCACCTTGGAGCGTCGCCCCGTGCCGACTTGTCGCTTGGGGCGGCCCGTGCGCTCCCGGGGACTGATCTTCTTCAACGGCATAGCGACTTCCGTCTCAACCTGCCATGCGGTCGCGGGCGTAGGTTATGCTTCAGCATAACATAACCTCTTGTAACACAAGGTGTTATGCTGAAGCATCCCCTACGGGGCTTCCCATCCCGGGCCATTGTTGCCACGGCCGCAGGCTCGAACTAGCGTCACCCATAGATACGCCGGTTGTAGATATACCACTCTAGAAGCAAGATTGCCAGACCTACCAGGAGCAATTCCTTCCAGATTTCTCGGTGCCCGGCCTGCCAGCCCGTCTCGCCGTGGACCTCCACGGGGCCGATTTTGATGTGTGGGGCGGGGTCGTGACCGGGGTCGAGGCGGATGTCGCTTTCGGCCCGATCGAAGAGGTTCACGGCGAAGCGTTGGAACGTCTTGCTGTTTGCCTGGGCTTCGTAGATTCCCAACTCGTTGGTCGCCGTGAACATGCACCTGCCCGAGACGGCACGCCCCAGGGCCACGGCCTTCCCGGACGGCGTGCGGACCTCGACAGCGGCTTTCGGATCGGGCGGATCGAGCGTGATGGCGCCGCCGGGCCGCAGGACGGCCCCTTCCTGCATCTGGCCATGGCCGCCGAGGTAGCCCAGCACGTTGAGCATGAAGGAGGAGAAACTGCGAAAGATCCAGTTGGTGCCGATGGTTCCCTGCGGCCTGCCCCCGGCGTCGGCATCGACCAAGACGAAGCCGGCCACGGCGTCCTCGAAGCCCTCGCGGGGCGCCACGGCCAGCATGGGACCGGCCTCCGAGTCGATCAGCGTGGTGCCCCCGGCCGGCACTCCCAGCGGCGTCCCCTCCAACAGCGCCACGTCGCCCATTTCGATCCATTGCAGCAGGGGATGGGAGACCGCGGTGTCGATGATTTGCGGGGCGGCTACCTTGGGCTTGGCGGTCCAGCCGCCTGCGGGCGGGAGGCTGCCGATAAAGAGCGTGTTGGCCCGCGGCATCTGCGCCGGCCGGCAACGGTCGTAAATCACCAGGTCGAAGCCTCCGCCGGCGGCCAGGGCGGCGTAGGCGGCGCCCTTGAGGAATTCCGGCCGCTCGACGCGGACCTGGGCCAGCTCGCCGGCCGCCTTGGTCCCCAGGGCAATTTCCAGGGGTTCGTTCCCGCTGCTGACCAGCAGCACCCGCGCGCGGGACGGCGGATTGATGACCGCGAAGGCCTCGTTGTCGCAGGCGAGTTGATCGCCGTCGGCCTTGATCTGCAGCCGCAGCACCCCCTCCTCGGCCCCGGTCAGATCGAAGGTCATGCCGCGGCTCGCTCCCGCGGCAATCTCCACCTTGTCGGCGTCTTTGTACTGGCCGTCGAAATACAGATCCGCCTGGACTGTGGCGGCTTCCTGGCCGAAATTCTCCAAGCGGTAGAAGGCCTGTAACTCGTTGGGCTTGCTCTCGTGGCGGCCCACGCTGAAGGCCATGATGCCCACGTTGGCCGCCGTGGATCGCCCGATGGGAACGAAGACCGGATCGAGGTTTCCCAGCGCGAAGTCGGCGACCGGGTTGAACTTGCCGTCGCTGAAGATCACCAGCTTCGCCGGCAGGGCTACCGCCACGCGCGTGGCGCTGGCGTCCTCGGCGCCGCGGGGATTGGCCAGCCCGGAAGCCACCTTCAGGGCCTCCAGCAGCGAGGTGGCGCGCGGCGTGGGCCGGATCGCCTCCAGGCTTTCCCGCAGCCGCCCGCGGTCGTCGGTGAACGATTGTTCCACCCGCGCCGTGTCGGCAAAGCTGATGACCATGGCCACGTCGCCGGAACTCATCTGGTCGATCAGTTCGCGGGCGCGGCGCTTGGCCTCCTCCAGCCGCGAGGGCGCCACGTCGGTGGCCTGCATGCTGGCCGAATTATCGACCAAGAGGATGAAGCGATTGCCGGAGAGGTGCATCGCCCGCCAGTGCGGCCGCACCAGGGCGACGATCGCCGCCGCCACCAGCAGCAGTTGCAGCAGCAGGAGGAGGTTGCGCCGCAGCCGCTGCCAGATCGTGTTGACGTGCAGGTCTTCCATCGAGCGGTGCCACAAGTAGGTGCTGGGGACTTCCAGCGGGCGGCGCCGCAGCTTGAGAAAATACAAGGCCACGATCGCCGGCGGAATCGCCGCCACGATCAACCATTGCCACCAGGCGAGCATGTTGGTCAGTTCGGGCATCATAAAGAATCTAGGAGTGAGGAGTTAGGAGTTAGAATCGCGAGGTGCTGGGCCGTCAGTGCTTCTAACTCCTAACTTCTAACTCCTTTCTCCTTAATTTATCGCACCAGTCCTCGGGTCCGCAGGTATCCGCCGATCAGGTCGTCAATCGGCACTTCGTTGCGCGCCAGCAGATAGACCATGCCGCGGCGGTTGCAATATTGCCGGGCGGTGTCGACGAAGGCCGCGAGCGTTTGCTTGTAACGTTTCAACAGCGGCGCGGTGACCGTCACCTCGGCGGCGTCGCCGTCCTCGCAGTCGACCAGCCGCAGGTCGCCTTGAATGTCCGGGTCCATCTCCTCGGCGGATAGGATCTGGATCACGTAGACGTCCATGTCGCGCGAGACCAGGTAGCGCAGGGCGGTCTCGTAGCCGGCCTTGTCCATCAGGTCGCTCAGCAGCACGACGATGCCGCGGCCGGAGTTGCGGATGCAGAAGTCCTTGACGCCTTCGGCCAACGAGGCGGATTGGCCGCCTTGGATGCCTTCGAGGTGGCTGAGCATCCGCCACAGGCTGCGGCGGCCGCGGAACAGCGGGGCCGGCCCGAGGGCCCGTTGCCCCAGGGTCTCGATCTTCACCCGGTCGCCGCGCACCAGCCCGACGAAGCCCAAGGCGGCGGCCAACTGCACCGCGTAGGCCAGCTTCGTGGGCGTGCCGAAATCCATCGAGCCGCTGGCGTCGATCAAGGTGTAAAAGTGCAAGTCCTCCTCTTCCAGGAACAGCTTCAGGAAGAGCCGCTCCAGGCGGGCGTAGGTGTTCCAGTCGACGAACCGCAGGTCGTCGCCAGCGACGTAGTTGCGGAAGTCGGCGAACTCCACGCTTTGCCCCTTGCGCGGGCTGCGGCGCTCGCCCTTCATCCGCCCACGGAATATCTTCCGGCTGACCAGTTCCATCTTCTCCAGCTTCGCCAGCAGTTGCGGGCTCAGGAGTGTCGAGGTCTCGGCCATGTGAGTTTCGCCATGTGGGTAAACGTTATGTTGCCATCCGGTTGTTGCTGCGACGCAACCGCGGGGATAAACCCCGCGGCTCGCTTCCCCTCCGCCTTACTTCTCCTCCTTCTCCGGCACCGTTTCCAACAAGTCCAAGAGCACCTTGTCGGGCTCGATGCTTTCGGCCTGGGCCTCGAAGTTGAGGATGACGCGGTGCCGCAGGGCCGGCAGATACACGCGGCGGACATCCTCGAAACTGACGTTGTAGCGGCCGTCCAAAAGCGCGCGGACCTTGGCCGCCAGGGCCACGGTCTGCGCGGCGCGGGGACTGGCGCCCCAGCGGATGTATTGGTTGGTGATGGGCAGCGCCAAGGAGCCGCCGGGATGGGTGGCCAACACCAGCCGCACCAGGTAATCCTGCACGTGCTCGGCCAGGATCACCTCGCGGACCAGGCCTTGCCAGCGGAGGATTTCCGCGCCGTCCATCACCTTGGCCGGCTCGATGATTTCGCCGCGGGTGGTCCGTTGGACGATCGTCGCCAACTCCTGCCGGTCGGAGTAGCCCACCACGAGTTTGAAGAAGAAGCGGTCCAACTGGGCCTCGGGCAGGGGATAGGTCCCCTCTTGCTCGATGGGGTTTTGCGTGGCCATCACCAGGAAGGGCAACTTGAGCTGATGCCGCGTGCCGGCCGCCGTGACGGAGCCCTCTTGCATCGTCTCCAGCATGGCCGACTGCGTCTTGGGGGTGGCCCGGTTGATCTCGTCGGCCAGGCAAATCTGCGTGAAGATCGGGCCGCGCTGGAACTGGAAGAACCGCTTCCCCTCCGGCGTCTCCATCACCATGTTGGTGCCGAGGATGTCGGCCGGCATCAGGTCGGGGGTGAACTGGATGCGGTTGAATTCCAAGTCCAGTGTCTTGGCCAGCGTGCGGACCAGGAGCGTCTTGCCCAGTCCGGGCACCCCTTCCAGCAGGCAATGGCCGCCAGCAAACAGGCAGGTCAGCACGCCGTGGACGATCTCGTCATGGCCGACGATCACCCGGCGGATCTGCTCGCGGACCGCCGCGTAGCGATCGACGAACTCCTGGGCGCGGCGCTCCATGGTTTCAGCAATACTCATGTGCGGGTCCTCTGGTCTTTTTTTGGAATCATTGGCTTTGTTCGTGGATATCGTTCGTTCATGGCGAAACCGCAAGCGGTCCGCTGGACCAGTCCCTAGTCCCTGGTCCCTGGTCCCTGGTCCCTAGTCCCTTTTTCTTTCCATACCTTCTTCTTGGCTCGGAGCAGGCGCTCCGTATAACTTTCTTCTTCCGACTTCTGCTGGGCCAGTGGCGGTGGCGGCGGCGCCGGGCCGGCCGGGGGCCGGGCAGCCCTTTCCTCCAACACGTCCAGCCCGGCTGCCTTCTCCAGCGGGGCCTCGAAGCGCGCCGCCGCCCGAAGCTGCTCGAACTGTCCGGAAACCTCGGCCTTGCGGCTCCGCAGCCGATCCATGGTCGGCGGCGCCGCCGGCGGCGGCCGGCGGCGGAGGACGAAATCGCGGGCCCGGCCGGCCAGCGGCGGCACCCACGCCAGGTTGACCTGCACGCGGCGGATGAAGATGTCGCCGAAGAACAGGCAGCAGGCCAGCAACACCAGGTAATGCCAGATGTCCTGCCGGCTGGTCGCCTTGAGGAGGTCGTGGCGGAAGGGGTTCACCGCGGCCAGTTGCTCCAGGGGGGGGCCTTGGCCGGCGGCCTCGATCACCTTGCCCGCCGCGCCCCCCTTGGGCACCGACGCGGCCAGTTGGCCCAGCAGGGCGTCGTTGGTCGCCAGGTCGCGGAATTCGTTGGAGTAAGGAACGGTCACGCCGGTGCGGATGGGGGCCAGGCCGGCGCCGGGGCCGACGACGATGAAATAGCTGCCGGAGTCGCCGGCCGGCATCTCGCCGACGTAGCGTCCCGGCGCGGTCTGCGTCATCTTCATGGCCACCGCTTTCAGGTCGGGGCCGACCACCGTGGCCGTCATCGCCAGGAAATTGAGGAACTCGTCGTTCTTGTCCAGGGCGTTGACCACGACGCGGATCCGCCCCTCGGCCACTTCGCTGGCGGTGGTGAATTTTTCCGTGCCGCCGGCGGGCCGCATCGCCCAGCGGATCATCTGGCCGAAGAGCTTGTCGTAGGCGGGCTCGCCGGGCCATTGCTGCGTCCAGCGGCCGCCGTCGTCGCTGGTGAAGGCCACCGCCTTCCCCAGCCCGTAGGGCCAGGCGGCCAGAATGGTGTTGTTGCGATCTCCGGCGGGCTTGGGAGACACCAAGATCGTCTCCACCAGGGGGTTGTCCTTGCGGTTGGTGAGCACGAAACCGGTGATCGGCGGCACCACGTCGATGCCGCCGAGGATTTCGTGCTCGCCGCGGCGGGCCAGGCGGAGCTCCGTGCCGGGCTCGTAGATCAGCGAGCGGGAGACGCGGCTGGCCTCGCGCTGATAAATCCGCGGCAGGGCCTGGGGATTGTTGACCTTGTAAAACTTGCCGCCGGTCTGGTTGGCAATGTTGTTGAGGTTTTGGCTTTCGGCCGGCCCGTGGGCGGCCACCGCCACCGTCGAGACCGTCACCCGCAGCGCCTTCAGGGCGGCCAGCGTCGCCGCCGTCGGCGGCGAGGGGTCGCCGTCGCTGATGACGATCATGTGCTTGACCGCGGCGTCCTGCAAGGCGGCGAATTCCGTCTGCGCCTTGACGAAGGCCGTCTCGAACTGCGGCATGTCGCCGGGCGTCATGCGATCCAACAGGGCCAGCATCTGGTCGCGGTTGTCGCCCACCCTGCACAAATTGGGGTTCCACAGCCATTGCTCGGCAAACGACCAATGAATGATGCCACAGTAATCCTGCGCCCCCAGCGTCTTGATGGCCTCCTTGGCGATCACCTTCTGCCAGTGGTTGCCCTCGGGGATTTCGCTGGCGTGCATGAGCATCACCAGGGCGCCGCGGGGCACGACCTTGGCGTTCTGGATCTGGAAATCGACCGGCATGGCCTTTTCCAATTCGCTGTTCGTCCAGCCGCCGGCGCCGAAACTGTTGGGCCCCCCCAGCATCACCAGCCCCGCGCCCATCTGCTGCGTGTTCCGCACCAGCATTTCGATCTGCTCGTTGGTGAAAACGCGGGGCACGTTGGCCAGCACCACCGCGTCGAAGGGCTGCAAGTCGGCCAACCGCTGGAACGCCAGGTCGCTGCCGCGGACCGTCACCTGCAAGCCCTGCTGCCGCAAGCGCTCGACCAACAGGTCGTGCTCCCCCTTGTGCTCGCTGTCCTCGATCACCAGCACCTGGCCCTTGCCCTGCACCTGGGTGAAGGCCGTCGCCCGATTGTTCTGCGGCCAGGTGTCGTCTTCGGGCCGGTCGGGAAGGAAGCGGGCCTCGTAGGTGTAGAAGTTGGGGGCATCGATCTGCTGGCGGACGGTAAAGACCTTCTTCCCCGGCGGCAGCGTGACGGGTTGCTCGGTCAGCAGCCTGGTTCCCTCGGGCGTGGACTGGTAGAGGACCAGTTTGCCGTGGACCACGCCGGGGTGGTCCGGCCGCGGCACGGTGAGGTTGTTGACGACCACGCGGAGGTCGAAGGGCTGGCTGCGGCGGACGTCGGGCGGGAGGACCACCCGCTCCACCGCCACCTCGGCCAGGTTGTGATAGCGGATCGGCAGCACGTCGATGCCCACCCCGGCGGCCGCCAGCCCTTGCGCCTGCTCCATCGCGTTGCCCAGGTTCTCGTTGCCGTCGCTGACGACCACGATCCGCTTGGCGGCGTCTTCCGCGAAGGTGGCCTGGGCCAGCTTCATCGCCGCCGCCAGGTTGGTGTGCTCGGGATCGACCGCGACCTCTATTTTCGTCAACTTCACGTCGTAGTCGAAGGGGGGGATCTCGATGGCGGCGTCACGCCCGAACACGATCACCCCCACCCGGTCGTCCTTCTTCCGATGCTTGGCCACTGCGGCAGTGACGTAGTGGACCATGGCCTCGCGCTGCTCGGCGGGAATGCTGAGTGATTGGTCCAGGAGGAAAATTGCCGTCAGCCGGTCGGTAACGCGGACGATCTGGGCCTCGGCCAGGGCCAGGATCAGCAGGCCCAGCACCGCGCTCCGCAGGGCCAGCGCCAGCCACCGCCGCACCGGGCCCAGCGCGGCAAGCTTGCGAAAACTCAGCCACCACAGCGGCGGAATCACCGCCAACAGCAGCAGATACCACGGCGATTGGAAGCTGAGGTGGTAGTGGAGCATGGGGGCTGGGGGCTGGGGGTTGGGGGCTGGGGGCTGGGATAATGCATCCCCCCGGACGAAGTCCGGGGGCTTTTCTGGTCCCTAGCCCCTAGACCCCAGTCCCTACTTCATTCTCACCGATTGTACCCTGTTGTTGTGAGTATCCAACACGTGAATGATTCCGCGGCTGTCGCGCACCACCGCCCAGGGATTGTTCAGTTGCCCCGGCCCGCGTCCCCCCAAGCCCCAGGAGGCCAGGGGGCGGCCGTCGCGGGTAAACTGCTGCACGCGGTTATTGCTCAGCTCGCAAATGTAAACGGTGTCCTTGGGTCCCATGGCCAGGCCATAAGGATAATACAACTGGCCCGGTCCGCTGCCCTGCTTGCCCCAGTAGCGGAGCAGTTTCCCGTCGGCGTCGAAGACTTGGATGCGATTATTGCAGGAGTCGGTCACCCAGAGGTTCTCGTTCTCGTCGAAGACCAGTTGCTGGGGCCGTGCAAACTGACCGGGCTTGGCGCCGTGGCCGCCCCATTGGCGAATGAATCGCTTCTCGGGCGAGAATTTCTGAATGCGGTCGTAATCGCCGTATTCGGCGACGTAGTAGTTGCCCTGGCGATCCTGGACCGCGCTGGTGACAAGGCCGAACTCACCCGGCTTCTGCCCCAGCTTGCCCCCCAGCGTGTCCAGCAGCTTGCCCTGGGGCGAATAGACCAGCACGCGATAGTAATGCGTGTCGGCCACCAGAACGTTGCCGTGGCGGCCGATCGACAGGCCGGTCGGCTTGCCGTTGTCGTGGGCGGGCGTCTGCCACGTGCGAAGGAACTCGCCGGCCGTGGTGAAGACCTGGATGCGGGCGGTCATATCGACGATGTAGAGGTGGTCGTCGCGGTCGATGGCCATCGCCCGCGGCCTCTGCAGTTGACCGTCGCAGAGCCCCTGCCGTCCCCAAACCGCCTGCAGCCGCCCCAGGTCGGAGCGATCCAGATCGCAGCCGGCGGCCAGCAACAACAGACAGCAGGTCAACAGCGGGTGTTTCACACCCCCTATTATGAAGCTTGCGGCGGCGGTTGCCCAGTGTCCCGCGGCCCCTCTTTTTGCCGGTATTCGGCGAGAACCAGCACAATGTCGCCGTTCTGGATGCGGTCGATGACCTGGTAGGTGTGCTGCTGAAAGCGGTGGGAGGGCTCTTCCTTGAGGTCCCCGCTGGTCAAGATATCGACCGCATAGTCGGACGCGATGTGGAACTGCTGCCCGACCCGGCCGTGGTAGGTCAGAGCGTAATAGCGCTGGGCTTCGTCGTCCTGACCCGGCCCGCCCACGACGGTCTTGCCGTCCAGGGGACCGCCGGAAAACTTGAAAATGACCTTTGCCATGGGCAATCTCGGCAGCGTCGCCGTTGCCCCGAATTATACCGCGTCGGCCGGCCCAAGGGCAGCCCGGGAGAAGGCGGCCGCCAGCCGGCGGCCCCCCGCCCCTTGCGCTAGGTGCCGGGATACGGGTGGGTCGCGGGCACCGACGGCGATACCGGGCCCGGCGCGTAGGCAGGCGCCGCATTGCAGCCCGCGCAGCCCGGGCAGGCCGGTACGCACGTGGGCGTGCAACTCGGCACGCAACCACACGGGCAAGGCGACGCACACGGCGGCGCGCAGGGTTGGCAGCAGCAGGGCGAGGAGTCGCAGCAACGACACCCGGCCCAGGATAGGGCCACGGCGAGGGCCAGCGCAGTCAAAAGACGCTTCATGCGTCACTCCTTAATAGATAGTGGGGAGGCAAACCAAGATCAAAAGGGACCTTCTCGGACCGCCTCGGGGAGACAAGGGAGCGGCATGGTAGCAGGCCGTCGCCGCCGAGTCAAAGGCAAATTATGCCCAATGCGGGGGGGTGGGGGGCGGGAGGGTATGCCGCCATCGCTTGCGGTTTCGCAATTACCCCAGGGCGTTGGCGCTGAGCCAGCGCTCGGCGTCCAGGGCGGCCATGCAACCGCTGCCGGCGGCCGTGACCGCCTGGCGGTAGTAGTCGTCGGCCACGTCGCCGGCGGCAAACACCCCAGCCACGCTGGTGTAGGTCCGCGGCGGCGCCGTCCAACGGACGTACTTCGTCGGGGTCAACTCGATCTTCCCGCTGAGAAACGCCGTGTTCGGCGTGTGGCCGATGGCCAGGAAGAAACCGGCGATCTCCAGGGTCAATTCGGCTTCCCCCGTGGTGCTTTTCAGGCGTACGCCCGTGACGCCGTCGCGATCGTTGCCCAGAACTTCCTCGACCGTGCGGTTCCAAACCGGCTGGATCTTGGGATTGTGCTTGGCCCGATCGGCCATGATTTTCGACGCCCGCAACTGGTCGCGGCGGTGGACCAGGTAGATGACGCTGGCGAATTTGCTGAGGTATTCGGCCTCCTCGACGGCGGAATCGCCGCCGCCGATAACGGCCAGCGGCCGCTGGCGAAACCGCGGCAGGGCGCCGTCGCAGACCGCGCAGCCGCTGACGCCGCGGTTCTTGAAGCGTTCTTCCGAGGGCAAGCCCAGGTAGTTGGCCCGCGCCCCGGTGGCCACGATCACCGCCCAGGCCTCGTAGCGCTTGCCGTCGGAGGCGGATAGCGCGAGGGGGCGGCCGCCCAGCTCCACGTCGACGATGTCTTCCGTGATGCTCCGCACGCCGAAATTGAGGGCCTGCTGCCGCATCAGCACCATCAACTCCGGCCCGCTGACGCCGTGCTTCAGGTGCGGGGCCATCATCTGCCGCTGCTCGGCCGGCAGGGCGCTCTGGAAATAGGCCTCCAGGTCGCCGGCGGGAAAGCCGGGGTAGTTCTCCACTTCGGTCGTCAGGTTCAACTGGCCCAGGGGCAGGGTCCCGGCCAGGCGGTTTTCCTCGCTGAGGGCCCCTTCGAAGACCAGCGGTTGCAATTCCGCCCGGGCGGCGTAGATCGCGGCCGTCCACGCGGCCGGGCCGCTGCCGATGATGATGACTTTTTCAGGCACGGGTGATTCTCCAGGGGACCGGGTTCTCGCCTATTATAGGGCATCGGCACGCTGCGCCTACGGCCGGCCATTGGTCATTGCCCCGGTTTGGTTTACAATACGGGCGGTTCCGTCCCCGCCCCCTGCCATTTCGGGAGAATCCGCATGAAAACCCTGCTCACGGAGGAACAGCTCCGCCAGGGGATCGATCGCCTCGCCGGCGAAATCCGCCAACACTACCACGAGCGCCCCCTGACCATCGTCGGCGTGCTGACCGGCAGCCTCATGTTTATGACCGACCTGGTCCGGCGGCTGGACAACCCCTTGCGCATCGAGTTGATCCAGGCCCGCATTCACCGCCAGGGGAGCACGCGGCCCGGGCCGCTGGTGATCGACCTCGACCTGCTCTCTTCCGACGTCCGCGGCCGCGACGTCCTCGTGGTCGACGACATCTTCCACACCGGCAACACGCTTTGGGAGTTGCTGCCGCAGATCGACGAGCTGGAGGCGGTGAGCGTCCGCACCGCGGTGCTGCTGCGGAAGGCGGGGCAGAGCCAGGTGCCTATCAAGCCCGACTTCGTCGGCTTCGACATCGCCGACGCGTTCGTCGTCGGCTACGGCCTGGACTACCGCGACAAGTACCGCAATCTTCCCTACCTGGCCGCCTTGGACCCCGACGAGATGAAGGAGGAGCCGGGCCGGTGAAGCCGCTGCGGGTGGCCATCATAACACGGCGTTTTTGGCCGTTGCTGGGCGGGCCGGAAAAAGTCCTGGCCAACCTGGCCGCCGAACTGCCCGCCCGCAGCGTCCACGCCACCATCCTCACCGCCCGCTGGCAGAGTTCCTGGTCGGCGGAACTCCTCTTTCAAGACGTGCCGGTCGTGCGCCTGGCGCCCGCCCCGCAAGGCCGCTGCAATACCTGGAGGTATCTGCGGTCGCTGGCCCGCTGGCTACGGTCCCAGAGGGAGCGCCTCGACCTGGTCTACGTCTCCGAGCTTCGCCAGGAGGCCTACGCGGCCATTGGCGCCGTGCAAGGCGTGCCGGTGGTCCTGCGGGCCGAGCGCGTGGGACGCCGGGGCGATTGCCTCTGGCAAATCGATGCCCCCGGCGGCCGGCGCATCAAACGCCGCTCGATGGCAGCGGCGGGACTGGTGGCGCCGACCCGTGCCGCCCAACGGGAATTGCAGGCCGCCGGCTATCCCCGCCAGAGAATCGTCTACCTCGCCGACGGTGTGCCCCTGCCGCCGCCGCGGACGCCCGCGACCCAGGCCGCCGCCCGCGCGCTGTGGGCCGAAACCCATCCGGCCCTCCAACTCCCCGAGCACGCCCTGCTGGTCGTGGCCCTGGGGCCCCTGCCATCGGGCGAGGAACTGGACCACCTGCTGGCGGCCTGGCGGACGATTGCCGGGCAGTTTCCCCGCGCGCGGCTCTGGCTGGCGGGCCCTGCCGCCGACCGCCCCGCCGTCCAGCAGCAGATCCAGCGGCAACAACTGGCCGGCCGGGTCGTGGCGGCCGGCGCCTTCGACCAGGTCGATGAACTCCTGGCCGCCGCCGACCTGCTGCTGGTGCCGTCGCCGGAGGGGGACCACGTGACGCTCCTGGAGGCCATGGCCGCCGGACTGCCCATCGTGGCCGCCGACGCCGCCGACCATCGCGCGGTGCTGGCCGACGGCCAGGAGGGCCTGCTGGTCGACGCGGCCGACGCGGCCGCCCTGTCGGCCGCCGTCGCGCGGCTTGCTCAAGACGCGGAGTTGGCCGCCCGCTACGGTCACGCCGCCCGAAGCCGCGCGGCGGCCGAGTTCTCTCTTGCCAGGATGGCCGACCAGCACGTAACATGGTTCCAGCAATTATGCACCGACCGAGAATCCTCCATATCATCCCCTCGCTCGACCGCGCAGGGGCCGAAAAGCAACTGACCCTGCTGGCCGCGGGTCTGCAAGAGCGGCAATTCGACGTCCACGTCTGCGCGCTGGTGCGGGGGGGACCCTGCCAGGCCGAGTTGGAGCGCGCCGGCGTCCCCGTCACTGTGATCGGCAAGCGCTGGCGGGCCGATCCCCAGGCATTTTGCCGGCTGGCACGCCACGTCGCCCGGCTGCGGCCGGACCTGGTCCATACCTGGATGTTCGCCGCCAATGCCTACGGCTTTGCGGCGGCCCGCGCGTGCGGCGTCCGCCGCGTCATTGCCGGCCAGCGCTGCGTTGATCCCTGGAAGGGTTGGACCGAGCTGGCCGTGGATCGCTACGTCGCCCGGCATTGCGATTGCGTCGTGGTCAACAGCGGCGGCGTGCGCGATTTCTACGTCGGCTGCGGGCTGCCGGCCCAGCGGATGCGCGTGATCCCCAACGGCGTGGCCCCGCCGTGCGCCCCCGGCACCACGCGCGGACAACTCCTCGCCGAGCTGGGGCTGCCCGACGCGAGCCGGCTGGTCGTTCTCGTCGGGCGTTTGTGGCCGCAGAAGCGGGTGAAAGACGCCATTTGGGCGGCCGACCTGCTCAAGGTAATCCGCGACGACGTCCACCTCCTGGTCTTCGGCGACGGCCCGCACCGCGACCGCCTCCGCCGCTTCCGCGAGCAAGTGGTGATCCGCGACAAGGTCCATTTCCTCGGCCATCGCAACGACCTCTGGCAATGGCTGCCGCATTTCGACGTCTTCTGGTCGACCAGCGGCTACGAAGGACAGTCCAACGCGATCCTGGAGGCGATGGCGGCCGGGGTCCCCGTGGTGGCCACGGACATCCCCGGCACCCGCGAGCTGGTCGTCCCCGGCGAGACCGGCTTCCTGGTCCGCGTGGGCCACCGGGCTGGATTTGCCCGCTGGACCAATCAACTGTTGGACGATGCCACGCTTTCGCGTCGCCTGGGCCAAGCGGGCCGGCAGCGCGCCCAAGGGGAGTTTAGCGTCGAGGCGATGGTCGCGCGGTACGTCGCGTTGTATCGAGAAGCCCTGGCGCGTGACTAAAAAAGCCCCCGGACTGTGTCCGGGGGGCAGTCCTTCGTTTCGCTGGACGCCATCTTCCGCTTGCGGTTTCGCAGCGGGGCGCGGGGGACTTGCCAAACTCCCGACCGTCGCAGACGGCCGGCTCTTGGCTCCGTGTTCCGGATTGTCCACTCCAGGACGGGCAATCTGTTGCCCGGGGGCAACGTCCGTCGCTGTCGGCGGTTTTGAAAACACGCTGGGCAGCCAACCGCAAGTCCTTGTGCGGCAAGGCGTTGGGACGTGATCTCCTCCCCGGCGCACGAGGGTCGCCCACGCGGCACCGGGTTTGCTCCCAAGAGAGAAATCATCGGCGGCGCGCCGCGAGAGCCTTGGTCCCCTCAGGCTCTCGCGGCCGCCGACGCCGCTGCCCGTCGCCCGGTCGATCCATGCACGCTCGTGAACTTGTCCAGCTCGCCGCCATCGTCTCCGCCCACGGCCCGGTGCTCGTGCGCGGCACGCGGCGGCTCTCCGCCAGCGGCGTGCAGCAGTATTGGATGGAATCGAAATGCCGGCTGGATCGCTGGTTTCGCAGCCTGGGGCGCTTCGCACACGAAGCCGCCGCCAGGGGCTCCGACGGCGGCCGCGGCCAATGGCCCCATGTCCGCGGCGTCCTGGAAGAGATTCTCACCAGCGAAATGCTCACCCGCGTCTGGGCGACCGTGTTGTGCGCCTCAGACCGGCAGCAGGGCACGCTCGAAGCCGAGCCGATCGCGCGGAGCATCATGATCGGCCACCTCGAAGCGCGGCATCGCGTCTTGCAGTTGTTGGTCCGCGGTCCGGGCGTCGACGCCGAGGCGGCCGTCCGCCTCAACCACCTGCGGCGGCGGACCGAACGCTGGACCGACCTCTTGATCGGCTACCTGGCCGGGCTGGACCCCGCCGCGGAATTCGCCTTCGAGCCCGTCCGGGCACAAGACTTCGCCCGCGACCTGCGGCTGCAAACCGCCTGCCCCGGCGGCCGCCAGGCCTGGCCGTTGCTGCTTTCTTCGTTGCGGGCGGCCTTCCGCCATGGGCTCTCCGACGTCAGTCCCAACGCCGACCTCAATGCCCGCATCGCCACCGCCATCCTCGCCTGCTTCCCCGCGGAACTGTTCGATTCGACCGGCCAGTTCCACTCCCTTTGGCTGCTGCGGCTCTTCAGCGCCACCGAGGACGCCCAGGGGATGATCGCCGAGTTGCTCGCGCCGGAGCCGGCGTCAGCCCCGCCGGGCGCACTGCCGGCAGAGGGGCGCAGCCAGCCGCCGACACGGCGCTTCCGCCGCTAGGCCTTCATCGCGGCACTCTGTGCCTTGTGCCGCGCGGCCGTTTCCGCGTTCCGCTTCTGCTTGACCCTCTTCTTCCGCTTGTCATCGCGGGCCTTGCTATGTCCGGACATGGTTCTCTCCAGGGATCGGAATTTGTCGTCGCTCCCTATTTGAGTGTCGGCCGGGCCGGCTGTCAACTTGCCTGCCGGTGGGGCATCTTCTATACTGCTGTGCTTCGCCGTTGTGTTGCCACGGGATTTTCCGCTCCAAGGTCGAGATGCACCATGTCCGAACTCCGTCACTTCATTGCGGCCGAGACGGCCACGCCGCCCTTCTTCGTGGGGATCGATCTGGGGGGCACCAACATCAAGTTCGGCGTGGTCGACGATCTGGGCCGGCCGTTGTCCTGGCTGAGCATTCCCACCGAGCCGCAACGGGGCCCGGAAGACGCCGCGGGGCGGATGGGCACGGCCGTGCGGGAGGTCATCGCCAAGGCCGGCCTTCAGCCCCAGGCCGTCGCCCGCGTGGGCTTCGGCTCCGCCGGCCCCATGGACCTCCCCGCCGGCATCATCACCAGCCCAGTTAACCTGGCCGGCTGGGACAATTTTCCCATCCGCGACCGCGTCAGCCAGCACTGCGGCCTGCCGGTGACCTTCGAGAACGACGCCAACGCCGCCGCCTACGGCGAATTCTGGGTGGGGGCCGGCTGCGGTCTGGCCAGCCTCGTCCTCCTCACCCTCGGCACCGGCATCGGGGTGGGCATTATCCTCGGCGGCATCGTCATTCGCGGCGAGCATAGCTACGGCGGCGAGTCCGGCCATATCATCATCGACGGCGGCCAGGACGCCCGCCTCTGCGGCTGCGGACGCCGCGGACACCTCGAAGCCTACGCCAGCGCCACGGCCGTGATCAAGCGGACGGCGGAACTGCTGGAGGCCGGCGGCGCCAGCACGCTCCGGCAGAAGATTGCCGCTGGCGAGCCGCTCACCCCCAAGCTGGTCGCCGTCGAGGCCGCCGCCGGCGACCAACTCTCGCTGGAAATCGTCATGGAAACCGCCCACTCCATCGCCGTCGGCGCCGTCAGCCTGATACACGCCGTCGAGCCGGCGGGCATTTTCTTGGGGGGCGGCATGACCTTCGGCGGCCCGGCCACGGAGTTGGGCCGCCGCTTCCTCGACCACGTCCGCCGCGAGGTGCGACGCCTCGCCTTGCCCGCCCTGGCCGCCAAGACCACCATCGACTTCGCCAGCCTCGGCGGCGACGCCGGTTACATTGGCGCCGCGGGCGTGGCCCGGCTGGAGCACCTCCAGCAGGGGCGGTGAAGAGAGGTCTTGGGTCTTGGGCCATGAGAGCATAGTTAGAACAAGGCCCCAGCCCCAGATCCAATATCTAAGCCCCAAGACCTAGCCCACTAAAGAGGGGACAATTTTGGTGAAGCTGGGGTAAATACCTGCGTCCTTGCGGGCTAGGAAGGTTCGCTTTCTCCGCATAAACGGATTCTGCCGATTGAATCAAGGAAACGGATTGTGACGGTCTTGCAGGACTTGACGGTTTTGCGGCCGCTCTTGCCGACGCCTTTGCAGACGCGGCGGGGTTGCACGGAGGGGGAATCATGTGGCGAGTACCGCGAGTTTGGCCGGCGGCCGTGGCGCTGGCCGCCTGGGCGTTGGTCGCCGGCGGCTGTACCAGTCCGCTCGAATACGTGCGGAACGGCTTCAAGGTGGGGCCCAACTATCAGCCCGCCCCGGCCCCCGTCGCCGCCCATTGGATCGACGCCTCGGACGCCCAGGTCCGCAGCGTGTCGCCGGACTTGGCGCGTTGGTGGAACGTCTTCAATGACCCCGCGCTGAACCGCCTGGTGGATTGTGCCCTCCGGCAAAACCTCACGTTGCGGCAGGCGGGCTTTCGCGTGCTGGAGGCCCGCTTGCAGCTTGCCATCGCCCAGGGCGGGCTCTTCCCGCAGACCCAGACCGCCACCGGCGACTACCATCGCGTGGGAGAAGGCGCCGGGATCACCGGCCCCCTCGGCCCGGGATCGGGTTTGTTCACCGACCAGTGGAACTTCGGCTTCAACCTCGCTTGGGAACTGGACTTTTGGGGGCGGCTGCGGCGGGCGATCGCCGCCGGCCAGGATAACCTCGACGCCTCGGTGGCCAATTACGACCAGGCGGTGGTCACCATGCTGGGCGACATCGCCCAGTATTACGTGCAAGTCCGCACCGACCAGGAAGAAATTCTTTATCTCAGCACCAACATCGCCGCGCAGCAAGGTGTGGTGAATTTCATCCAAACACGATTCAACAGGGGCTACCGCCAAAGCGAATTGGACCTGGACCAGGCCGTCAGCAACCTCCGCCAGACCCAGGCCCTCATCCCGCCGCTGGAAGAAAATCTCCGCCAGAGCGAGAACCAACTCTGCACCCTGCTGGGCATCCCGGCGACCGACCTGCGCTACCTGCTGGGCACGGGGCCGATTCCGACCGCGCCGCCGGAGGTGGCCGTGGGCATGCCCGCCGAACTGCTCCGCCGCCGCCCCGACGTGCGGAGTGCCGAGCGCCTGGCGGCCGCCCAGGCCGAGCAGATCGGCATCGCCGAGGCGCAGTTGTATCCGACCTTCTCCATCACCGGCGTGTTGGGCTGGCAGGCGACGAGCTTCAAAGGCCTCTTCAGCAGCAATGCCCTCGATGCCAACGTCGGGCCGCAGTTCCAGTGGAACCTCCTCAACTACGGCCGCCTCCGCAACAACGTCCTCTACCAGGACGCCCTGCTGAAGGACCTGATCGTCGGCTACCAGGCCACGGTCTTGCAGGCCAGCCAGGACGTGGAGAACGGCATCGCCACGTTCCTGCATTCGCAGGTGCAAACCAGGCTCCTCCGCGAGAGCGTGGACGCGGACATCAAGGCCTTGAGAATCGCCATCCAACAGTACCAAGTCGGGGCCGTCGGTTTCACCACCCTCGCGACGATCGAGCAGACCCTGGTCACGCAACAGCAACTCTATGCGCAGGCGCAAGGGCAGATCGCCCAGGGCTTGGTGCAGGTCTACCGGTCGATGGGCGGCGGCTGGGAGATTCGCCTCCCGGCGCCGCCCCCGCCCTCGCCGAATCCTTACGAGGCCCGCCAAGAGCTTCCCATGGCGCTGATGCCGCCGCCGGTGCGGCCCCCCGAGACGAACCCGATGCCGTCGATGCCGACGGTGCGGCCCCCCGAGACGATCCCCACGCCCTCGCTGCCGCCGGCGACGCCGTAGGGAGGAGAGGGATTAGGGATTGGAGAGAAGGGCATGCGCGGCCTTGCGGGCGAGGACCCCGCTTGCGGTTTCGCAATGCTTAGGCGCTGGGGATCAGTGAAAATTCTCCGCGCAGCGGCCATGCGGGGCGGGGCCCGCCGACGCTTCGCCGGCCCCTTCCTCCAACATCCGGTATAAGGTCCGACGGTGCAGGCCCAGCGCCCGCGCCGCCGCGGCCTTGTTGCCCCCGCAGCGCTCGATCATCTCGGCGATGATGCGCCGCTCGATCTCCTGGAGATTCCCGCTCAAGAGCACCGAGGTGGTCTCTGCGCCGTGCACGTCGGGCTTGTGCGGGCTGAGGGCGATCGCCGCCTCGCCGATCCTCGTGCCATCGGACAGCGCCACGGCGTGCGTGACGACGCCGGCCAACTCGGGCAAGTTGCCCGGCCAATCGTGATTCAACAGGCGCTGCCAGGCCTCAGGGGTAAAGCTCCAGGGGGTCTTCCCCGCCTCGATGCCTTGTGCGGCCAGGGTCTTTTGCAAGTAGTATTCCACCAGCGCCTTGAGGTCTTGCCGACGCTCGCGCAGGGACGGGACCCGAAAGGAGGTGACGTTCAACAGGTAGTAGAGGCCGCCATAGAAACGGCCTTCGGCCACCGCCGCCTCCAGGTCGCAGGAGGTGGAAGCGATCAGCCGCACATCCGGCGGCGCCGCCTGAGCAATGACAAAGTGGCCGGCATCGGCCCGGAAAAAAACGTCGAACAAGCGGACCTGGGCCCAAAGCGGCAGGCCCTCGACGTCGACCAGGAAGAGGGTTCCGCCGCGGGCCGACTCCAGCAGCCCAGGGCAGTGCGGTCCGCCTTCCTCGACGCCTTGCGGCGGGTGGCCGAAGAGGACGGCCTCCAGTTCCGTCTCGTAGATCCCTTTGCAGACGACGTGGGCCAGGGGCGAGCCGGCCCGGCGGCTCCGCCGGTGGATGGCCTGGGCCACCAGATCCCTTCTCGTGCCCGGTTCGCCGCGGAGGAGGACCGTGACGTCGGTGGGGGCGATTTTCGCCACGAAGACCTGCAAGGCACGCATCGCCGGACTCTCGGCGACCAAGGGGACGTCGGCCTCCTCGGCAGCCGCCGCCAGCGGCGCCGGGGCCCCGAAGCGGCGGCACGCGCAAGCCAACGCCCGCGCCAGCGATTCGTGAACGGCCGCTGGCGTAAAGGGCCTCGTCAGGTAATCGCACGCCCCCAGCCGTAACGCCTCCTGGCACGAGGAAAGCCTGCCCTGGCCGGCCAGCACGACGGTCGCTAATTGGGGGCGAATCAACAGGGCCCGCTGGAGCATCGTCAGACCGTCCATGAGCGGCAGCCGCAGCCCGGCAAACAGGACGTCGAAGGACTTCTTCTCCAGCAGGGCGAGCGCCGAGAGGCCATCGCCAGCCAGCGAGACCTGGGCCCCCTCGCGGGCGAGGATGTCGGCCAGGGCGTGACGGACGCTCAAATCCGCCTCGACAACCAAGACCTGTGAAGCGGGCATTGGGGGCTCCCCCTTTCTCCACCAGGGGCGGCCGAAACCGCCCCCGGCTGGCGAGCACCGATCTTCCCCTGTCCCGGCAGAACGTCAGAAGCAATCGCTAACGTAGCAAACACCCGTGCCAACAGCTTGTCACCACACAGCGAGTTCGTGGTATTTTTCGTGGCATGGCGTGGTGTATTTCGGTAGGGCTCCCAATCCACCCGCCGGAATGTTACCGTTTAGTGAGGGTTGAGTCCAGACAGAAGTTGCTCTTTTCACCCAGTTTCTGCTGAGATTCCCCGCCGCCCGTCCTACCATACGAGGGGTTATCAGCCGAAACTATACGGGGGCCACGGTCCAAAGAGCCGGCAGGGCTGGCCGATCTGCATCGACCGCAGCATGGCTACCCGCTGGGCGAAGGCAGCCGTCTGCGGCCGCGGGACGAGAAAGGCCAACCGCAGCGTGGCTGGCGGCTCGGGCGAGCGGCGTCGCCACTGGCGAAACAGCCCCTTCAACGCCCGCAGGTAAATATCCGTTGCCCACTGCGCCTGGGCCACGAGCCGGTCCTGGCGGCGATATTGTGCCCGCCGGGCGGCCAGGTAGTCGGCCGGGAGGGTGGCCCCGACAGCTCTGGCATCGGGGCCACCCGTGGGATGAGGAAGGTCGATTCGCAACGCCATTTCGACGCTTCCCTGCACGCGGTCGATTTGACTCCGCAGGGTGTCGCCGTGGCTTTCGAGGAAATGGCGGATTGCTTCCTCGTCGGGCCAGACGTCGCCATACCGCGCGGGAAGGATGTTGATGTGCTGGAAAATGGCGGCCAGGAGCCGGGCATGTTCCAGCGGTCCCAGGGCCGCCCCTCGCGCGGTTGTCGCCGCCGCCAGCGGTCCCTGCCCCACCCAGTGCACGCCGGGGGGGGCAAAGGGGACAGTCCCCAGGCCAGCGGCCTCGGTGGCGGTGGAAATGCCTAGCAAGTGCAAGGGCATGGGGAAGACTCGTCGCGGGGCTCGAAGGAAGGACAGAAATGGTAGGGGGGCCATGGCCCCGTGACCTCGACCATCAGCCCGTCGGGGGCCAACTCGCGGCGGAGTTGCTCCGCGGCGGCCTGGAAGGCGCCGAGCTGGAGCCTGGAAAGGAGGAAGGCGGCATTCCAAGCCATCTTCTCCGGCCGATTGGTGAAGACGTGCGGCAGCGGGCGGAGCCGGCGCCAGGCGTCGGCAACGGCGCCGAGGCGGTCTTCGATGGTCGCCGCCGCCGTGTTGGCCGCCGTATCGACCTGGCGGCGGCGCCGCAGCCGCAGCCCTTGGGCGGTCAAATATTGCGTGCCGCCGGCGGGTGCCACTGCTGGCTTGTCCAGCAGTGCCCGCTTCACTGCCGGACCAGCCGGGCACCACGCGGAGCATGGTCGTGGCACCGCGGCATCTTTCCGCTCTTTCTCGATGTACAATTTCGCGGCCCATTCCTGGCGGTCGCCCAGTCCGCGGAGGAAGTCGGCCGCCTGGGGTTCGTAGGGCTTCAAGCGGGCCAGCAGCGAATCGCGGGACTGAAACATGGTGCCCAGGCGCATGGGCAGAACCGCCCGCCGCATGGATAGCGCGGCGATGATCTGGTTGTGCCGGACCGCCACTTTGCTCAGCCAGGGGAGGTCGGCGGAACCTTGCTGGAGTTTTGCCGGGTCGAACTCGTCGAGTCCCACGCGGCTGGCCACGGCGGCCAGTTGCCCCACCGGCGCCAGTTCGACCGCATAGCGCGGATCCACCCCGCGGCCGAGGCCATCGGCGGGGAACTCGGGCCAAGTCAGCGCGTAGAGATAATATGGTTCATTCATCGCAAATTGGGACCGCCTGTGCGGTGATCTCCCGGATGGCCGCCTCGAGGTGCTCGCGGCGCAGCGCCGGGGCGTCGGCGGCCGCGGCGCCGGCGGCGATCTGCTGGGCGATGACGGCCATCACCGCGCGGCGGCAGACCCCCTCGATCTGTGCGCCGTTGAAGCCTTCGCACTCTCCGGCCAGCCAGGCGGCGGTGACGCCCGCTTCCAGCGGCCGGTCGCGGAGGTGGATGGCGAAGATCTTTTCCCGGACCGCACGGTCGGGCAGCGGCATCGCAAACTGGATGTCGAAGCGGCCGGGCCGCAACAGCGCGGGGTCCAGCAGGTCGGGGCGGTTGGTGGCGGCCAGCACGAAGACCCCCTTGAGCTCCTCGATGCCGTCCAGTTCCGTCAGCAGTTGGCTGAGCACGCGGGCCGCCACGCCGGAGTCGTTTCCGCCGCGGCTGCGGGTGGAGGCCAGGGCGTCGATTTCGTCGAAGAAGATGATGCAGGGCGCCGCCTGCCGGGCCTTGCGAAACACGTCCCGCAGCCCGCGCTCCGATTCCCCCACGTACATCGACAACAGCTCCGGCCCCTTGACGGAAACGAAATTCACCGCCGCCTCGGTGGCCAGCGCCTTGGCCAGCAGGGTCTTGCCGCAGCCGGGCGGACCGCTCAACAGTGCCCCCTTGGGCGGGGCCAGCCGCAGCGACTCGAACAACTCGGGATGCATCAGCGGCCACTGGACCGCCTCGCGCAGCCGCTGCTTGATCTCTTCCAGGCCGCCGACGTCGTTCCAGGTGACGTTGGGCACCTCGACGAACACCTCGCGGACCGCCGAGGGCTCCACTTCCCGCAGGGCCTCCTTGAAATCGCCCATCCGCACCTGCAACTGGGCCAACATCTCGTCGGGGACGTAGGGCTGGGAGAAATCGATCTGCGGCAGCAGCCGCCGCAAGGCGATCATGCCGGCCTCGCGGCAGAGGGCCTCCAGGTCGGCGCCCACGAAGCCGTGGGTGATGGCGGCCACGTGGGCCAAGTCGACGTCGCCGGCCAGGGGCATGCCGCGGCTGTGGATTTCGACGATCTCCTGCCGCCCCCGCTGGTCGGGAATGGGAATGGAAATCTCGCGGTCGAAGCGTCCCGGCCGCCGCAGCGCCGGGTCCAGGGCGTTGGGCAAATTGGTGGCCGCCAGCACGATCACGTGCTGCCGCTGCGACAGCCCGTCCATCAGGGCCAGCAGTTGGGCGACCACGCGCTTCTCCACGTCCCCGACGACCCGCTCGCGGCGCGGCGCGATGGCGTCGATCTCGTCGAGGAAGATGATGCTGGGGGCCTGGCGGGCGGCCTCGTCGAAGAGCTTCCGCAGGTTGGCCTCGCTCTCGCCGTAGAACTTGTGGATGATCTCCGGCCCGTTGATGGAGAAAAAGGTGGCTTCGGTCTCGTGGGCCACGGCGCGGGCCAGCAGGGTCTTGCCGCACCCCGGCGGACCGTAGAGCAGCACGCCCTTGGGCGCGTCGATCCCCAGGCGATCGAAGATTTCCGGGTATTTCAGGGGCAACTCGACGATCTCGCGGACGCGGTCCAACTGCCGCTTCAGGCCGCCGATGTCCTCGTAGGAGAGCGGGGTGGCCGGCGCGCCGGCCTGGCCCTCGCCGGAGAGCACCTTCAAGAGCGTATCGGCGGCGACGACCACGGCGCCGCCGGGGCGCGTGGTCTTCACGAGAAAGTCGGCCCGCCGGTTGCCGAACATCGTCGCCCGCACCCGGTCGCCGGCGGTCGCCGGCAGGCCGTCCAGCAGGCTGCCCACGTACTTCAGGTCGCGGGCCGAAGGGGCGCCGCCCTGGGCGACCAGCAGCAGCTCCTCCGCCGGCTCCGCGGCGATGGGGCGGACCACGGCGAACTCGTTGAGCCCGACGCGGGCATTCTCGCGGACCACGCCGTCGATCTGCAAATGCTCTTTGCCGCGGTGCTCCTTGAAGGTCGGCAGCACGCGGCAGACGGTCCGCCGCTTGCCCTCGACCTCGACCGTGTCGCCCACGTCCACGCCCAGCCGCTGCATGTCGGCCGGATCGATCCTGGCGATGCCGCGGCCGACGTCCTTGCCGGTCGATTCGCAGACCCGCAGGGCGATTTCCGCCGCCACGGTGGATGATTTCGTCATGATGGAATTTGTCAGTCGCTGTTTGAGAGGGACTTGTTAGGAGTTAGAAGTTAGAAGTTAGAAGTTAGGAGTTAGGAGTTAGGAGTTAGAAGCCGGACGTTCAGACTACCGAGCGTGGTCGGCCCGGTCATTCTAACTTCTAACTCCTAGCTCCTGTCTCGTGATCTTCAACGTTGAAAGCGGATCTTGAGAATGCCGTTGGCGCACTCCCATTGCATGTTCTCTGGGGAGAAGGTCTCGGGGAGGACGACCTCTTTGTGATAGCGTTTTTCGCCGCGGCGGGCGCGGAGCGTGAGGCGGTCCCCGGCCAGCTCCAATTGCACGTCCTTCTTGCTCACGCCGGGGATTTCGGCCAGCACCAGGACGTGATCGTCTTCATCGTAGACGTCGCACAGCGGCTCGCGGATGTCCTCGACCACCGCGGCGCCGGAGGACTCGCGGCGGATGTTGCCGAAGGGCTCGATCTTCAGCTCGCGCTCGCCCTGGCCGCCCAGGGCGGTCTTGACCGAGAAACCGTAGACGCCGCGGAGCTTGCCCTGGGGGTCGAGCCCCTTGAGCTCGCCGGTGTGGGAGAGGTCTTGGCCCTTTTCCGCCAGGTCGACCAGTTTTTCCACGGCGCTGCCGAGACTTCCCAGCAGGCCGCCCAGATTGAAGCCGAAATTGCCGCGGCTTTCCTCGGCGTCGTCGGGCCGCGGCCCGCGCGGGCGGTTCTTTTGCATCTTGGCCATTGCGTTACCCTTTCTGTTGTTGCCATTGTCGAAACTGCAAGTATTGTTCCCAGGGGCTTTGCGCCGCCACGACGGCCGGCGCCGGCTTGTCGGGCAGGTAGTGCGGCGGCGGCGGCTTCTGTTCGGGCTGCTGCCACCACCAGGTCAGCCCCATTTCCCGCGCCTTGTCCACGGAAGCAATCAGGAGGCGGATTTGAATACTCAGCAACTCGATGTCGCAAAGCTTGATTCTGATGTCGCCGGCAATGACCACGCCCTTGTCCAACACCCGCTCGAGGATGTCGGCCAATCCTTCGGAGTGGCAGGCGGTGGGCAGCATTTGCGTGTGTGCCATGGGGCGATGTCCTTTCAGCGCAGCGTGCCCAGCGGTCCCAGGTCGAGGTTGAGGTCCTCGTCGCTCAGTCCGAACTCCTGCTTGAGCCGGTCCATTTCCTGGGAAAGCCGCAGGAAGGTCAGGCCCAGCCGCTCGATCTCCTCCGCGCTCAGTGAGCCGCCGTCGATCCGCCGCAGCGCCTGCCGCTCCAGCAATTCGCGCAGCAACTCGACCAGCGTCAACACGAGGCGGATCAGTCCGTTGCGGACGTTGTCGGGATCGAGGCGGATGTGGGCGCGCGGGGCGAAGGTGGGCGAAGGCTCGGCGCTGAAAAACGTGGTCGCGTTACTCGTACAAGGCTCCTTGCTGGCCCTGCGGCAGGGCTTGCCGGCGGTCCCAATGGGGTCCGGCGGCCAGCCATCCCGCCTCGCGGGCCGTCTCCGCCGAGCTGAGCAACAACTGCAAGCGGAGGTAAATCAACGCGATATCGGCCACGGTGACGGTCACGTCGCCGCAGAGCACCACGCCCGTGTTGAGCACGCGGTCGAGCAACTCCAGCACCGTGGCGTCGGTTTCCGCCGCCGGCGACATTTCCGCCGCGAGGGAAGGTTCATTCTGCATGGGCGTCTTCCTGCGGGGACTGCTCATCTGCGGCCGGGAAGCCCCGGCCGCGGGCGATCCGGCACGCGTCCAGACGGTCCAACACGCCGGTTTCGCGGCTGTTGAAGTCGTCGTCGCTGATCTGGTTCACGGCGAGCAAATGGTGCAATTCGGCCAGGTCGGCCAGGACGGCCTTCTCCTGGGCCTCCAGGTCTTCCTCCGCCGCCTGATGGACCTTTTGACAAACGGCTGCCAGCCCTTTGATCGGCGCCAAGAGCAAGTCGTCCAGGAAAAACATGGCGGTTACGTCAGTCTCAAGTCGATGTCGGTGAAGTTCAAAGTAGTCGGCACACGCCGTGTGCCGACATTCGATGACGACACACGGCGTGTGTCGCCTACGATGTCAGTCTCAAGTCGATGTCGGTGAAGTTGTAAGGAGGCCAGGGGCCGTTGTAGTCGAAGCGGTAGTGGTCGTCGAAGAGCCCCGCGGCTTGCCGGACGCCCTCTTCCCATTGCCCCTGCCGGTCGCGCTGGACGAGGCAGGCGAGTTTCATAATCAGGCGCTCCTCGCCGGCGTCGATGAGGCGCATTTCCACGCAATAGGGGGTCAGGGCTTCGCGGACGCGGCGGGTATGGCGCTGGCGGGCCTGCTGGAGCAGAGAGACGAACAGCTCGCCGAGCTGGACCTTCTCGTCGACGCTGGGCGTCCGGCCCGGACGGAAGAGCCGGTTGCGCATGGCCTCCAATTCCTGGTGGCTGGCGACGAAGTACTCGAAGACGTTGGGCAGGTCCCAAAAGATCTTCAAGCCCATCTCCACCGTGCCCCGCAGGCGCGTGAGCCGTTGGACCAAGGCGTCGTGGTTCTCTTGCAAGAGGCAGCGGAGTTGCTCCTCGTCGCCGGCGACGGTGCCGAAGACCACCGGCAGGACGGGCGCTTGCTCGGCCAGTTCGTGGAGCACGCGATGGTGGGCGGCCAGGTTGGCCCGCTGCGGGCGGATCCGGCCCGGGGCGATCCGGCTCACCACGGCCGCCAGGCGGCCTTCCACCAGCGTCTCGACCGCGGCGCCGGCAACGCCGGCCGGGCAGGCCGCGGCGTCCGCCGTCGTAATCCCGTAGAGATAAACCCCAGTCTGGCTGGGGGCCAACGTCGTTGACACAGGCTTCCTCCTCCTGTAAATTCCGCCCTATGCGCCACGCATCCGCGGCGCGATTTCCTGGACCGCCGCGACCGTCTCCGGCGGGCAATGCGGCAGCGAGACCGCTTTCACCTGCCCCTCTTCACTGTGCAGGCCCAACAGGCTCCCGCAAATGAAACACCGCACCTGCCCCCGATAGTTGTCGTAGGCGTCGCGCAAGTCGAGCAAATGACCACAAGACAAACAGTTCACGTTCATGACGCCCTCTCCACTTCGCTGCTTTCGTAAGCGACCACGTCGAGCCGGCCGTCCAGCCGGAGCACGTAAAAGCTCTCATCGAGCACGACACGCTGCATGGACAGGCCCAGGGCCTGGATCGCCGCGTTGGGCTGCCAGACGCCGGCCTCGACTTCCCAGCCGTCGCCGGACGCCGCCGGCGCCACCCGGCTGACGTCGATGCGGCGGGCCTCGGGCAGGGCCTCGTGGAGGAACCGCCGTGCGGCGGCCTGGACGTCGACGAGGCTCGGGCGCTGGGGAGGGAGTCCTTCGCTGGTCATAATAGCTTGTAGGGTGGGGCGAGCGCAGCGAGCCCCACCACTTCCTCTTTTCCTATGGTGGGGCTCGGGACCACGCTTCGCGTGGTCTCCCTCGACCCACCCTACTCTCTCAATATTTCAAGGTAAAGCCGCGGCCGGGCGGCGACGCCGACTGTTCGGCCGGCCGGGCCGGCGCCGAGGTCCGGTCGGCGTCCAAAACCTGCTTGATTTCCGCTTCGAGATCGGCGATCTTGCCATCCATCTGCACGATCCGCTTCCGGGCGGCGTCGCGAACCTTCTCGCACAGCGTCTTCTTCAGTTCCAGGCTGGCGGCGGTGAGGAACTTCCGCTGCGGGTTGTTCGCGTCGCTGGTCATCGTGCCGCGGGTGACAATGTCGTGCAAACCCTTGCGAACCTTGCTCTTCATGCCAAAACCTCCTCGGCCCGGGCCGGCGCCGCGGCGACCGGCCAGGCATGAGACAGGCGGTCCCCGTCGCCGTTCCCGCTGCCGCCCCAGACCGAATCCAGCGCGGCGTGCAACTCGTCGTTGGAGAGGGTGGGCAGCTTGCTGCGGCCGCAGGGGTTGCCCAGGTGCAACACGTCGCGGCAGGTGCTGACCACCAGGGGATCGTGGGGGTCGCACCCCAGGCGGCGGCAGGTCAACACCTTGGCCAGCATGATCGCCGCCCGGATGCTGGGCCGCTGGCCGGTGGGATCGTGGCGGCGGACCAGGTAGACGAGTTCGAGGATCTGCTCGGCCATTTCGCGGCTGACGCCGCCGGTGGCGACGACGATCGCCAACTCGGTGGCGCGGTCGTAATGGTCCATGTAAATGGTGATCAGCCGGTCCAGCAAGGCGTCCTGGCTCTTGTGCACGCCGGCGTATTCCTGGGGATTCGAGGTGAAGATGGCGCGGAAGTCGGGGTGGACCTCCAGGTAGCCGTTGCCGCCGTTGCACAGCTTCGGCAGGTTCAGCAGCCCCTCGCTCAGCACGCTCAGCAGCACGTTGTTGGCTTCCGGGCGGCTGCGGGTGAACTCGTCGTAGATCAACACGTGGCCGAAGCGGCAGGCCGTGGTCAGGCGGTTCTCCATCCACAGCGACTTCATGGTCTCCTCGGTCTTCACCACCGAATGGATGAAGTTGTCGATCAGGGTGCTCTTGCGGTAGCCGTGGTCGTTGCCGACCAGGTCGGAGCTGGCGAACTCGTCGTCACCGTGGATGAGGGTGACGGGCTGGCGGAGCTGGGCGGCCAGGTGGAAGGCCAGCGTGGTCTTGCCGGTGCCGGCCGGACCGGCCAGGTTGATAGGGTAGCCGGCCCGCAGGTATCCGAGCGCCCTTTGCACGAGTTCCTCGAGCTGAGGGGTTAGCACGAAGTGCTCGCTGGGTTCGGGCCATACCTGCGGTCCGGAACTACCCTTCGGGTCAGGTGTCGCGGCGGCGCGGTCGCCTCCCTGAAGTAACGCGCGCATGGGAATCCCCGTTGCCATATCGTTACCGATTTCGACTGTTGCGCCGCGCGGCCGGCTGCCGGCGGCTGAAAACCGCGCCGCCCTGGCGGAGATCGGCGGCCAAGTCGGCCAGCGCTCCCCGCGTTTCGGCGGCCTGCCGGCCGATCGTGCTGCGCAGCTCGGTGATCATCGCCGTAAACTCGGCGCGGCGGCTGGCGCCCTGCTCCGCAAGCTGGTTGCCCGTCTGCCGGGCCATCTCGCGGACGTTGTTGCGAATATCTTCCATCAACTTCCGGCGGCTCTCATGCGACCGGTCCAGGTCTTGCCGCAGGCGAAGAAAAGCTTCCGAAAAAACGGCCATCGTAGGTCTCCTTGTTCACTGCCGGCCGCCCGCGGGCGGCGCGTCTTGCCTCAAAGAAAAATGCGTACTCCGCACCATCAGCCGTTCACAGGGAGTGGCGGCAGCAAGCCGTCCCCGCAGGTCGTGGTTGACATGGGCCACTGCCGCCAAGCTCCCTGAAAACAGCCGATGAACGAGGCGCAACACTACGCCGGCGTCGCCGCCGTGGCGGTCAGGCCAATCGCCTCGGCGTACTTCAAGTACGTCTCGACGCTGGCGATGACCACGCGGGCCTCGACCGACAGCAACTCGATCCCCACCAGAGAGACCTTCACGAAGGCATCGATCACAATGCCCTTGTCCAGGATGCGGTCCACGACCTCGGAGAGGCTGGAAGAATCCATGGTCTTCTGAACTTTGGCCATAGCACAAACCCTTTCACATCAGCAGCCGTGATCCCCTCGCCCCGAGGTAACGTCGCCCGAGGGTAAGGATCGAATGCGAGACCTCGTCGACTTACCTTCGCGGGCAACGCGGGTAATATTCCATTCGTCGCCCCGTCGCGGTCTTCTTGAGTTTCTCGTCGTCGACTGGTCTCATCGTGATTGAACCATAAGTCATGCACGCAAGGCGTCAACTCGGTGCGGGAAAGTTTCCGCATCTTTGCCGGCGGCGCGGCGACGCGTCTCAGCGGGCGCGCCACGCGCGCGACGAAACAGACGCCGCGCAAAGTTCACCACCGAGACGAGCCGTAGGGTGGGTCGAGCCACCCCTGTAAAGGTCTTACCTATGTTCGCATGGCGAGGATTCTGGCGGTAGATACATGATGAATTCGTTTGCCGCTGGTCTTCTTGGGCTGTTTGGTTTTCGGCCCACGCTTGTGCTTC